>CALFYE010000392.1 GCA_937952145.1 uncultured Myxococcales bacterium
CGATCTGGCCTGCGCGCGCTTGCCATCCAGCCGGTGCCGTTTCTGATCGTGCCGCGCGTGCTGGCGATGATGCTGGCCATGTTCTGCCTGCTCGTCCTCGGGGACGCCATCGCGATTGGCGGCGGCATGATCCTTGGCAAGCTGCTTTTGGGGGTCGAGCCGGCGTCGTTCTTCGCCTCGTTCGCCGACAACGTGAAGCTGTGGGATCTGTCCTGCGGCCTGATCAAGGGCGTGTGCTTTGCCTTCGCCATTGCCCTCACCAGCTGTCACTACGGCCTCGCCGTGCGCGGTGGCGCAGTCGGTGTAGGTCGCGCCGTCAACGATGCCGTCGTCGCGGCGGCCCTGGTCATCATGATCTCCGACTACCTGCTCACCCTGGTGCTGCGATGAGCGAGGGGACCGCGCCACGTCCCTCGCTGCAGCGCGGCCTCGTGCTCCTGCGGCTCCTTCTCATCTCGCTGCTGTCGCTGCTCGGCGACTTTGCGCTGCTGTCGGCCCAGGTGGCACGCGGCGGTTTCCGCGGTCGCTGGTCGCGCGGCGAGCTATGGCGGCAGCTCTATCACATCGGCAATCGCTCGCTCTTGTTCGTGCTGACCACGCTCGGCTTCATCGGCATGGTGCTGGTGTTTCAGACCTGTCTGCAGATCAACCGCGTCACCGGCGATCTGTCCCAGGTCGGGGCCGAGTTCGCCAAGATCCTGGTGCACGAATTCGGACCCTCGCTGACCGCCATGATGCTGGCCACCCGCGTCGGGGCCGGCATCGCCGCCGAGATCGGCTCGATGGTCGTCACCGAACAGGTCGATGCGCTGCGCATGTGCGGCGTCGAACCCATCGAATACCTGCTGTCGCCCCGCTTCGCCGCCATGCTGTTTATGACCGCCCTGCTCACTGTGTTCGGCGTCTGCGCCGCGCTCGGCATGGGCGCGCTCACCGCCTACCAGAGCTTCCAAGTGCCGTTTGAAGTCTTCTTCGACTTCAGCAAGGTCACCCCCGGCGATCTCGTGACCGGCCTTGGCAAGTGCTTCTGCTACGGCGCCGCCATCCCCGCCGTCTCTGGCTTCTGCGGCTTCCGCACCACCGGCGGCTCGGAAGGCGTCGGCTGGGCCACCACCCGCGCCGTCGTCGCCTCCTCCTTCGCCGTCATCCTCCTCGACTTCTTCCTCTCCGGCATCTCGATGTTCACGCTGCAGGCCAGCCACTAAGAGCGCCTATCAAAACCTACTGCGGACCCCGGCCGCTGCGTCAGTCGTCGGTCACGGCCGGGAGGCCGCTCACTCCTCCCTCCTTGCTGCCGGGGTTCCTCGCTACGGTTTTGTTAGGCGCTCTAAGCGGCGCGTTTTTGTAAACAAAACGTCACATTCCTGTCACGGAATTGGCACGGCGGTCTTGTCCCTGATCACTAGAGTACGCAGCACAACTTCCCCAGGTGGAACGCGTGCGTACAGACTCCGGACATGACTCCTTTGGGATTCCTAAGTCTGCCCTGCGATATGCCCAGACGGCCGCCTACGTAGTCTGTTTAGTGGCGGTAGGCGGCATTAGGGAATCTGCGTGGGCAGCGCAAAATGAAGGCAGCCCAGCGACGGCTGCGTCTGCTGATCCGGCTCCGGCAGATGCTCCTGTGGTCAGCGAGGCCTCTCTCCCAAGTGCGGCGGCAAGTGTTAGCGGCCGCGTGATCGATGACCGTACCGGACGTCCACTGGCTGGCGTCTATGTCGGTGTGGAGGGACGGGAAGAACAGACTGCGACCGATAGCGCGGGTCACTTCACGCTGGCCCTGCCCACCGGTGCGCACAAGCTGCAGATTGCTTTCGATCTGTACGAAGTGCAGGCGCTAGAGATCGTCCTTGGGCCCCGTCAGGAGCTGCGCCTCGCCGCCCCGCTGCGACTGCAGCCCGACACCACACAGCCGGTCGAAAAGAAGGTCATCCGCGAGCCCTCGCGGAGCAGCACCGAAGCCGCCAATCGTCAGCGGCAGGACGCCGCCGCGGTCTCGGAAGTTCTATCCGGCGAAGAGATCAAAAAGTCCGCTGACTCTAGCGCTTCGCAAGCCGCCGCCCGCGTCACTGGCGCGACCGTGGTCGGCGACCGCTTTGTCTATGTCCGCGGCCTGGGCGAGCGCTACGCCAATGCCCTGTTCAACGGCGCCCCGCTACCCAGTCCCGAACCGGATCAGCAGGCTGTGCCCTTCGATGTCTTTCCTGCCAGCCTGCTCGCCAACCTGCGCATTGCCAAGAGCGCCACCGCCGATATCCCGGGTGACTTCGCCGGTGGCTCGGTGCAGATCAACACCCAAGAGTTTCCCAGCCGCTCGCAGTGGAACGTCGGCCTGAGCCTGGGCGGCAACCTGCAGACTGCCTTCGCCCCATCGCTGGGCTATCGCGGTGGACGCACCGACTTCCTGGGTATCGACGATGGCACGCGCGCCCATCCACGCCGCCAGCCCGGCGAGTCGGACGCCGATTTTTATCGCCGCTTTCCCAACCTGTGGAGCACGTCGACGGGCACCGGCGCCCCGAACTATGGCCTATCGCTGTCGACCGGCGGCCAGACCCAGCTCGCCGGCCGCAAGCTGGGCTATCTCGCCGCGGCCAGCTACAGCGCTGATTCGCAGACGCGCTTTGAAGAGGTGCGGACGTTTTATCTCGATGCCGATGCCGAGCGGCGACCGCTCTTGCGGCCCAATATCGCCTACGACAATGGCTTCTTTGCCGACGGCACGCCGCGCAAAAGCTGGCGCAGCACGAGCAGCGTGCAGTGGGGCCTGCTCGGCAGCTTGAGCCTGCAGCTTGCGCCGCTGCATCGCCTGTCTTTGACCACGCTGTTCACGCAGAACTCAGATGACGAAGCGCGGCAGTATCAGGGCTACAGCCAAAGCAGCGATCGCGAGGTGTCGTACACGCGCCTGCGCTTTGTCAGCCGCAGCCTGCTGTTTGTGCAGCTAGCCGGCAACTCGCTTTTGCAGAACCGGCTCGGCGACGGCGTCATCGACTGGAACGCCACCTATGCCCTGGCGGCGCGGGGTGAGCCCGACAATCGCGAGGTCGCCTATCAGCGCGGTACGGAAGGCGGTGCGTTCCGCCTCGCCAACTCGGGCACCAGCGGTCAGCGCTTCTATTCGCAGAACGGCGAGCATCAGGTCTACGCCGCTGCCGACTATGGGCAGGGCTTCCGCTTCCTCGCCGGTCGCGTGGCCCGCTTTCGTGTCGGGGCGGCAGCCCGGGGCCGCTTCCGCGAGTTTTCGGCCAATCGCTATCGCTTCGGCTACACCGGCGTGGCGCCGCTTGATGCCAGCCGGCCGCCCGAAGATCTGCTGGGCGGCGATGCGCTGTACAACCCGACCGAGGCCCGCGATCAGACCAATCCCTTCGATCGCTATCGCGGCACGATGGGCATCTACGCGGCCTATGCGCTCGTCGATCTGCCGCTCCTGCCGGGCCTGCGCCTGAACTTGGGTCTGCGCACCGAGATCAGCCAGCAGCGCCTGATCAGCCGCACTCCAGAGCTGCCGCAGAGCGACAGCACGATCGCGCTCGACAACGTCGATCCGCTGCCTTCGTTGAACTTGGTGTACACGCTGCGACCCGGCGTATTTCTGCGCGGCAGCGCTTCGATGACCGTGGCCCGTCCCGAGTTCCGCGAGCTCGCGCCATTCCAGTTCACCGACTTCTTCGGCGGCGAGACGGTGCAGGGCAATCCTGCTTTGCAGCGCACGCGCATCGTCAACACCGATGCCCGCTTCGAGTGGTTCTTCGGGCCGATTGACCTCGTCGCGGTCAGCGTCTTTTACAAGCACTTCGATCAGCCGATCGAGACCGTCATTCAGGGCGGCGCCGACATCATTCGTTCGTTCGCCAACGCCAAGAGCGCCTACACCCTGGGGGCTGAGCTAGAGCTCCGCAAAGAGCTGGTCTTTGCCGGCGAAGGTCCGCGCGGCTTTTCGCTGGGCGGCAACCTGACGCTGCTGCAGTCGCGCGTCGATCTGTCGCAGACCGCGGGAGCGCAGACCGATCCCAACCGCCCGATGCAGGGGCAGTCGCCGTTTGTCGTCAACCTGTTCGCCGAGTACGAGCGCCCCGACTGGGGCACCGGCCTGCGCTTGCTCTACAACGTTTTCGGCGAGCGCATCGACTCGGTCGGCGCGAGCGGTCAGCCCAACCGCTGGGAACAGCCGCGTCATCAGCTGGATCTGTCGATCGCGCAGCGCCTGCCAGCCGGCCTGTCGCTGCGCTTTTCGGCCAAGAACCTTCTTAACTACCCGCTGCAGATCGTCCAGAAGGGCATGGTGCGCGCCGGCCCGGAAGGCGAGTTTCCCCTCGGCTACGTCGAGGGGGTGACCTACCGCTACCGCCCCGGCACCACCGTCAGCCTCAGCCTCAGCTACGCCCACTGAGCGCGCCGCACTGACCTAGGAGAAGACCATGCGTACACCCTCAAGAGTCCTTCCTGCCCTAAGCAGCGCTTTTCTGTTCTGTGCCTGCGGCGAGCCCGGCATGGGCGAGCCCGCCCCCGAAGTCGCCGCCACCTGTCTGGGCCAGCCAGCCCAGCGCATCACCGCGGCCATCACAAAGAACACGACGTGGCGCGCCGACACCCGCTACCTGTTGTCGGGCCGCATTGATGTGCGGGCCGGCGCAACGCTGACCATCGAGCCGGGCACGACGATCTGCGGCGATGCCGATCAGGCGATGATGAACGTCAGCTATCTCAACATCGCGCAGGATGCTCGGCTGATCGCCGCGGGCACGGCGGAGAAGCCGATTGTCTTTACCAGCAGCCGCTTGCCAGGACAGCGTCGGCCGCAAGACTGGGGAGGCGTGGTGCTGCGCGGTCGTGCGCCGATCAACAATCCGCCCGATGCCGGCAAGGGGCCCGAGACGGTCTGCGCCGAAGCCGAGGCCAGCGCCGGTCCCTACGGTCCCTGCGGTACGCCGCGGGGCGACGACAACAGCGGCACGCTGCGCTACGTGCGCATCGAATTCGCCGGTCGCGAATTCGCGCCCGACAAAGAGCTGAACTCGCTGAGCCTTTACGCCGTCGGCAGCGGCACGACGCTGGAATACATCCAGGTCCATCGCGGCTCGGATGACGGCTTCGAGTTCTTCGGGGGCACCGCCAACCTGCGCTACGCCGTCGCTTCTGCCTGCCAGGACGATGCCTTTGACTGGGAGTTCGGCTGGGTCGGGCACGGGCAGTTCTGGGTCTCGACCCAGGATCGCAACATCGGCAACCGCGGCTTCGAGGCCGACAACAACCGCATGAATGCGGCGCTCGATCCGCACAGCAACCCCACGATCTCGAACGTCACGCTGCTTGGCCTGGGCCGCGGCACCGCACCGGGTGGCAGCGACAAGCGCGAAGGGCTGGCGCTGCGCTCGGGCGTGCAGGCGCGCCTGTCGAACCTCATCGTCACCGGCTTCAGCGATGCCGGTCTGGCCATGGAAGAGGCGACGGTGGCGCAGGCCAGGTCGGGCGCGCTGTCGCTGCAGGGGGCGCTGTTTTTCCAGAACGGCCCGCTCGGCGAGGCCAAGAACATCTCGGACACGACGCAGCTAGGGATGACCGCCTTTGACGTCAAGGCCTGGGTGCTCGGCCAGCCTGGGAACCTCGAAGCCGACCCCCTGCTCCGCGATCCCTTCAATGTCAGCCGCCCGAGCTTCCTGCCCCAGCCGGGCTCGCCCGCGCTGCAGGGCGGCAGCGCTCCCGCCGATCCCTTCTTTACACCCGCCAGCTACCTTGGCGCCTTCGGCAGCGACGACTGGACGGCGGGCTGGACGGCTTACCCAGAGAACTAGGAAGGCGGTGGGGCCGGCCCCGGACTGGGATCTCGCGCGGGGATAGGCTCGCTGGGGGCGGTGGTGAAGGCGTCAGCCGCGATGTCGTTTCGGCTGGCCCCGGCTAGAAAGATCTGTCGCCGCAGCGCCACGACCAGGGCTGGATCGCCGCACAGGAAGGCCCGCCAGCCGGTCAGCTTGGGCAGCAGCGACCGCAGGTGGTCAGCGAGGGGAGCGACGGTGACGTCGGCGGGCAGATGGGTCGATGGGCCGAGCACGCAGGGGCGGAGCTGCAGGCTGAGGTGGTCAGCGGCAAGCTGCGCTAGCTCGTCGCGGTAGTACAGGCCGTCGGGCTGCCGAGCCCCGTGCATAAGAACGATCGGGCCTAAGTGCCCCTGCGCTAAGGCATCGCGCGCAATGCCGTAAAGCGGGGCCAGGCCAGTGCCGCTGCCGATTAGAAGCAGTGGCTGTGCCGGCCGTCCTGCGACATAAAAACAGTCGCCCGCCGGTCCGCGCAGCCTCAGTCGCTGTCCGACGGATAGCCCCGCCAGCCAGCCCGACATCCGGCCACCTGGGTGGATGCGCACGTGCAGCTCTAGGAAGGGATCTAGACCCGGCACGCTGGCCAGCGAGTAGCTCCGGCAGAGGCCATCGTCGCGCACGAGGTTGATGAACTGCCCCGCGCGATAGGGCAGCGGAGCATCGCAGCGCAGCCGCAGGCGTAGCACGCTGCCCGTGAGCCAGTCGGTCGCGACCAGCGTCGCCGTCACCTGCAGCCCGTCCTCGTCAGCGGTGGCGAGCGTCAGGTCTTCGGTGGCAGGCGTGATGCAGGGCAGGAAATAGCCGCGCTGGCGCAGCGTGTCGCGCAGGCCGACCTGTCCACAATCGGCGGGAGTGCCGGCGGTGGCCCGCAAGAGGCAGGACTGACAAGACCCGGCCAGACAGGAGTGTCCCACCGAGGCTCCGGAGCGCAGCAGCGCCGCCAGCACGGTCTCACCCGGCTGCGACTCTGCGACCTTGCCATGCAGCGTCAGCTTGGCCATGGGGTCCTCGCGTTACGACGTGGCAGAGGGCTTGTCGCGGCTTAGGACGGCATCGCGGACCGAGTTGGCCAGCGCGGCGACCTCGGCAATGTCGGATTCCTTGGCTCCAAGCTCGGCCAGGGTGGCTCCCAAGTGCTCGATCACGACATCAACATGGGAATCATTCAGACCCTGACTTAGGAGTTTGGCATGGGCCGTCCGCATGTCGCGTCCGGTGTAGTGATGGGGGCCGCCGCAGACCATAGTCAGGAAGGCCTTCTGCTTGGCCATCTGCCGATCCATGTTGATATCATCAAAGAACCGGGCGACACGATCGTCGGTGAGCATCTTGCGATAGAAGATCTCGACAGCGGTGTCGAAGGCAGCGGATCCCCCCAGACGTTCGTACAAGCTCATGAGATTCCCCCCGGTTGGACTGGCGGTTCAGGCGAACGCTGGCCCCAACTTAGGAGTGCCAGCAGATATTACTCATTTAGTATGCATAATATTAGAGAGGCTGGCCCAACATGCAAGACGATTTTTGCCGCCCGGCTGCCTACATCAGGACCGCGATGCGGGCTGCGCGAGATTGGGCGTGTGAACGCGGACTTGGCCAGGAACGGGTGTCCGCATGGGGGGACCGCGCGACGGGCTTATGAGGCGATTGGGGGGCTTGGGCGGATGGGGGCGGGCCCCTCGGCAGCGAGGGGCGGGAGGGCTAGACGGACGGCGTCGAGGGGGCGGGCGGGGCTTCGCTCAGGCCGAGAGCGCGGCGTAGGCTCTCGCGCTGCTCGGGGATGAGGATGGTGTGCAGGTGCTCCAGACCCTCGAACAGCTCGCGCCTTTCGGTGGGCGGAAGCTCGCCAAGGATCGGACCCAGGGCCTCGCCATCGAAGCGCTCCGACGAGAGCACGGTCAGGATGGCGCTGATGCGCGGCCCGCGACTGCCCAGCCACTCTTTGAGGCGGTTCAGCACGGGCTCGGCTTCGGCGCGCTGTCGTTCGTGCAGCTCAAGACCGCGCGTCGCTTCATCCAGCGAGACGTTCTTCACGCGGACCCGCACGGCTCGGCCGCCTTCGTACCCGGCGTCCGCCTCGGGGTTGCGCGGATCGTCACCTGCCCAGGGGTTGCCCCAGGCATCGTTCCACGCGCCGCCCTGTCCCTGCGGACCCCAGGCGCCGCGCTCGGCCCAGCCGGGTCCGCAGCCGGGTCCGTATCCCGGACCGTAGCGACGCGGCCCAAAGCCCGGTCCAAAACCCGGACCGCAGCCACCGACGCCCGGACCGAAGCCCGGACCGCACCCGCCGCGCGCCCAGCCCGGCCCGCCGCGGTAGCCGTAGCGATGGCCGTAGCGATAGCCGCCGCAGCCGCCCGGGCCATGGAAATAAAGCGCATGACGCAGCGCCTTGAAAGCCAGAACACCGACGAAGAAACCAACCAGGATGGAACAGAACATGAGCGTCTCCTTCGCTTCGTCGCAGCCACTCTGCGATGACTCCCAAGCTAGGGAGGCCCTGTGAATGGCGCGTGTTCACCGCGTAAAGAACTGTAAAGTCGTCGCCCATGTCCAACCCCCAAGGTTCGCCGCGCCGCGCCCCGCGGCGTCAGTTTCTGCGTCATGGGATCGCCGCCGCCAGCGCCCTGGCCGCGTTCCCCGACGAGGCCGTCGCCGCGCCCCCTGTCCCATCGGCGGCGTCTCTGTCCGAGGTGCAGGCCCGCATGCAGGCTCAGACGGCGGCCTGGAATCGCGGTGATATCGCGGGCTTCTGCGCCGCTTACGCCGAGGACTGCATCTTCATATCGCCCAGCGGAGTGACCCGCGGCCGACGCGTCGTGCAGGAGCGCTACAGCAAAAAGTACGGCGCGGCGCAAGCGACGATGGGACAGCTAGAGTTCGAGCTACTCGATCAGCGCAGCAGCCCCGATTTCGTCAGCCTGGCTCTGCGCTGGCGGCTGAGCTGGCCGCGCCTGAAGCCAGAAAAACCTGCCCAAAGTGGCAGCACTCTTATCGTCTGGCAGCGCCTGCCGGGCGGCTGGTTCCTGGTGCAGGACGCATCGATGTAGCGCGCCGGCAACCGGCGGAGGTATCCGCCACGCGTCGATAGATCCCGGAAGGACGTCGCCGGTACTGGCGCGGCGACAGCCGGGGCATCCCCGCTTGACCTTGACATGTCGGCATCCTAGTATTTGACCAGAATTCAATATTGGTCACAGGTCACGGAAATCTAGATGGCGCGCCCCCGACTTGAAGAATCGACCCGCGATGATGTGCTGGATGCCGTCGAGCGGCTACTTGGACGCTATGGCTACGGCAAGATGTCGATCGCCGATGTGGCAGCTGAAGCAGGCATCGGCAAGGGCACGGTGTACCTGTTCTTTCCGAGCAAGGAGGAGCTGGTGCTGTCGGCGATCGATCGCATCGCCGAGCGACTGCACGCCGAAATGCGGGATATCGCCGACGGGCCGGGTAACGTGATCCGGCGCCTGCGTCGCTGCCTGCTGGTGCGGGTGCTGGCGCGCTTCGATGGTGCACAGACGCACACGCCCAGTCTGGATGAGCTCTTGGCAGCGCTGCGTCCAACGCTGCTCGGGCGCCGCCAGGGCCACTTCCAGCGTGAGGCACGCATCCTGGAGGGGCTGCTGCGCGATGGACTGCATCGCGGAGAGCTGTCGTTGCGGGGGACGCGCGCCACCGCGGAGGCACTGGTGACCGCGACCAATGCCCTTTTGCCCTACAGCCTCAGCGTGCGCGAGCTGGGCAAGCGGCGGATCATCGAGACCCGCGCCGCCCGCGTCATCGATCTGCTGATCGCCGGGCTGCGTACCCACAGGCCCGCGGCCGGATCGCCGGCCTGACGGCCCCGCCGCGCTGGTCGGCGCGGGGGAGTCCGCAAGTGTCGGGGCTGCCAAATTGTTCGGCCGCCACCTCCCGCAGGGGAACCCTTTTTCGAAGGATCAATCAATGGTGTGCAAGACCTACGCTGTACTCGTTGGATGCCTGCTGTTCGCGGGCGCTATTGGCTGTACACGCGACGCCGCACCGACCCGAGTAGCCGCCCCAGAGCAGGCCAGCCCCTCCGCTCCGGTTCCCGCTCTGCTGTCGAGTCCTGTTTCTCTTCCGGTTCCGGCTGTGCCTCAGCTTTCAAAGTGGGAACTGGATCCAGAAAACTCCTCGGCCGAGTTTGTCTGTCGGCATGTGCTCAGCAAGGTGCGCGGGATGTTGTCGAAGCCGGCGGGCACCATCCTCCTTGACGATGCCAATCCCGAAAAGTCCAAGATCACGGCGAGCGTGGATGTCCGCACGATCACGACCGGCGTCGAGGAGCGCGACGCGCACCTCAAGAGTCCGGACTTCTTCGATGTCGCCAAGTACCCCGCGATCACGTTTGAATCGGCGGCGGTAAGTCGGTCGAGCGCCACGTCGTATGTGGTGACCGGCAACCTGACGATGCATGGCGTGACCAAGTCGGTGACCTTGGCCGTGACCGCCTCGCCGCCGTTCAACCACGCTGGGGGCATCCGTCGCGGCATCGAAGCGACGACGTCTGTTAATCGGAAGGACTTCGGACTGCGCTGGGAATTCCCAGGCGAGGGGCCAGGGATCGTCGTGGGGGACACGGTTGAGATCACCATCAACGCAGAGCTGGTGCTGCTGCCGGAACCAGGCAAGAGTGGGTGAGTGTCCGATGCGCCTCCCGCACGCGGTTCCTTTTTCTCTGCGTGTGCTCCTCTGCATCAGTGTGATTCCCTCCGCGGGGATGGGGTGCAGCCGAAACCGAGCGTCGCCGCTGGGCGCGCAGGATGCGGCTCCGCCGTCGACGGATTCAGCGGCGGGACCGCTCGGCCAGGGGGCGTCAGAGCCGTCGCCCAAAAGCAAGTGGGGCCAGATCGCGGGCGTGCGCTACATCGAGCAGATGACCGGCGGGGCACGACCTGAACAGCCGGTGCCGATGATCGTCGTGCTGCATCCCATGGGCGGTGACCCGGCAGACCTTGCGCCGCTATTTGCTCACTACCGTCGTCGTGCCCGCCTGATCCTGCCGTACGGCCACCCAAGCGGCGGTCTTTACATCTGGTACGACTCCGTGAGGCAAGATGTCGCCGCCTCCCTTCTGACCCGGGAAGTCGATCGCATCGTCGCTGCGCTCAGCGCCCTGGTCATCGCCCGTCCCACCCTCGGCAAGCCGCTGGTCACAGGCTTCTCGCAGGGCGGCATCATGGCCTTCGCTCTTTGCGTCATCCGTCCTGAGGCAGTGGCCGCGGCCTTTCCGATAAGCGGCCTGCTCCCGACTTCGCTCTATCCTTCGGCGGCGCTCCGTTCGTTACCTCGGCCGGCAAAGCTGCCGCCGATTGTCGCCTTCCACGGTGCCGCCGATCGGGCGGTGCCCACCCTCAGCGCGCGCGCCTCAATCGCCGAGCTGCGACGGGCAGGGTACAGCGCCGAGCTGCGCGAGTACGCCGCGGTCGAGCACGATATCTCGCCAGAAGAAGTGGATGAGCTCCTAGAGCAAATCGGGCGGACCGCCGATGACCTTGTGGCGGCGCTGCCTGCGTCTACGCCGTAACCTGATCGGGCTGGTTACGTTCGCTGCGGAGGCGGCAGGTCTGCCGTCGGCCTACGACTCGCCGGGCTCCCCGGGCAGGGCGGCGGCTCGCGCGGATAGGGCCAGGGTCTCGGGCGGGGGGACCATCATCGCGGCGTCGGTGGCGCGCAGGCCGTCGAAGCCGACGAAGGCGACGGTGCGATGCGGACGAAGCTGGGCGAGCTCGTACAGCGTGTTGTAGGCGGCGAAGACAGCGGGCTGGGTCTTGAGCTCGGCGAAGACCTGGCCCATCGAGAGCGGGTACTGCGACTTGGCCTCGGCGACGAGCTGGGCCACGCGGGCGGCGGTCTCGGCATCGAGCATGGCGACGGCTAGGCGACCTTCTTCCTCGATGCGCGCCTTGGCTCGCTCTTTGCGCGCGGCGACCGTCTCGAACATCCGGCGCGCGACCTCGGGCAGCAGGCGCACGTTGCGGATAAAGGCGTTGTGCAGACGCAGCCCCCAGCGCTCGCACTCATCGCGCAGGTCGTTCCTTAAGCGCTCGCCGAGATCGGTGCGGTCTTTCAGAATGTGGCCAAAGTCGAGGTTCGACAGAATCGCGCGGGTGGCGTGCGAGGCGACGTTGCGTAGGCTGCGCTCCCAGTCCTGCACGGCGAAGGCGGCGCGCTCGGCATTTTCGATGCGGAACTCCAGCCACAGATCGACGATGACGGTGGTGCCGGTGGCATCGTTGATCTGGATGTTGTCGATCTCGCGAAAGTCGAGCTGCTGCGAAACGCGGCGCAGCGCCATCCACGGCAAGAGCATCGCCGGCAGGAGGTGCAGCCCCGGCTCGTTGAGCACGGCTGCGAGCTTGCCAAAGCGCGTGACCAGCACCGTCTCTTCGTCATGGACTGCGACGCCGACCCAGCGAAACAGGCGCCACAGACACAGCGCGCCACCAAGGGCCAGGGCCATCCCGAAGATGAACTGCAGCGGCGGGCTCATGCGGCCTCCTTTTCGTCGGCGCTGCGTGGGGGCTTGAGGCCCAGCGCATCGGGCTCGTGCAGGAATAGCGAGCGCGCTTCGCTGTAGACCTCGGCACGACGACGCGCGATGTAGGCCGGCAGCACGCCGGCTTCATGCAGACGCGTAAGGTGCGCCGAAAGCACCCGCGCTTCTTCAGCGGCGGCCCGTGCCTGCTGGCGGGCGATGGCCACGCCGCGCTCGGCGGCCAGTACCCGTTGTTGGTTGTCTGCTTCAGCCCGCGCGAATAGTGCATGCGCCTCGGCCTGGGCGTTGATGACGGCGTTGAGCGCGTCGGCAAGCTCGTCGGGGGGCAGGATGTCGGTCAGGTCGACGGCGTGAAAGCGGACGCCGTAGCGCTCGCCGATGCGCTCGCGCACAAAGCGCTCGATGCGGGCGTGCAGGTGCTGCCTTTCGCGGCGCAGCATGGCGTAGGAACCGACCTCGCGCTCGGCAGGAGGACCGTCGGGGCGAAAGTTGGCGATCTCGTTGCGCAAGAGGCAGGCGAAGAGGCCGGAGATGTGCTCGATCGGTGCGCGGAGCTCAAACAGGTAGTCGTATAGGCGCTCGCGCAGCGGGGCAAAGCGCAGGATCGAATCGAAGCGCAGCAGCGTGCCATCTTCGGTCATCGCCGACAGGCCGCGATGATCGCCCGACAGATCCAGGTTCTGCTCCATGACCGGCACGACGTGCACCTCCTGCCACGGCGCCTTGAGGTTGAGGCCGGCGGCGTAGGTCCGCAGCGAGCGGTGGTCCGGGCCATCGGCCATCGCCCGCCCAAAGCTGACGAGCACCGCCAGGTGTCCCTCGGGGACGCGGAAAAAACAGCGACTGATCAGCACTGCGGCCAGGACGCAGAGCCCGGTGAGGAAACCCCAGATCACATTGGCGTTAGCAAGCACAGGTCCTCCCTTTAGAAGCGGATGGCATAGGGTTTCAGCGGGGCGGATGCGCGACGCACCAGGCTTCCGCCCTCGGCGATGTCCTCGCCGCGCCGTACATGGGCGCGGTAGGCAGCGGCCAGCCCGCGGTTGACTTCGACGACGTCCTCGTTGAACTCCAGCTGTTTTTCGCTGACCAGGGGCAGGCCCAGCACCGCCTCTTTGGAGTCGACGACGCGGCCGTGGGGTACGAAGCGTCCGTCGGGGATCTCGACACCGACGACCACTGCGCCGATGCCGACAAAGCAGCGGCTGCCGACCACTGCGTCGTGCACCACGGCTTTGAAGCCGATGAAGGTCTCATCGCCGATGTAGCAGGGGCCGTGCACCAGCGCGTCATGCGCGATCGAGACGTTGCGACCGATGAAGATGGCCCAGCGCTCGCCGCCGATGTGCACGTACTTGTCTTTGAGCGCGTGCAAGACGACGCCGTCTTGGATGTTGGTGTTGTCGCCGATGAAAAAGGGCGAGCCCTCGTCAGCGCGTACTGAGCTTCCGGCGGCGATGTGGACGTGATCGCCGAGCAGTACGCGACCGATTACGGAGGCCTGGTGATGCACATAGGCGGAGCGCGCGATCTGGGTCCGGCCGCGGATGTTCGACAGCCACTTCTGGCGCTCGGGGGGCGGTTCGTAGTGGCCGGCCTGCCTGGCCCCGCCGTGCTCGTCGCGGGTGAGGGTGGCGCGGACGCCGCCAGCGCGCTGTTTTTCGATCTGCTCGCGTTCGGCCTGCACGCCGCGGTGCAGATAGGCGGAAATGGCGTGGACCGCGATGCCGCCGACGAGACCCCACATCAGGTGGCCGCTGACCGTGCCGATGAGCGCCGTCAGGAAGGCCAGGGCTTCCAGCTTGCTCTCGTGATACAGGCGAATCAGGGTGCCGACTTCGATCAGACGAACGCCGACGACGCACAGCAGGCCGGCAAGGGCCGCCAGCGGAATCTGCGCGATGTAGCGGCTGCCGTAGAGCATGGCCATCAGCAAAGCCATGGCGTGCACCAGAGCAGAGACCCGGCTGCGCGCCCCCGACTGCACGTTGACGCCCGAGCGCACAATCACGCCGGTCACCGGCATGCCGGAAAACAGGCCCGCCCCGAGGTTGGCCAGCCCCTGCCCGAAGAGCTCCAGGTTGGGGTTGTGCCCCGTGCCGTTGCCGCGCATGCGATCGATGGCGTTGGCCGACAGCAACGACTCGACGGATGCCAGGAGCCCCAGCGGCAGCGCGCGGACGAAGAGATCGATCCATTTTTCATCCGGCTCGACCGGCAGCTTGGGCGGCGGCAGGGTTGAGGGCAGCGCGCCGACTCGCTCGATATTCCAGCCCAGGTACACCGCGACAAAGGTCGCGACGATGATCCCCACCAGCGCCGCCGGGAAGCGCTTGAAGCGCGACATGCCGATGACGAACAGCGCGACCATCATGCCGCAGACCACGGCCAGCCAGACCACGTGATGCAGCCACAGCGGCTGATGCATCATCTGCGCCAGCTCCGACACCTTGTAGTCGAAGCCCAGAAGCTCCGGGATCTGTGTGTCGAGGAGCTTGAGCCCGACGCCGCTCGTAAACCCGGCGAGCACCGACTCGGGCACTAGGCGGCCATAGCGACCGGCGAGGGCCAGCGAAAGGCCCAGCTGGATGACGCCGATCATTAGCGCCACCGTCGCTACGCCTTCAGCCCCGAAGTCGGCAGTGACGGCGGCCACCATCACCTGCAGCGCCGCGGCCGGGCCGGTAACCTGCAGCGGTGCGCCGCCAAAGATCGCCGCGATCGCACCACCTATCGCCCCCGCTAGGAGCCCGGCACTCGGCGGCAGCCCACAGGCCACCGCCAGCGCGACGTTGAGCGGCAAAGCCACCGCCGCCACCGTCAGCCCAGCCAGCAGATCCGAGGGCAGGCTGCCCCCCCGATGCACCTGCAGCCAGCTATCGACAAAGAAGCGGACAGCGGCCCGCACATCGCGACGCCAGTGCGCGACGTAATCGCTCTGATCGAAGCTGCGCAGCGCCCGTCCGACCCGGCCCGCCCGCTCGATCGTGGGCCCAGCCGCCCCCGACCGCTTGGCGAGCTCTGGCCTCCCCAGCTCCGCGACGCCACCCCCCTGCCGCAGCCCCACCCCTCGCCGGCTCTCGCCCGGTCCGCGGAGGGGATTCACCCCGCGCTTTTCTTCCTGCATGGGCAGCATTCTGCTCAATCAAATGAATTTTTCGTAATAATTTCTTCATCTTAGCGGGCGGCGCTCTCTGCCGTCGGACCTGGCCGATTTCGGCCGCTGACGGCGGAGGCTTTTGCGATAAGCTAAAGGCCGCGAAACAGACGGAATAGACGGGGAGTACGCCGCATGAGCACGGAGCAGAGCAGCAACCACGGAACGCAGCCAGCCGGTACCCAGGCCGTAGGAGTCGTCGGACTCGCGGTGATGGGCGAAAACCTGGCGCTGAACATCGCCGAGAAGGGCTTTTCCATCGCGGTCTACAACCGCTCGACGGACAAAGTAGACAGCTTCTGCAAGCGAGCGCAGGCAGAGCTGAAGGAAGGGTCGGGCAGCGTCTTTGGTGCCCACTCGCCCGAGGAGTTCGTCGCAGCGCTCGAACGGCCGCGCCGCATCATCATGATGGTCAAGGCTGGCGCCCCCGTCGATGACACCATTGCCAAGCTGCGTCCGCTGCTTGCCCCCGGCGATCTTCTGGTCGATGGCGGCAACGAACACTTCACGGTCACTGAGCGTCGCGCCGCGTCGATCCAGGCCGATGGCCTGCACTATTTGGGCATGGGCGTCTCGGGCGGCGAAGACGGGGCGCGCAACGGTCCCTCGCTGATGCCTGGCGGTCCGCGTCCGGCGTACGAGCGGCTGGAGCCGGTGGTCAAAAAGATCGCCGCCCAGGTCGACGGCCCCGGCGTCAGCGATCCCGGCCCCTGCGTGACGTACATCGGCCCCGGCGGCGCCGGCCACTACGTCAAGATGGTGCACAACGGCATCGAGTACGGCGATATGCAGCTCATCGCCGAGGCCTATGACCTGCTGCGCAGCGTCGGTGGTCTTAGCAATGAAGAGCTGGCCGAAGTGTTTACCCGCTGGAATGAAGGCGAGCTGCAGTCCTTCCTCATCGAGATCTCGGCGCGCATCTTCCGCACCCACGATCCCGAGGACGGCAGTGGCCTTGGCTTCCTCGTCGATAAGGTGATGGATAGCTCGGGAATGAAGGGCACCGGCAAGTGGACGGTGCAGGACGCCATCGATCTGTCGGTCCCGGTGCCGACCATCGCTAGCTCGGTCGATGCCCGCGTTATCTCCAGCGACAAGAGCGGCCGCGTGCGCAACAGCCAGATCCTGCGCGGTCCGGCGCCGCACACCCTGCCCGCCGATCAGAAAGCCCAGCTCATCGACGATGTGCGTCAGGCGCTGTACTGCGCCAAGGCCTGCAGCTATGCCCAGGGCATGCAGCTTCTGTCGGTGGCCTCGCGCACGCGCGGTTGGAACCTGCCGTTTGGCGAGATCGCTAAGATCTGGCGCGGGGGCTGCATCATCCGCGCGCAGTTCCTGGGTCGCATCAAGGCCGCTTTCGATCGCGATGCCAACCTGCCGAACCTCCTCCTTGACCCCGGCTTCGTTGAAGAGATCGGCGCGCGCAATGCCGCCTGGCGACGCGTCGTGGCGCTCGGTGCTGCGGCCGGGGTGCCGCTTCTCGCGACGGCGGGCGCGCTCTCGTACTACGACATGATTCGTCGCGACCGCCTGCCAGCGAACCTCATCCAGTCGCAGCGCGACCTGTTTGGCGCCCACACCTACGAGCGCACCGACAAGCCCGGCGCTTTCCATTCTGAGTGGGCGAAGTAACCGCCCCTGGCAGCCGCTCGTGCACGGTGCGCGCCGGTAGCCTACGCAGACCCTGCGTGATCCGCAGATCCTGCGACAAGGTCGTTCGCCAAGTCGTCTCATCGTCGGGCAACAGAGACCAGGGATTCACCTAGAGGCTTGGCGAGGCGGGCTCAGCGCCTCTTTTCTCCGTCTATGACCACGTCATATGCTGGGCTGGCGCGGATTCATCATCCCGTCTATGTCCCGCATGACAGGTACCCGACGTGTCGATGTACTGCGCGACCTTGTGCTTGATGCGGTCGCGCCCATGGCGCTGCTCGATCGTGACGTGCGCTATGTGGCGACGAGCCAGCGCTGGATGGAACTCTAGTAGTCACCACCCGCCCGATCTCTGGCGAGCCCCGCGAGGTCGAGATCCGCGCGATGCGCACCGAGTTCGACGGCCGGCCGGCCTTCCAGGTGGTCGGACACGACGTGACCGATGAGCGCCGCCTCGCGTTGGAACGCGCCGAGAGTGAAGCCCGTTTCAGCGAGCTCGCAGCGAACATCGATCACGTCTTTGTGCTGACGAGCGGTGATGGCAGTCGCATCCTCTACCTCAGTCCGGCATTCGAGACGGTGTTCGGCATCTCGCGCGAGCAGGCGATGGCGGACCGCTCGACGTGGAAAGCCCTCGTGCATCCCGAGGATCGTGACCGTCTGCCCCATGCCACCCTCCTCTCACATGCCTACGAGCACGAGTACCGCATCGTGCGCCCCGATGGTGCCATTCGGCGCGACCGACGCGGGTCAGCTTCTTGGTCGCCCCGTGTGGGACGTGCTCGACCCCTCTGTCCATGCGGTCGTGGCGCCGCGCCTCGACGCGCTCGACCGCAGCGGGTCGGTCAGCCCGCGCTTTCCGATCAAGACGCGCACGCTGGCCGGCGAGATCCGCGAGGTCGAGGTGTCGGCCACCGCCACCGTCTTTGAGGGCAAGCCGGCGATCCAGGCGATGATGCGCGATGTAACGGACGAGCGGCGCAACGCCCGCGCTGCGCACGAAAACGAAGTGCGTCTTGTCGCGATCGTGTAATCGGCGATGGATGCGATCATCTCGACTGATGAGAACCTCCGCATCGTGCTCGCGAACCCGGCCGCCGAAGCGCTCTTTGGCTACCAGGCGGGTGCGCTGTTCGGCCAGCAGCTTGACCTGCTGATCCCCGAAGGCGATCGCACTCGCCACGCCGTGGCCATGCGACACTTCGCCGCGACCGCGGACAGGCCCAGGCGCATGAGCAACGCCCCGGTGCGAGGACGTCACGCAGACGGGAGCGAGATCCCGCTTGAGGCCTCGATGGCCAAGAGCGTTATCGATGGGCGCACGCTCTTCACCGCGATGCTGCGCGACCTGCGACCGCGGCTTGCCATCGAAGCCGCCGCGCGCGAGAGCGACGAGCGCTTCCGCGAGCTGGCCGAACAGATCGACCAGGTGTTCGCTTTGGTGAACGGTGAGCGGAGCCGCGTGCTCTACCTGAGCCCGGCGTTCGAGCGCGTGTTCGGCGTGCCGCGTGAGCGGGTCTTGGCCAGCCCCGCCGCGTGGGCCGCGCTGATCCACCCCGACGACCGCGCTAAGGTGCTGGCGCGCCTCGCGCTGCGCGAGTCCTACGAGCACGAGTACCGCATCGTGCGTCCCGACGGCGCCGTCCGGCGCATCCGCGCGCGCATCCGGCCGCTGACTGACGCGGCCGGCAAGGTCACACGCCTGCTGGGCGTGAGCGAAGACGTCACCGAGCGCCGCGAGCTAGCAGCCTGGCTGCTGCAAAGCCAGAAGCGGGAGTCGATCGGTCACCTCGCCGGCGGCGTAGCGCACGACTTCAATAACCTGCTCACCGTGTTCGCCTTGGCTGCTGAGATACTCCAGCTAGAGACCGGCCTGTCACGCAATGGGGCCGCCTTCGTCGCGGACATCGGCGAAGCGGCGCGACGCGGCGCAGCGCTCACCCGCCAGCTCCTCTCGTTCAGCCGGCAGGACATCCTCGAACCGCGGGTGCTGGACCTCGGGGATCTGGTGGACGATTCGCTGCGCCTGTTGCGGCGCCTGATTCCGGCGAGCATCCAGCTCACCCACGTGCGGCGAGCTCCGGTGCTGGTGCGGGTCGACCCTGGGCAGTGGGGACAGGTGCTGGTGAACCTCGGGGTCAACGCGCGCGACGCCATGCCAAGTGGCGGTGTCTTGCGTCTAGAGACCGGGAGTCTGGAGCTGAGCGGCGAGGACGCGCGCTTTCCCGAGGCCCCGCCCGGGACCTACGCGCTGCTCAGCGTCGAGGACAAGGGCACTGGCATGTCGTCCGAGGTGCGAGAGCGTATCTTCGAGCCGTTCTTCACCACCAAGACGCGACAGCAGGGGACGGGGCTCGGGCTCTCGGTGGTGTACGGCATCGTCAAACTCCGCGAAGTGCTGCGCGGCTGACGCAAGACGCCTCGTCCGCCCTCCGCGAGCCCCTCGTCGACGTCCATCTGCTCGAAGGAATCCGTCGTTTTTACGGTGGTGGCGTTGCCTTACCTGGCATCGGTGAGAGACGTTCCTAATACGGCCGTCCCGCCGCAATCACCAGGCCGGGACGGCGCGCGGTCAGAGCCTGTCGTGCCTCTTTGGCGATTGGCGCATCGTCGGCCAGCCCCAGCCAAGTCAGCGCCGGAAGCTCGGCGAGGATCGTCAGGTCGCGGACCTCGGTGCGCGTCAGATCCAGCCGCTGCAGTCGAGTCAGCGTACGCAGCGGCGAGAGCTCGCGGACCTGGGTGCAGCTCAGATCCAGCTCACGTAGCTGGCTCAGCGCGGCGAGCGGCGAGAGGTCCTGCACCGGGCTGGCGTGCACCGACAGCACCTCCAGCCCGCGCAAGCCCGACAGCGGCGCCAAGTCGCTTAGCGAGGTCTCCTCCAGCGCCAGCCGGCGCAGCCGCGGCAAGCCCACAAGCGGACCCAGCCCGCCCAGCTTCAGCCGCTCGATAAACTCGATCTCGCCCGAGGCCAGGGTCAGCGACTCGAGCTGCGGCAGACAGCCGAGCGGTGCCAGATCCAAGGCCGGCACCTGCGCTCCCAACCCCTGCCGCTCGTAGCAGGTCACCGCGGTCGTTCCCGTCGGCAGCGCCTGCCGGCAAAACGCGACCGTCTGCAGCCCACGACAGCGCGACGGCGCCGCCGTCCCATCCACCGCCCAGAAGAACAGCGGCAGCCCCAGGAAGCCCAGCCAGAAGGATCGGATACGCGACATCGATCTTCCATGCTAGACGCGATTCGTGCCGCGATGCTGTGAAGCTGCGATCGGGCGGGCGGCTCACTTTTTTCGATCACGCCTGGGCGATGAGCGGACACTAGAGGCTCATCATGAGTCGTCTGACCGAGATGGAAGCCTTCCTGGTGGTGGTCGAGGAAGGCAGCTTCACCGCCGCTGCCCGTCGCCTGGGCGTGACCAAGTCGTACGCCAGCAAGCTGGTGGCACGGCTTGAGGATCGGCTGTCGGCTCGGCTGCTGCAGCGCACGACGCGACAGCTCACCCTGACCGAGGTCGGCCGCGCCTACTACGAGCGCTGCAGCGAGGCCATGCGCGCCCTCTCCGAGGCCGAGGTCGAGGCCACCGAGCTCCAGACCTCGCCCCAGGGACGGCT
Source organism: uncultured Myxococcales bacterium (assembly GCA_937952145.1). Taxonomy (GTDB): domain Bacteria; phylum Myxococcota_A; class Polyangia; order Palsa-1104; family JAEUJZ01; genus JAEUJZ01. The sequence goes on from CALFYE010000392.1 coordinate 20,753, forward strand.
GCGCATCAACCTGCCGATGGCTTTTGCGGTCAGTCACCTCGCGGTCCCGCTCGCCGCCTTCAAGGCTCGCTATCCCGAGCTCACCATCGAGACGGTCCTTGTCGACCGCAAGGTCGATATCCTGGCCGAAGGCTTCGATCTGGCGGTGCGCATTGGCGAGCTCGAAGACAGCTCGCTCATCGCCCGTCGCCTGGCCTCCGTCGATCGCGTAATGTGCGCCAGTCCCGACTATCTGCATCGCTGCGGCACGCCTAGCCAGCCCAGTGAGCTCGAAAATCACCAGGCCCTGATCTACGCCTACCACGCCGTCCCCACCACCTGGCGCATGCAGGGGCCCGACGGGGCGGTCGCCGTGCAGGTCAGCGGCCGCATGGTCGCCAACCACGGCGAGATCCTCGTCGAAGCCGCCTGCCAGGGCCTGGGCATCGCGTTCTGCCCGCTGTTCCTGACCGCCGCCGCCCTGCGCGAGCGCCGCCTCGTCCGCGTCCTCCCCGCGTGGTGTATGCCTCTCCCCATCTCCGCCGTGTTCCCCAACGCCCGCCACATCCCGGCCAAGGTCCGCCTCTTCGTCGATTTCCTCATCGCCCACTTCCAAACGCCGTCCTGGGCCAACTGTCCTTAGACAGTGTTTACATATTAAGCGGCGAATGCCTTCAACGCGACTCTGCTACACGGCTGCAGCCTCCGCGGACTTTTTCGCCGGGGCGTCTCGCCGCCCCCAAAAAAGCCCTGGGGCCGCAGCTGCTCGTCGCTCGAAGATCTCGACGCGGCGCTCGTGGCTCGCCTCCTAAAAGGAAAATTCGCGCTGCAAGTGGCCACATCGTCGAACTCGATACCAGTCCGGCCTGCCCGTCCCTGTCCAAACCGGTATGTTCGGCTGCCCCTAGCCGAGCTTCCGATTCCCAAGCAAGCGCGCCACCAGACTTCGGAATCCAACTTCGGAATACGAAGTCAGCGCGGTGAGAGGCTGGGGCCCGCGGGGTGCGCTTTGCCTCGTCGAGGGCCGTCTTGCCCGGCGCCGTAGCGTCTGAGTAGAGCATCGCAACCGCCGCCCTGGGCCGCCCGCCGCACTGTTTCCTGGCCGGCAACAGTGCATGTCCTTCTGCCTGACTTATCGTCGCTGTCGCCCCTGGTTACGCTCCTTTTGTCGCTGCCGATTCCCCACGCTGCATCGCATACCGACGTAAGGAGCCCGACCCATGAAGACCCACCTCTTCTCCGCCTTCCTATCTGCTTCGCTGTTTTCGCTGGGCTGCGGGGGCGCTCCGGCGCCGCAGACGTTTGACGCCTGCACCGCTGCCCCGACCTTCAGCGCTGCCAACCCCAACTACCTGTGGACTCCCAACGCGGTCCGCTTGGTGTCGCAGCGGCTCGCTGACCGCGTCTACGCCATCTACGACAGCAATGCCCAGACCTATTCTGCCGCCGGCATTCCCCTGGCCACGAGCGGCGGCTTTGTCATCGGCGATCACGGCGTGCTCCTTGTCGAGAGCATGATCAACCGTCAGCTCTTCTGCCAGGTCGTCGCCCTGGTCCGCGAGCAGACCGACAAGCCCATCACCCACGTCATCAATACCAGCAGCCACGGCGACCACAGCTTCGGCAACGCTTTCCTACCGGCCGGCGTGCACATCGTCCAGCACCAGCGCACCGCCGAGTACATCGCCGCGCACTTCGCCGAAGACATCGCCTTTATGAAGATGAACTTCGGCAACGACCAGGGCCTAGACGAGCTACGTCCTGTCGCGGCCGACATCCTGGTGGGTGACAGCTCCCCGTTTGTCCTTGATCTTGGCGGCATCGAGGTCAGCGCACGCTACTACGGCTTCGCGCAGACCGGCGGCGATCTGTTCGTCCACGTTCCCAGCGAAAAGATTGTCTGGACCGGCAATCCCCTGGTCGCCACCCAACCCGCCGTGCCCTGGCTGCTGGCCGGCCACGCTGGCGAGGTGAATACCACCCTCAGCCAGGTCCGCGCCTCGCTGCCCCCCGACACCCGCATCATCCCTGGCCACGACCACCCCACCGATGCGCACGGAATGGACTTCTCGATCAACTACCTCAGCAACCTGCTCAGTGAGGTCGGCAGCGCCAAGACCCAGGGCCTTACCGTCGAACAGACCGTCGCTCGCGTCACCCTCCCAACGTTCCAGGGCTACAAGATCTGGGACTGGGTGCACAAGCAGGTCAACGTCCCCAGCACCTACGCCGAGCTCGCGCGCTAAGCAGGTGTTTACATATTAAGCGGCGGAGCAGGAACGATGCCGACCGCCCCGACCTGATGTCAATCCACCCGCCGGTCGGGCATACTGCCGAAGATGGGGAATCTGCGGCTCTCGCCTGGCAGCCTCTTTGCTAACCGCTTCGAGATCCTGCGCGCTGCTGGCAGCGGTGGCATGGGCACGGTCTACTGCGCAACCGACCGCTACAGCGGAGACACCGTCGCGCTCAAGCTCCTGCACGCCGAAATCAGCAGCCGCGACGAGTCGGATCGCTTTCTCCGCGAGGCGCAGCTTCTGTCCGAGCTGCGCCACCCGGGCATCGTGGCGCACGTCGCCCACGGCCAGACACCAGACGGTCAGCGCTACCTCGCCATGGAATGGCTCGACGGCCAGGAGCTAAGCGAGCGCCTGGCGCGCGGCCCCCTGCCGGTGCGCGATGGCATACGACTTCTTGAACAGGTCGCCGACGCCCTATCTGCGGCACATCGACGCGGCATCATCCATCGCGATCTCAAGCCCTCGAACCTGTTTCTGGTAGGGGGAGATATCGGGCGCGTCAAGATCCTCGACTTTGGCATTGCTCGCCGCATAGCGACTGCGCAGGCGATGACTAGGACGGGAATGGTCATTGGTACGCCGGAGTACATGGCTCCTGAGCAGGCTCGTGGGAGCCGTGACCTGAAGCCGGCTACCGATGTGTTTTCTCTTGGGTGCGTGCTTTATGAATGCCTGATTGGGCAGCCGCCGTTTGTCGCCGACCATATCGCTGCGGTGCTGATTCGTATTCTGTTCGAGGAGCCGATTCCTATCGCGGAGCGCCGCCCAGGAATATCCCAGGCATTCTCAGATCTGATTGGCCGCATGCTCTGCAAAGATCCAGAGCAGCGCTTGGCCGATGCCGAAGCCCTGCGCGCCGAGCTTCTGGCCCTGGGCGAGCAGCCGGAGGGGGCCTTGGCGGTGACCTTGGCCAGCCCGCGCACGGGAGCTGAGAGCTTCGCCGAGCAGGAGCAGAGCCTGTTCAGCATCGTCTTGGCGGCCGCCCCGGAGGCTGACATCGGGTTTGGGGCAACGCAGTCGGGGAGCGACGTGCAGCCAGCGACAACGGACAAGCGGATGCTGCTCCAGGCGCTCAGCGGGCTTTCGAGCTCGCCGGCCTTTTTGGCGGATGGGACGCTGGCGGTGACGGTGACGCCGCTCGGCAGCGCGCATGATCAAGCCACCGTGGCCGCCCGCGCGGCGCTGCTTATCAAGGAACGGTGGCCGGAAGCCATCGTCGCCATGGCGACCGGACGGGGAGCAGTTCGGGGGCGAACCGCCGTCGGAGAAGTCGTCGAGCTGGCCGCGCGGTCGCTCCACCGCGGGAGTCAGTCGGCAGCCGCCAAACCGACGAGCGGCGTGCTGATCGATCCGCTCTCGGCGAAGCTCTTGGCGGGACGGTTCGCGCAGACCCCACAGTCAGGTGGAGCGCTGCTGCTGCACGAAGAACGCGATGTGGACATGACCCGCCCGCTCCTTGGCAAGCCGACGCCCTGCGTGGGACGCGAAGCCGAGCTTGGCACCTTGGAGTCACAGCTTTCCGCGTGCATCGAGGAATCCGAAGCCCGGGTCGTGCTGGTGACTGCCCCGCCCGGCGTCGGCAAGTCACGTCTGCGGCATGAGTTTCTAAGACGGATTGAAAAGCGGGACGACGCGATCACGGTGCTCGTCGGACGTGCCGACATGATGAGCGCGGCGGCACCCTATGCCATCCTGCGCGCGGTGATTCACAGGCTGTGCGGGATCTCGCACAGCGACCCCCTGGACACGCAGCGGGAGCGCCTGTGGACGCGCATCGCAGAGCATCTCGCGCCGGCCGACTCCGAGCGTACCGTCCTGTTCATTGGCGAGCTGTGCAGCGTGCCATTTCCCGACGAGGGGAAGCCAGTTTTGCAGGCCGCGCGACTGGACCCCAAGCTCATGCGGGATGGCCTACGTCGCGCGCTCTTGGACTTCTTCGCCGCCGAGTGTGCTGCTGCGCCGGTGCTGCTGGTTCTCGATGACCTGCAGTGGGGCGATGAGCTGACGGTGTCCCTGCTCGATGAAGTGCTGCGCCAGCAGGCGGGAGCGCCGCTCTTGGTACTGTCGTTCGCGCGGCCCGAGGTTCACGCGACCTTCCCGAAGCTGTGGCATGGCCACCGGGTGAATGAAATTCTGCTCAAGGGCTTGAGCAAGAAGGCCTGCGAACGGCTGATTGTGCAGGTGCTGGGGAAGGATGTCCCCCCGCAGGCCATCGCCCGGGCCGTTGAGCAGTGCGCGGGTAATGCGCTGTTCCTAGAGGAACTGATCCGCTCCTTTGCCGAAGGCAGCTCGGAGGCGCAGTCTGAAACCGTCATCGCCATGCTGCAAGCGCGCCTGGGGCGACTCGATAGCAACGCGCGTCGAGCAGTGCGGGCGGCGTCCGTGTTTGGGCAGACCTTCTGGCGCGGCGGTATCGCGACGCTGCTCGGTCTGGAGGAGGAGGCGGCAGAGGCCGAGCACTCCCTGTCCACCCTGGTCGATGCGGAAGTGATCCAGGTCCACGCGCAGAGTCGGCTGACGGGTCAGGCCGAGTATGGCTTCCGTCATGCCTTGGTTCGGGAAGCCGCCTACAGCCTGCTCACCGACATCGATCGGCAGCGGGGTCATCGCCTGGCCGCCGAGTTTCTGGAGTCGGCGCACGAGCGCAACCTGGCGATTATCGCTGAGCACTTTGTGCGCGGTGGAGAATCGCAGCGCGCCGCCATCAGCTATCTGCGAGCGGCCGAGGACAGCCTGGCGAGCGGAAACCTCCTTGGCACGCTCCACCTGGTTGAACAGGGCCTCAAGTGCGCGCCCGATGAGGCGCTGTGCGCCGAGCTGAAGAGCCGCGAATGCTATGCGGCGATGGCTCTCGATCGCCTGGATTTAGCGGCGAGCACCGCGGAATTCGCCATCCTGCGCCTGCCGCCGGGCAGCCTGGGCTGGTGCCGCGTGATCATCGGGGCTCTCGTCGGTGCGATGAGCAGCCAGAACATGCCCCGCAGCTTTGAGCTGATCGCGCAGACCCTGGCGACCGAGCCGCATGAAGATGCGCGGGCGACCTATAGCGAGGTGCTCACCATCATCATCATCGCGTCCATCGCTTCCGTCCCCGGCGCTTTCTTGCAGACGCTCCTTGCCAAGCTGGCCGCCAACACGGCGCGGGCCGAGGCCCACAATCCGCTGGTGCGGCGCTACTTGCACTCCGCAAGGTCCTTCCTGGCGATGATGCGCGAGCCCCGTCCGTGGACCTGCATTCAGGAATCGCTGCGGACCAGCGCGATGTCCCGCCAGGCCGGCGACCCACTGATTGATGTTCCGGCACGCATCATCGGATCAGAGTGGGGCTGGTTCGAAGTCGGAGACTTCGAAGGCGTGGAGCGCCGGCTGCGCGAGCATGGGGCGGAGATCGCGAGCTGTCAGTCGATCGTCAACGTCGTCCACTTTCGGCATCTACTCGCGCGAGTCCTTTGTGAACGGCCCGATGAGAAGAGCTGGACGGAGGCAGAAGCGCTGATCCTGTCGATCCGAAAGAGCGAAGGGGGACATTCTCTATATCCGGTCCTGGCTCGGAATGTCCTGGCGCGGATCGCGTTTTTGCGCGGGCAGTTCCAGGGGGCGGAGACCCTCTCGCGAGCGCTCATGCAGCAGTTTCCCGCCGATGCGGTCTGGCTGATGAACGCAGCATCGATACAGATGCGCGCACTGCTCGCGCTGGGGCGCCCAGCCGAAGCCACGCAGGTCGCAGAGCGGGTCCTGGGAAGCTTTCCCATGCTCGGTGGCTCGGGTGTTACGGAAGTCGAGGTCCGACTGGCCGCCAGCGAAGCCTTTCATCACGCCGGCGACTTCGAGCGGGCGCGCAGCGAGCTTGGCGAGACCCTGCGCCAGATCCAGCTTCGCGCGGACGACATCACTGACCCATTTTGGAAAAACAGCTACCTCACCCGCAACGCCTCCTGCGTCCGCGCGCAGGCCCTGGTTCAGGAGTGGGGGCTCAGCGGGGGAAGCCTCTTCCTCCCTGCTACGGCCTCGATCTAACCGCCGATCAGCGCTGCGCTCCGTCGCGGAGTTTTTGACAGTCTGATCCCCGCGCGAGACCATCGGCGCCGATGCTATCTGGGCGCAAAGAGGCGGGAACACGAGTCCCTACGCGCGGAGTGTGGGGGCTGCTGGCAATTTGCCTGTGTGTGATCGGCATTGGTGTATTTTTCGCGCGGCCTCGCCCACCGACGTCCCCCCGCCCGCATTCCCCTTCCAATCGAGCCTTCTATTTTTGGAAGACGCAGTGGCTTGCGACCTCGGCACCGGCCCAGACCCTGCGCGATCTGGGCATCGCGCGCCTGTACCTGCGCCTGTTCGACGTCGACTGGGACCCCAGCCTGCACGCCGCGCAGCCCGTCGCCCCGCTCAGCTTTTCGGCGCCTCTGCCGGCGGGGCTCGACATCGTGCCGGTGGTGTTCATCACCAATCAGGTGTTTCTGCACCAAAGCCCAGCTGATGTAAACGGACTGGCCAGCCGCGTGCTGCGCAAGATCGACGCGATGTTGGCAGCGCAGGGCATCACCGCAGCCGAAGTTCAGCTGGACTGCGACTGGTCGTCTGGCACGCGTGCTCGCTACTTCACGTTTCTCGCCGGGCTGCGCACGGCCCTGGCTGCGCGGGGGCAACGGCTGTCCGCGACGCTGCGCTTGCACCAGATCAAGTACGCCGCCCGCACTGGGGTTCCTCCCGTCGATCGCGGCATGCTGATGTTCTACAACTTCGGACCCCTGTCGGCCGACGGCCCGCCGGGCTCGATCTACAACACCGAAGATGCGCGGCGCTATGCGGCGTACATCGCCGGCTATGCCTTGCCGCTCGATCTCTCGCTGCCGCTGTTTTCCTGGGCGGTGCATGGGCGCGAGGGCAGCGTGGTCGGCGTGATCGAAAAGCTAGATGCCACCGACATCGAACAGGTCGGGGCCTTCCGCCGCTTGGCCGACGGGCACTATCGCGCCGAGCGCGGCGTGTTCCTGCGCAGCCACTACTTCATCGAAGGCGACGAGCTACGCATCGAAGAGACGACGTCCCATACCACGCTGCAGGCCGCTCTCACCGCGGCCCGTGGCGCCGATGGCAAGAAGCCGTTTGGCACCATCGCCCTGTTTGACCTAGACCCAAGGAACCTGCGCCACCATGCCACGTCCGATCTGCAGAACATCCTCGCTGTCTTCCGCTAACCGCACTCGCTTCGCCGTGCTCGCCGGGGGCGCGCTCGCTGCAGCCCTGGTTCTGGCCAGCGGCCCGGTCCTGGCGACGGGGCCGGGGAACCTTGATGAATTCCATTCGTTCTTCGCTCCCGAGATCATCGGTCGCCCCGATGAACATCCCTTTTTCCTAAACCAGTACCCCTATTATTCCGACCTAGGCGAGAGCGAGAGCTCGCGCGCTGAGGCCGTGGAACAGGCCAATCTCAGGGAGTGGTCGGCCTACCTGGGCGGCAAGATCTCCGACGAAAACCTGCGCTTCCTGCTGTACAAGATGAAGCTTCCCGACCTGGACCGGCTGATCTGGGCTCTGGAGGGCAAGCGCGGTCCGCTCAGCAAGGAAGCCACCGCGCTGCGCAGCCAGCTAGATACGCTCGGCAACCCGAGCCGGGTGATGCAGTCGCTTTACTACCTGGGCTTTGCCAAGCGCTGCGAGCCGATTGCCACGCGTGGACTGGCCGACGATGCCTGGGATGCCGAAAAGATGGCAAACCTCCGCAGTCAGGATGCCGTCGTCGCCGACAAGCTCCTTGCCGGCAGCGCGTCGCAGCTATCGACGATCAACGATCCGTTTCTGCAGGAACGCTATCGCTTTCAGCGACTGCGCCTGATGTTCTATAGCGGTCGCCACGGCGAGGCGGAGAAATATTACAACGCCAACCTGGATTCATTTAAGAGTTCTTCCGGTATAAAGTATCGCTTTATGGACATTGCCGCCGGATCGTTCCGCCGAAACGGCAAGACCAGCCAGTCAAATTCCATGTATGCCTACGTCTTTGGTCACTACGGTCCATTGAAGCGGTCCGCCTATCTTTCTTTTCGCCCTAAAGAAGACTCAGACTGGAAATCAGCGCTGGCTTCGGCCAAGAACGACTATGACAAACAAGTGCTGTGGCAGCTCTTGGGGATCTCGGCGGACGGCCTAGGCGCCATCGAAAAGATTTTCGCCATTTCCCCCGCATCCGAGCTACTACCCCTGCTGCTTGTGCGGGAAGTCAACAAAGCCGAGCGGGATCTCGGCGAATACCGAACGGAACAGACCTGGTCGAATAAACCGGGTCGTCCCTATGTAGATATTGTTGGGAAGAAGCGAATGGCGGCCCTTAAGCGCATCGCCGATACGCAAAAAGCCTATAAACCCTATCTGTGGAATGCTGCTCTCGGCCACCTGTATGCGCTGATCGGCGATAACCCAGCGGCGACCGGCTATCTGGATCGGGCCGAAAAAGAGGTGGGCGCCGACGCGGCGGTCGCGGCCCAGGTCCGCATGACGCGGCTTCTGGTTCGCGCGGGGAGCGGAAAGACCGCCGACAAGAGCATGGAGCCCTACCTGGCGAGCGAGCTGACCTGGCTGGCCGACAGCAAGAGCTCGCGGGCGTCTGACTTGAGCTCGTATGTGCTGGAGCTGATCAGCAAGCGCTACCGCACCTCTGGTGACGCGCTGCGAGCCCAGCTTCTGCACGATGATCCTGCGGCCGATCTGTACCGCAGCAACGCCCGCATGGACGCACTGGCCGAGTTTATGGCCAAGCCCGACAAGTCCCCTTTCGATGAGTTCATCACCCGGAACTACAGCCGCAAATACGACGCCCAGGGGCTGCTAGAAATCAGGGCGATCAATGACCTCTATGCCGGGAAGTTCAAATCAGCGGCCGAGCTACTCGCCAAAGCCAAGCCCGACGCTGCCAATCTGAAGCTTGAAGCGGACCCGTTTGGTTCGCGCTTAAGAGACTGTCAGGACTGCGACATCGACGACAAGAGTACTCCCCGCTATACCCGAATGGCGTTTATTCGCCGCTTGATCACCCTGGCCGCGCAAGCCGAAGGGCCGGGAGCCGCGGGGGCGACGGCCAGTCTATTGGTCGGCAACGCGCTCTACAACATGAGCTACTATGGCAATGGTCGCCTGATTTATCACACAGAACATTACAATTTTCCCAACCACAGCCCCTTGACCACGGGGACCCAGCTGGCCGAAAAGTACTACAAACGCGCAATGGAGCGATCGCCGGATCGCGAAGTGCAAGCCAAAGCCTGTTTTATGGCCGCCAAGACCGAACAAAACCGCTATTTTGCGAACCAGTATAGCAAGAATCAACCTGTCTCCGACCCACAGGCCGCCACCCATTCCCCGGTTTACTTCAAGCTCCTCAAAGACCGATACGCCGACACCAAGTACTATCAGGAAGTCGTGCGCGAGTGCAGCTACTTCCGCTTTTATATTAAGCGGTAACCCATGTAGCCCAAGGGGGGCGGCTTTTGGGGCGGGCAGGGATGTGCGGGAGATTCCGAGGTGGCTATCGCGGCGCCTTGGCGATGCGCGCCCTTAGAAGACGGGATGAGTGACGAAATTTGCGGCAGTGGCCGAGCTGTCACCTGGCACCGCTCGCCAGCTCGGCGGCGGCGCCGGCAGACTGACTACAGCCAGATCGGAACCTCAAGCGACTCCGAGCCTACCGTTAGGGAGCTGACCAGCGAAGAGACGACATTCGCTGTGCCCGCGGTCCCTTCGCTGCGTCGCAGACACTTCGCGAAGTAGTCACCACTCGGCAGCGGTCCGAACTCTGCGCTCTCGATGGCGTCGATCTGATGCGGCACTGCCGTCGCCACAATCATCGGGGCCTCCGCTGGGCCGCCATACAGCATGCAGACGTCGCTCTGCGAGTCGCCGGCCCCGGACATGATACGGACCGTAACCGAGCCCTGCTGAATCGCCGGAACCGACTGCACATCATAGGTTGCCTGCGCGGCCTGCTCGGTTAGCACGATCGGAGCGCTGACACTCAGCTCGTAGGGGGTGCCTTCGATGACCGGCCGAGCGAGCACGCGGTATTCCCCGAAGGGCAGAAGATCGAGCTGATAGCGCCCTTCGATGTTGCTGCGCACGCGGCGGACAACGACAGGTTCACCGTCGGGACCGCGTTGTTGCGCCAGCAGCTCGACTCCCGAAAGCGGCTGACCATCGGCAGCACTCTTCAGTGTACCGAACAGCGTACCGGTGCGCTGCTTGACGACGCCGCGCAGCACCGGGCGAAGCATGTAGCGAGACACATGCCGGTTCATCTGAACGTGCAGCGACTCGGCGACATCGAAGTCGATAAACACGTCCTGCATCGCATCGAGCACCGTGCTCAGGTCCAGCTGCAGCTTTAGTCCGGACTGCATTCCGGATGGAATCTCCAGCGCTACGTTCGAGCCGTCGGCGAGCGTCAGGCTGTTGCGATTTCCTAGCTCCAGCCGTAGCTGCGAGTAGTGACCCACCGGAAGCGCTTGGCTGGCGACCATCGCGCTCACGCCGTCCTGCAATTTCAGCAGATCGACAATGGCCTCCGGCTTGCTGAGCTCGATCTCTCGCCCGGTGTCGGAGAGGATGGCGACGCGCTGCAGGTCAATCTTGACCTCGGCCAGGTTGTCTAGAGGACCATCGACCAAGTGCACCGTAATCGCCGACGACCCCGATGGCACGCCGGCATCAGGGGGGGCCGGCAGACCTTGGCTGTCTGCCGATGCATCCATCGCCTCATAACCGACACTTGCGGGCGCACAGCTCGCGGCAACCAGACTCCACAATGTGAATGACCATCTACCGAATGACTTTCGCATGGGATGCTCCTTATCGTTGGGGGTGATCTCTGGGCGTAGGCAATGCACGTCCCTTGCCAACCAGCGCAGCGACGGAGAAGGGGAGGGCGGCCGCTGGTCAGCGCAGCAGCTCAGATCGGAATCAGCAGTTGAAATCGGAGTCGCGCCCGCTGGGATCAGGCGAAGGTCTGGTGTGGTCTACTCGCCCGGCATGTTCCTCGCCTGCTGCCACATACAAAAGGAAATAGGAATCAGACGGTACGGGACGACGCCAGTTCGAAGACGCTCAGTCAAGGAATGGCGACTGTGGTTTGTGATGTAGGTGAGGGGTGTGTGGGTAGCGGGGTCTGCGGCTTCGCACCCGCAGTGGGTAGCTCGGATCCGGCCGGCACAGCGGGGCGCTATTCTACGGTGACGCTCTTGGCCAGATTCCGCGGGTGGTCGATGTCGCGGCCTAGACGATGTGCGACATGATAGGAAAGGAGCTGGACGGCGACAGCGTAGAGGATGGGGGCCAGCTCGCGACGGATCGTGGGCAGGATCAGGGTGTGGCTGGCGATGCGGAAAATGCGCTCGCTGTCTTCATCACTGATGGCGATGATCGGGCCGCGGCGGGCCGCGATCTCTTCCATATTCGCCAGCAGCTTCTCTTGCGTGCAGTCGCGGTGGATGAGGAAAACGGAAGGCGTGTCCTCATCGATTAGCGCAATCGGACCATGCTTCATCTCACCCGCGGCATACCCCTCGGCAGAGAGATAGGTGATCTCTTTGAGCTTGAGCGCCCCTTCGAGCGCGATGGGATAAAGCTCGCCCCGGCCGAGGAACAGAAAGGCGCGGAATCGGGCATAGCGCTCGGCGAGCGCGGCCAGCTTGGGCTCAAGCGCCAAGATCGCCGGCAGGGCAGCGGGAAGCTGACGAAGCTCCTCGGCACAGGCGGCAGCTTGCGCGTGATCAAGGTGTCCGCTGGCTTGGCCCAGCCGCAGCGCAATCAGGCTGAGCAGCGCGATCTGCGTCGTAAAGGCCTTGGTCGATGCGACCCCGATCTCGGGGCCGGCCTGGGTCAGCGCGGTGGCCGTGGCTTCGCGGAAGATGGTGCTGCCGTAGACATTGCACAGCGCCAAGATGGGAGCGCCGTGCTCTTTAGCCATGCGCAGGGCAGCCAGCGTATCGGCCGTCTCGCCCGACTGGCTGATGACGATAACCAGCGTCCGCGAGTCGAGCAGGGGCTGGCGATAGCGCAGCTCGGAAGCGACATCGACTTCGACCGGAAGGCGTGACCAGCGCTCGATCAGACTCTTGGCGACAAGTCCGGCGTGAAAAGAGGTTCCGCAGCCGGTGATTAGCACCCGCTGCGGCAGCCCATGGCGAGCGATTAGCTGCTCTAGCTCTGGCACATGAGCGACCTGCGGGCTGTCGCTGGGCAGCCGGCCAGCCAGCGTCTTGCGCAGTGCCTCGGGCTGTTCATCGATCTCTTTGCGCATGTAGTGGGCATAGCCGCCGCGGTGGGCGGACTCCGCAGACCAGGCAACATCGACGATGGTTCGCCGGGTAGGCTGAGCCCGGGGGTCAAACACCCGCACATCGCCGCGCTGCACCACCGCTAGGTCGCCATCATCCAGGTACATAATGCGGCGCGTGTATTCCAGCATCGGTGCGACATCGGAAGCGACGAAGGCTTCCTGTTCTCCGATTCCGATCGTAAGCGGACTTCCGGCTCGGGCCACGATGATCTCTTCGCGGGCATCCTCCTGGTGAATGACGGCCAGCGCGAACGAGCCGCGCAGCTCAGTGATGGCGCGCTGGACCGCGGCGCGTAGATCTCCGTCATAGAACGTCTCGATGAGGTGCGAGACGACCTCCGTATCGGTGTCCGAGCGGAAGACGTGTCCCATGGCGGCCAGGCGATGCCGCAGCTCATCATGGTTTTCGATGATGCCGTTGTGCACCACCGCCAGATCGTGACGACAGTCGACGTGCGGATGGGCGTTGCGCTCAAGCGGCGGACCATGCGTCGCCCAGCGCGTGTGCGCCAGCCCCAGGCCGTCGGCGATGTCGGCCACCGGCGAGCGCTGCAGACGCTGTCTGAGCTGTTCGACGCGCCCCACTGCGCGTTCAACAACGATGGCCTGGGTACGCAGCTTGAGCGCCACCCCGGCCGAGTCGTAGCCACGATATTCCAGCTGCTCTAGTCCGCGCAGCAGCATCTGGGATAGAGGACGGGGACCAACATAACCGTAGATTCCACACATTGGAGGTTCTCCTTCGCTTGGCTTGAGACATCGGATGGTTGCGGCGATGTGCAAGGGCGAGGCCAGTGGGATGGGAACCTCTGAGCTGCGGAGCAAGCGCGGGAGTCTGGAGCTGGGTACGCAGCTTGCAATCCGTACTCGCGCAACACTCCACATCTAGGTGCGGCATGCGCAGGTACGAAGCGATTCTTTCGGTTCTGGGTTGGGCTCTGTTGGTGGTGGCCTGTGATCCGCCGCCGGCGGAGTATCTGGATGGGGGTTTGCCGCAGCTTCCGGTACTGGCCGAGAGCCGCACGCTTCCCCCCGGGGAGGCCTGCCGGTTCGGTGGTCTGAAGCTGTGCATTGGCCTGGATAGTGGCGCGGGCGGTGGGGTGGCCAGGGATGGGATTCTGCAGGACGGTGAGATCCTGCAGGCGCGTATCCTGTGTCACAGCGAGACGCGACCCGCCATCTCGACGATCGAGACGCTGGCGCCCGGCTGCCCGTGCGAGTTTGGCGGCATCGAGCTACAGAGCGGCCTTGATGACGGACGCCGCGCGGACGATGGCAGTGGCGTGGTCGGGATCGCCTTCGACGGCATCCTGCAGGCCAGCGAGGTTCGCGAGCGCTTGCTGCAGTGCCAAGACCATGCGCCGCCGCCTTCGCCCAGCGGCCTTGACACCCTGGCGGAAAATACCTCCTGTGGGCCGCCGAGCGGCCCGGCCCACGTCGAAGGAATTCGCTTCGAGGCTGCCTTCGCGGGAATTCCCTTCACCCAGCCAGTGGCCATCAAGCAGCGTCCGGGCTTGCCGCTGCGCTACTTCGTCGTCGAGCAGACCGGCCTGGTCAAGACGTTTCAGACCGGCGACACCAAGGCCGAGGTGGCCCTGGATCTAACGGCGGTGGTGTACGCCGGCTTTGAGCCGGGCCTCTTGCAGCTAGAGTTTCATCGCCTGCGCCCCGAGGCCTATGTCGTCTATACCCGCAAGACCACGACGCCCGGTCTGCGCGCGCTGTGGACGCTGTCGCGCTTTACGCTGCAGCCGGGCAGTGATCATCTGTTCAACCGCGACAGTGAAGAGATTCTGTTGTCGCTGGGCAAGAAGCGTGATGAACACAATGGCGGCGGTGCCCTATTTGGCCCCGATGGTCTGCTGTATGTCGCGGTCGGCGATGACAACGATGTGCCGCACCTCAACGCGCAGGACCCATACAACCTGTTCGGCAAGTTCCTGCGGCTGGATATCGACTCGCGACCGACTGCGGGACGGGCCTACGCCATTCCCAACGACAATCCTTTCGGCAGCGGAGTCGGTGGCGCACCCGAGGTCTTTGCCCTGGGATTCCGGAATCCCTGGCGCTTCAACTTCGATGCCCAAAGCGGCGCGCTGTGGGTGGGCGACGTCGGGGCCACCAGCTTTGAAGAGGTCGATAAGGTGCAGAAGGGGGGCAACTACGGGTGGGGTCTACTCGAAGGCAATCACTGTGTCGAGGGCGAGCTAACGACCGACAAGAATTGTTCAATGACGGGGTTTATTCCCCCGGTGGCTGAATATCCACATAGCAACGGCTGTTCCGTGACCGGCGGCATTGTCTACCGCGGCACCGCCCTGCCCAGCCTGGATGGCCGTTTTCTTTACGCCGACTTCTGCCAGGGGCACCTCTGGGGCGTCTCGGTCAGCGACCCCAGCCAGCCGCCACGTTACCTCGCTTCGACGCTGCAGGGGGGGACGGCGTTCGACTCGATCTCCAGCATCTACCAGGACGCCCGCGGCGATGTCTACGTGACGGCGCTCGGCGGCTGGGGGGTGCCGGGGCGGATCTTTAAGCTGACTGCGGTGCCCAATAATCTGCCCGCAGCACGGCTATCCGATACCGGCTGTGTCGATACCAACGATCCCAGCAAACCAGCTCCCGGCGCGTTCCCCTATACGGTGAATGCCCCCCTGTTTACTGGCGAGAGTATCTGCAAAGAACGCTACCTGTTCCTTCCCAAGGATGGGAAGATCTTCGTCGGGGGGGACGGCAAGCTGGCGCTGCCTACCGGGAGCGTCCTCATGAAGCACTTTCGCGAGGGCCGCAAGCTGATCGAGACGCGCTTTATGATGCAGCATCGCGACGGCGAGTGGAGCGGCTGGTCCTATCGCTGGAACGAGGCGCAGAGTGATGCAGTGCTGGTGCGAGATGCCGAGACGCGCCCGCTCTCGGATGGCACGTCCTGGCTTTATCCCAGCCGCGGCGACTGTCTGCACTGTCATACCCGGCCGGTGCTGCGCGCCATTGGGCTGGAGGTCGCGCAGCTAAACCGGGTCAGCTATTTCGCTGATAGCGGACGCTGGGCCAATCAGTTATCGACGCTGGCCACGCTGGGGCGACTGCAGAACGGGCTGCCGGCTCACCCGCTGTTGCTGCCGGCCTACGCGTCTCTTTCCAGCCCTACGGCCTCGCTAAATCAGCGGGCGCGTTCCTATCTGCACGGCAACTGTGCCTACTGCCACCAGCCGGGCGGCGGGGGGTATGGGGCCGCGGACTATCGCTTCCAGACTCCCTTGGCGATGACCCACGCCTGCAACGAAAACCCCATCGTCAGCACCTTTGGGATTCCCAACGCGCGCCTGATCGCCCCCGGGGCTCCGGAGCGGTCGGTGATCCTGCGCCGCATGCAGGTCGACGATTCGCATCGCATGCATCCCTACCGTCCGGCGATGGACCCGGCTGGCGTGGCCCTGCTGCAGGGCTGGATGGCCACCCTCACCGACTGCAACGCCCCATAGCCTGCCTCGCCGCATTCCCTCCGACATTCCTTTTTGGTCCCCCGCACGAGTGCCGAGCGTCTTTCCGGGCAAGGCAGCGACCGGCCCAAGGCTTGCATTCCTACGCGGTCATGACCAACCCCAATAAACTCCAAACACACTCTCTTCCCCGCTGGTCAGGGCTCGTGGCTCTGATCAGCACCATGGCTATGAACCCGCCATCAGCGCAGGCGGTAGGCGACAGCGCTACGAAGTACAACCTGTTCGTACCCGCCAATGTGATGACCAGCCGACCTTCCTATTTGGTGGTCACCAATATCGCACCGGTCAGCAATACCGTAGACATCGAGGATGATGCCGCCGATGGCGACAGCGATGACAGCGCGTTCGGCATCACGCTGGCCCCTGGCGACAGCTACGTCGTTCGCATCAAAGATGGTGCGGTCAACGATGATGCCGGCGGCAAGTGGGATGGCGACTATTTCAAGGTGCGCGCCAGTCACGCCGTCAGCGTCTTTATGGGATCGGGATCGAGCTGGGAGCATGACTGGGTTCCCAGCGTTGGCAAGAGCGGCATCGGAACCAGCTTCTACATCTACAGCCTGCCCGGATCAGGCAGCCCCGCCGATGTGAATGTCTTTGCCTATGAAGACAACACCGCAGTCACCATCACCGACATCACCACCAATACCGTGAGTGCCAGCGGCAAGGCGGTGGCCAACCTGGCATCCCGCACGGTGCTGCTGCGGACGGTGATGCAGCAGGGGGAAGATCTGAATGTCCGTCAGCTGGGTCTGGGTCTGGACATCCTGCAAGCCGGACATTCCTATGCCGTGCGCACCACGCGACCAGTGACGGTACAGACCGGACACCTGGGCGCGATCAGCGGGGGCAATCAGGCTCGCGATGGCGGCGGCTATGTCCCAAGTTCGAACGGAAGCTCGGTCGGTTCGCTGTTCTTTCTTGGCATCCCGCACGAGCTCGGACTGGCCCGCGAAAAAGAGCTGCGCATTGTCTGTCCCAGCGCGGCGACCGTCTCGCTGTGGGGCAGTAACTACGGAGTGACTGCCTGGAATTCCATTGCCCAAAGCTCGGTCGCGGCCGGCGGACACCTGGACTTCGTCGGGGCCAGCAACCCGAGCTTCCTAGGGTATGAACTGTACAAGCTGGCGGTCTCTCCCGGTTACATCGGCTGCAGCGTGTACGAGGCGAACTGGATGGAGACCGGCAGCCCGGGAACCAGCGACTCGGCGAGTGTGGTGTCAAGCGACGAGGGGCAGGGGCTGGGCTACCGCTTCGCGGCGTATATCGGTCCGCCTGGCGCAAGCAGCAGCACGCCCCTTACCGGCCCGCTGACCAACAATCCGAACCCCAGCGGTGGCTTTGCCTCCCATCTGTGGGTCTATGCCACGCAGAACAACACCGGAGTCACGATTTCAGATATCGACCGGGGCGGCAGCTTGATTCGGAAGGAGTTTCAGCTACAGGCGGATCAGTACTACGACTTCATTGTCGATCGCAGTGGCTATCAGGCGCTGACCGCCACGGGCGTGCGGCCCTATCTGCGCATCCAAGCCAACCAGCCGGTCACCGTGGTGTCGGGCAACGTCAACGACAACTGGCTGACCTACTTCAACTCGGTCATCGCGCCGACTCCGGTCGCCAAGCTGACGGCGAGCCGGCAACAGCTTGCGTGTGGCGAGACGGCGACACTAACCCTGCGCTGCAGCAATGAGCGGGGCGTGGCGCTGAGTGATCTCACTGCGCGTCTGCGGCTGCCGGCCGGGCTGCAGCCGGTGTCGGGCAGCATCTCGCCGACGGAGACCAGTAGCACGAGCAGCAGTGTGACCTGGCAAGGAGGAACGCTGACAGCGGGCGGGACGTCCGAGTTTTCCGTCACCGTCCAGCTGGCCTGTGCCGCGCTGGGCTGCACCCCCGCCGACCTGAGCAGCGTGCAGGCCGAGTGCACCGGCCTGAGCGCGGGCCAGACCTACGCTGGCACGGACGAGAGCAACTTCACTTTGCAGCCGAGCAGCGGTCTTACCGTCGTTCGTTTTGCCGTGCAGGATGTACCCGACTATCTGGCCAGCACGCCCAACCCCCACGTCGCGATCGATCTGCAGCTCTCTGGGGATAGCACGGCCACCGCCAGACTAGAGCGGGTGGTGGGCTCGGCGCTGCCGCAGGCCACGCCGACGGTGCTTGCGACCTACACCGGCCCGCAGACGGTGACGGTCAATGATTCCTACGCGCAGCACTATGAAGAGACGCGCTATTACCGTCTGCGCATCACCGAAGGAACCTGCAGTCGCCTAGTCGGCCCGAGAGTGGTGACGACCAGCTCCGGGCAGTCGAGCGGACTTGCCGGTGGGCTGGAATCGAACGGTCGCATGGCCAGTCAGCTGGCGCGGCGCGCCATCGCCCGCTCGACGTGGGCTGATCAGCGTCCGCGCCGAGGCGAGCTGGCGGTTCGTCAGGCGGCCTTGGATACCCCGACGCCCAGTCCGCTGCTGCTGCGCCTGCTGCCGACGCAAGGCCCAGATGGTGCGCGGCGAGTCGATGCCACACCGACGGATCTGCCGGGCCTGACCAACGCCAAGTCGGTGGCCGCTGCCGACTACCTGGATGAAAGCGGACAGCGCGTCGCCTCGCTGCTTCTGGTCGAGACGCAGGGCGAGGTGTATGAGCACTCGAAGATGCTGTGCGATCGCGCCGGGGGCAGCGTGCTGGATCGCGTCGATGAGCAGGGCATGGCCCCAAGCGGCGCCTTCCTGCGCACGCTGCTGCGCGACGAGCGACATCACTCCGGAGAGTCGGCCGTCGAGTTCAAAGCCTACGAGGGGCCGGATGGATCATTCCGCATCTACGCCAGCTGGCTGCCTGAGCTGTATCCGCGGCCGAGCGCGGGTCAGCGAGTGGTCAATGTTCAGGCCTGGTCCAAGCGTCCTGGGTACGAGCTGGCCTTGGCCACCGATGTCGTGGCGCAGAGCGGCGCCGCCTTCCCGGCCCAGGTCCAGACTCCCAGCAGCTACTTCAGCTGGGCCCGTACCCTGGGGGGACAGCTAGAAGGCTGGGTGCAGACCACCGACCCCAGAGAGCTGAGCCTGCGCACCACGCGGCTTCTGCCGAGTGGTCAGCAGACCAGCGAGCAGGCTCCGCTGCGTATGCAGGCACTGACGGCCCGCTACACCCCGTTTGCCGATGTCACGCTGGAGCTTGTGGACAGCGCGGGCCAGACGCTGGATCGCATCTGGCTATCGGATGGGGCGTGGGCGCGCCTGGACGATGGGCTGTGGGGCGGCCGAACGCAGGTGCGGACATTTTCAACGCAGGACTGCGGCGAAAATACCCAGCCGGTCGCCGACGGGGATCTGCACCTGTCGGGCTGCGCTGGGCTCAGCGCCACGGTCGGCGAATTTGCCGGGGTGGCCCGCCACTTGGGCGGCGGCTTTGCGCCGCTTGACCTATCGAGCTACCAGGCGATCTCGTTCGTCATGACCAGCAGTCAGCCGCTGCGCCTATGTCTGGAGTCGCCGAGCAACGCCGCCGCCGCCCAGCCCTGCGTCGATCTGCCGCCGGCCGCCGGGGCGAAAGCGGTGCAGATTCCGCTCAGCAGCTTCGCCCAGGCCGAGTCCTGTGCCCCCGCCTGGCCGGGCGCGCTAGAGACCGTCACCTTCGTCAGCCGCACCAGCGGCCCGGTCGAGATGACGATCAGCGATCTACGCTTCCTGCTCAGCAGCGAGCACGCCTCGTCTGTCCTGCCCTGCACGCCGGCCGGACAGCGCAGCCCCGCGGCGGGCTGTTCTTTCCAGCCCCTGCCTGCGCCGCCGACCGGCCTGTGGTTGGGGTTTGTGGCCTGCCTCGTCCTGCTCTGTGCGGCGGCCCATCGCCGAGGCCGCGCGTAGGAAGGTAGTTCCCTGCCGTCCTGCGCCGGCCCCCAACCTCACCTCGCCGCACGGCTGCGGCTCCTTGCCCAGCAGCGCTTGTCGCACCCCCTTAAGGCCGGATCGTCAGCAGCAGATCGGAGCCGCTGGGAAACACTGGAAAAAGGAGTGGCGGGCTCCTGCCCGGGGGCGGCCAGGCGCTCGGTGCTCTTGGCACGTCCATCCCACCCGGGCCGCTGCCGGCGCACATGGCGAGTGCAGGGTCCGTTCTCGACTCCCTTCGACCCGCTGACTTTTCGACGAGGGAGCGCCCCCACATGATACCCTGGTACCAAGGCTGAGTGTGCTGAAGGGGAATGATTCACAATGCAGAATCCTAGTTTGACCATGGGTCTTGAAGTGGAGATGCATGGCATCTGGTTTACTTTTATGGATACGGCGCAGGACGATCACTTCTGGCCGCATCCGCCGGGGGGCACGGAGGCTGAAGACACGATGATGGGTCGGAATCCCATCCTGGTTCCGGAATCGCTCGCCAACAACGCGGCCTCACAGTACACAGACCAGCTGAACTGGCAGGCCAACTGGGGCTTCCTGGTGGGGGGCGATGATTTTCAGACGCATAATGGGACCTACATCGCGGGTGGGGGGAACGACGCAACCGATTATTGTCGATGCTGTTTTGAGCTCGCTTCACCCGCAAACGTGATTAGCGACGCCCGCTATTGGTACATCTCGCGCAGAGCCATGCAGCTCTTCCGGGATGCCATGTACGACTTCCGAGGGGACGCCAATGCTCCGCCCACCAATCACGGTGTGGAACTCTTCAAAAACTTCAAATCTCATCCCGTAAATCCAAATCAGACTCCAGATATCTGGTATCCAATCGATGATCTTATTGATCATTATAATGACAAAATCGACAATTACCTGACCAGCATCGGGGTCGGCGTTCACGATCCGGAGCGCAGTCGGTGGAGACTCAAGAAATCCTACGATCTGGAGCAGTTTGAGAACCTGGTGGGCGGGAACCACCTGGGGAACGTCGGCAACTGGCGGGGGTACTTTACCGTGCCCTATGAGGCAGACCCGACCACCGCGGTCGAGGCCTACAGAATCTGGTGCGACTCTCAGGTCAATTATGAAGTCGATTTGGAGTTCCTTTACGATCACCTCGATGAGTGGTTGGCCGTATGGGAGCACATGTGGCTTTTCAACAGTAAGGTGGGTGGGGTGCGGGTGTCCTCGGATCCCGACCTGGGCCACAAGAAGCTCTTTGGCTTCAAATATGTGGTTCGCAATCACTTCAACGTAGCGCTGTGGCGGGCCGCCAAGGTCAAAGCCAATCAGTTCGTCAACGGGCTGCTGACGGTGTTGCTGCTCAACCCGCTAGCGAATGAGCCGCAGATCATCCGGCAGCTGAAGTCCCTGGTCATGATGCTCTTCGCGGTGGGCTCGATCCGGCAGGAAGATGGCGGACCCACCAACACCGGAGTCAACAAGAACTCCTACTCGCAGTTCCCCAAGACCTCGCCCGCGTCCATCGTGGGGAAGTTCTGGAGTGCTGCGAAGCGCACCACGGTCCGCAGGATGGCTTCCCATACTCCGCTGGCGACGCTTGGGAATGTCTCTATTCCATCGCGGGCCGCGGCGATTGTCTTGAACATGCGACAGGTCGACAATCTTCGCCCCTACCTGGCCAGTAAGCCGCACAGCGTCAAGGTTCCCGGCGTCGATTCCAGTCAGCTCAAGTACAAGCGGCAAGCCGATGCCACGATCACGGGTGCCCTGACCGCGCAGGAGTTCAAGCAGATCTGGAGGGGCGCCTTCTCTGATACGGCCCTCGATGCGGGCAACCACTTTGGGTACACCCGGGCCGCGCCCTTTTATTGCTACTGGGCGCTCGCGCACACCGCCATGCCGGCCGTGCGTGAACATGGCTCCCGCAAGATCAAGGTCCTCTTTGAGAGCCGCTTCGGGCACAACATGCTCAACATGGGATTCAACCCCGACACGACCGAAGAGACCTTCTATCACTCCTACCGTTCCATCTTGATGCTGACCGCGCCAGACCCCGCGGAGCGAGTCAACTTCCTGGGCATCATCAAAGGGCTCTCGAACTCGACGTCGAAGACCCGATCGAAGTTCCGCAAGAAGATGGAAAAAGGGCAGAAGCGAGGCGTTCACTAGGAGTTGGGATGAAGCGGCTGGGCGAGCCCGGCACCGATTTTGGGAATCCCAAGTCCCACCCCGCGGACGATTTGCTAGCGCGGCCGCAGCAGGGGAGTGAACTTGTAAATAGGGGCCGAGGTGGCTCAGCGCGGGTCGGGCAGGGCGGCGGCCAGGTCGTGCAGGGCCTGCAGGAGCTGAGAGGCGCTGGGGCGCAAGCTGGCTTGGTGTTCGAGGGTGCGCAAGAGCAGGGCATCTAGCTCGGGCGGGATCTGCGGATTGAGGCGGCTTGGGGGCTGGCGGGGCTGCACCACCTGACTGCGCAGGGCGGCGATCAGCGAATCGCCGGCTCCCTCGCCCGGCGACTGTCCGGTGAACAGCTCGTAGAGCGTGACTCCCAAGCTGTAGATATCGGTGCGGGCGTCGGTCGCATCGCCAGACAGCTGCTCTGGCGACATGTAAAGCAGCGTGCCCGCCAGATCGCCGCGCTGCGTGATCTGGCCCCGCTGGACACCGTCTTCCTGCAGGACCTTGGCGAGGCCGAAGTCGAGGAGCTTGGGGGTCGGGCCCGCCGGTCCGTGGTGGATAAAAATGTTGCTCGGCTTGATATCGCGATGCACGACACCGACTCGCTCGGCGGCCACCAGTACGTCACACATGGCGATTGCGAGCTCCAGGCCGCGCCGCAGCGGTAGCGGGGTGCCCGGCTGCAGCTCCTCACTCAAGCTGTGCCCGACCAGGAGCTCCATCACCAGATAGGGCAGACCGTCGCCTGAGACCTGAGCATCGATGATCTCGACGACGTTGGGGTGCTGCACAAGCGCCGCCGCGGTGATCTCTTGCTGGAAGCGATGCAGGCGCTGGGTCCGCCGCCGCGGCTCGAACGGGTGCAAGACCTTGACGGCGACCTGGCGGGATAGCGGGGTGTGCAGCGCGCGGTAGACCACCGCGAAGCCGCCGGTGCCGATCCGCGCTTGCAGCAGGTACTTGCCATCGAGGACCTTGCCCACCAGCTGATCTGCCAGGGCAGAAAAGACATTGCTGGTCTCCTGGCGGGACTGCTGTAGCTGGATATTGCGTCGGGAGAGTTCTTCCTTTTCTAACTGCAACATGCGATTTGCGCAGGCCATGCGATAGTGATGGGATACTCGCGCTAGCACTTCGGCCGGAATGAATGGTTTAACAATATAATCGGACCCTCCAGCGACGTAGGCTTGTACTTTGTCTTCCGTATCGCTGACGCCGGTAATGAAAAGAACCGGGATATCCTGCAGCCGTTCATGGCCTTTTATTTCTTTGCAGAACAAGATGCCGTCACCATCTGGTAGTACGATATCCAGCAGGATTACATGCGGAGTCTGTGCCGTCAGGCGCTCCCAGGCGGCGGCAATCGACTCCGCCCCGACGACCTGGGCCCCGGCGATCTGCAATACCAGGTGCAGGTACTTGGCCGTCGCCGGATTGTCATCGACAAGTAGGATCACAGCGCCCTGCAATGAAAACTGCTGGGCCAACTCGGCGATGCTGGCCGGCATCAGCGGCCTCCGGGGGCTAATGAGTCGACGTTAGGAAAAAGAAGCGACCGAAAAAGGATGGAATCAAGGAGAATCATTAATGGCCTTAGAAATAGCCGACAGAATGGACTCTGCCGAGAATGGTTTCATTATAGTTGCAACGGATAGCTGGTGCACGTCTTCGATGGCTTTCGAATCGGACATGTAGCCAGTGACTGCGATAACTGGGACTGTGGCTTCCCCCTTGGGTTCATTGGCAAGATCATGGATAAATGCCACACCGTCCCGCAGTGGCATCATTAAGTCAGTAATGACTACGCGCAGCTTATCGCGATGGGCGCGAAAGGCGCGTAGGCCCTCAGCACCGTTGCTGGCTTCTAGCGTCTGGTAGCCATACTGCTCCAGGATTCGACAGGTGACTCGGCGGGCGAGATCCTCGTCGTCGACGACCAAGATCAGCTGACCTTGTCCATGCGGCAGAGCGGCTGGGGCTGTCATCACCGCGCCCGCCAGCGTCGGCTCGTGGGCAGGGAGATAGACGCGGAACTCGCTGCCGCGGCCGAGCACGCTTTCGACTTCGATGAAGCCGTGGTGTCCCTGCACGATCCCCAGGCTGGTGGATAGGCCCAGCCCGGTCCCTTCGCTGGCCGGCTTGGTGGTGTAGAACGGATCGAAGATCTTCTCGATGTTCTGTTCGGCAATACCGCTGCCGGTGTCGCTGACGGATAGCAGGACATACAGCCCGGGGGCTGCCCCATGCACCGCGGCTCGCTCTGCCGACACGGCGACGTTCTGCAGCGAGAGCGAGAGGCGGCCGCCGCCCGGCATGGCATCGCGTGCGTTGACGCACAGGTTCATCAGCACCTGATGGATCTGCGTGGCGTCCCCCTGCACCTGCGCGACCTCGCGCGCCACGGCCTGATGCAGCGTGATGTTCTTGGGAAAGGCTTCGTGGACGATCTTGGCCATGTCGCGCAAGAGCAGACGAAGCTGCACCGGCATCTTGACGCCCGGCTGCCCGCGGCTGAAGGTCAGAAGCTGGCGGATGATGTTGGCGCCGCGCTGGGCGCAGGTCTCGATGCTGTCCAGGGATTCAAGTGCGATCGGGTCCTGCACAAACATGCGCAGCACAGGCGGGGCCATCAGCATCGGCATCAGCAGGTTGTTCAGATCGTGGGCCAGTCCGCCCGCCAAGCGCCCCACGCTCTCCAGCCGCTGCGTGCGCAGGAGGAGCGCTTCCAGGCGCTTCTGCTCGGAGATGTCCTGCTTGATGACGATGTAGTGCGAGATCTGGCCGCCGCTGTCGAAGAGCGGAGTGATGCTCATGAGCTCGTTGTATTGCGAGCCGTCCTTGCGATGATTGACGAGCTCGCCCTGAAAGGGCTTTCCCTGGCTGATCGTCGACCAGAGCTTGCGATAGACGGCGGTATCGTTGACTCCGGCGTCGACCAGCTCGTGCAGGGTCTTGCCCAGAAGCTCGCCTTCGTCAAAGCCGCTGATGCGCAGGAAGGCGGGATTGACCCACTCAATGATCCCGTCGGCATTGCTGATCGCCATGGCGTTTACCGCCGCGGCCAGCGCTGCACTCTGAAGCTGCATCCCTGCCTCGGCCTGTCGGGAGGCGGTGATGTCTTCGGAATAAATCACCAAGCCGCCGATGCTTTCATCGTCGGCGTACCACGGCCGAACTTCCCTGCGCAGCCACCTTACGCGACCATCGCCCAGCTCGAATCTCACGGCCGCTTCGCGCAGGACTTCGCCGGCCAGGGCCCGCTGGTGATGCACCTTCCAGTGGGCGGGGAGGTTTGGAAAGAGCTCGTAGTGCAAGCGACCGATGACGGCTTGGCCGACCAGACCAAACTCGGTCAGCCAGCGCTGACTGACGTACAGGTAGCGCATGTCGCGATCGAACATCGCCAGCGCCACCGGGCTATGGCGCAAAAGCAGCTGGAGCTGTCGCTCGCTGCTGCGCACGGCCCCCTCCGCCTGCTGCCGGCTCTCCTCCTGCGCGGCGATGGCCAGCATCAGGCTTGTGCCGTCGGCAATGCTCTGCAGAAGCTCGACGACTTCGGGCGGACAGCTGGCGCTCTCTCGGCTGTAGGCGAACAGGATGAAGGGGATGTCCGCGCCCAGACGAATCGGCAACGCAGCCCCCGAGCGCAGACCGGCGTGCAGCATGGCCTGCCGCCAGGCCGGGCTGTGACTGCTGGCATCCACGTCGTCAAAGACATAGGTCTTCCCGCTGTGCAGGACCTCGGCGGCCGGGCCGGGCTGAAAGCCCCTGAGCTGCGATTCCCCGGGCCCCTCGGCGTCAAGCCGTTCGCCCGCTTCAGCGACGGGGATGAGCAGATGCTGTGGCCGGTCGACGAGCTCAATGCGGGCCAGGGCAAAGCCGCAATGCTGGACCAAGATGCGACAGGTCTCGGCAAACAGGCTGCTTCTGGACTGTGGGCTCTGCCCCATGCGCACGCAGGCTAAAAGCGTCGTGTACAGCTGGCTGGCCCGCTGGAGTCGGCTGTGCAGCACCGCGACGTCGTCGAACCCGGTGTGAGCAGCGACCGCTGGCATGGCGGATGGGAGGTTCTCTCCGCGCTGTGGTGGCGACTTGGCGCAGACGCTACCCAGCCCCGCACAAGTCAGCGGCTGCGGGCGGACGGTGCAGCCATCCGATGCCTGCGCATCCCCCGCAGTCCCCCGCGAGCAGATGTCATCGATTGCTGGCTGTGTCGACCCGCGGTGCGGCATACGCGTGCTCCACAAAGTTTAGCTGGTAGCCCCTAATTAATTGTCGCAGACATCAGCGACTCCGCAAAAGCGAGAAGTGCGACGGGCGATGACTCGCGCGGCAAACAACATGGCCGTTCACACACTTAGGGTGCATGGCGCAGCCCCTGCGGACGTTCCAGAAGCTCGCGCAGCGTGCTGGCCAGAGCCTGGGGAGTAAATGGCATGGCCAGGAACTGCCAGTCTGTGGGGGGGGCGCTGCGGCGGATATGCGCATCGTCGGACTCCTGTCCCAAGATGAGCACCCTGAGCTGAGGGTGCCCTTTTAGCAGCGTGGCCGGCAGCGCTGCATTCGACTGAGAGGCCAAGCGGGTATCGAGAATGAGGACGTGAATGGGCCCCTGGTGGGACGCGGCCAGAGCCAGGCCGTCTTGCGGCGTCGCGGCCAGCAAGACCTGGTAGCCCAGCATGCGCAGCGTCAGGTGGATTAGCTGCCGGATCCCGGCATCCTCCTCGACAATCAAGAGCGTCTCGCTGCCCCGCGGCAGGGCGGCCGGCCTGTTCTGCGTGGCTCGGGTCGCTTCCGCCAGCATCGGCAAGAAGATGCGAAACGTCGTCCCGTTGGTCGGCGTGCTATCGACCCGGATGGCGCCCCCAGCTTGCCGCACGATGCCATACACGCTGGCCAGCCCGAGTCCGATCTCTCCGCTGCTGTCGCCGTTGCGATAGAAGGGCTCGAACAGATGCAGGCGCACATCTTCAGGAATGCCGTGCCCACTGTCCTTGATGGATAACTGGGCGTAGAGCCCGGGGGGCAAGGTTCCAAAGTCGAGCTGCGTCTTCTCATCGACGGCGACCCGCTGGGTGCCGATGACCAGCGCACCGCCGACGGGCATGGCCTCGCGAGCGTGAACGGCCAGGTTCAAAAGCAGCTGATCGAACTGCGCTGGATCGAAGCGGATCGCGCCCAGCCCGCGATCAAGCTGCGTCGTCAGCTGGATGTCTTCACCCATCAGGCGCTGCAGCATGCGTCGCGCCGATTCCACCGCAGCGTTCAGATCCAGAGTCCGCGGCACAACGTGGGCGCTGCTGCTAAAGGCCAAGAGCTGCCGGGTCAGCGCTGCCGCCCGATCGCCGGCATCGCGAATGGCCAGGACGGCCTCGCTGCTGATCGAGTTTTCAGCGATCAGCGGGGACAGCAGATCGGCATAGCCCTTGATGATCAAGAGCAGGTTGTTGAAGTCATGCGCGACACCACCGGCCAAGCGGGCGATGGCATCCAGCCGCTGCGCCTGCAAGAGCTTCTGTGCCGTCCGACGCTGTTCAGTGAGGTCGCTGGTGACGACGACGTAGCCGCGAAGCGCGCCACTGGCCTCGCTCAGCGCATTCACCACCGTGCTGGCCCAGAACTGCGAGCCATCGGCGCGCATCACCCAGTCTTCCAGGCTGACGCGCTTTTCGGTGGCCAGCTCCGAGAGTGAGCGTTCGAGCAATACGCTGCGGTCGGCGGGTGGCAGCAGGAACTTGGCATGCTGTCCCAGAATCTGTTTCGCGGAGTACCCAAAGATGCGGGCCGCCCCCGGACTCCAGGCCCGGATGTGTAGCGTTGGATCGACGAGAAATACCGCATGGTCGCGCATGCCCTCGACCAGCTGGCGGAAGCGCTCCTCGCTGGCTTGCAGCTCGTGCAGGGCTTGCTGCGACTCGATCGCCAAGCGGGCCAGGTGCAGCGCGTTCGCCAGCACCTTGCTGAGGCTGCGAGCCGAAGTCTGCCGGTCTGCTTCATCGGCCATTCTCGGTGGGAACTGCGGGTCCTGCCGCAGCTCGCCTAGCAGGGCCTGCGCGGCGGCGTGCAGCGCGCCGAGCAAGCCATCCGCATCGTCGGTACTGCGAGAATAGATCACCAGCTGCCCAAGCGGCTCGCCTCGGCCGGGACCGCCCGACAGCAGCGGCAGCCCGACTCTGGCGTGCAGCCCGTGGGGCGCCGCCTGGACTTCGACAGCTGCGTGGCCATCTGCCGGTGCGTCCGCTGCATGCTGGGCGTGCGCTGTGATTCCGATGTGCTCGATGGCACCCGCCGCGGGCTGGCCGGGTAGGACGCTCAGCCCGCTCCTCAGTGACTCGGGCAGCGACGGGGCCGCCTGCAGCTGTAGGCCATGGGTCGCGGCATCGTGCAGCCAGATGGCACAGGTGGTGCCGGGAAACTGTTCCTCCAGCATGCGGGCGATGTCGGCGAGCACCTCGGGCAGCGGAGTCGCCTGCGCGATCCGCTGCAGGATCTCGTTTTGGCGCAGGGTGGCGAGGCGCGCTGCGCGAAGCTCGCTGATGTCCTGCAGCGTTCCCACCACTCGCTGCGGTGCACCATCGGGACCGAGCTGCGCCTGGGCAAAGTTGTGCAGCCAGCGCACCACGCCGTCTTCGCGGAGCAAGCGAAACACGCCCTCGAACCTTCCCCGCTCCGTGATGCAGCGACTGAGCTGCAGGTTGATCGCGGCAGTGTCTTCTGGGTGTACGCGCTGGCACAGCAGGGCCGGGTTGTCCGCGAAGCCCGCCCGCTTGAGGATCTGCCCGACCTCGGGAGAACAGCTCAGCTCACCGTTCGCCACATCGAGCGACCACACGCCCATCTGGGCTGCCGAAAGCGCAAGCTGCAGCCGCTCGCTGTCTTGACGGCTGCTCGCTTCGGACCGCACGCGCTCGGTGATATCGGTGTGGGAGACCACCGCCCCACCGTCGGCATGTCCCAGCGGCGTCACGGTCATGCGGAACCAGCGCAGCGCGCTGGGCGAATGACAGGGGTACTCGCTGCTGTAGGCGGCGCGCATTCCGCCCAGGACCTCGACGATGGCTTGCTCTAGCTCGGCCAGCCCGCCAGTCCGCCGCAGCACATCCAGATAGTTGACGCCTATTCCCGTTCCGACCGCTTCGCTGCGGCCGAGCGGGGCGTTGTCGCGCGAGAAATCCGCCCAGGCGCGATTGACCGCGCGGATCGTGCCCTGCGCATCCAGTACCGCGATGTTCGCCGGCATGGAGTCAATGAGCGCGCGCTCAAGTGCTCGTTCTGCCGCGGCGGCCCGCTTGGCCTGCCGCTCACTGGTGATGTCCTGCGACACGCCCAAGACGCCAGCCAGCGAGCCATCGGGGCGGAAGATGCGACGCACCACGGCGTGAATCCAGACGCGGCGGCCATCTTTGTGCAGGTCCTCGTATTCCCCCTCCCAGTCGACGCCGGCCACGCGTTCCTGGATCTGCGCGGTGATCCACTCGCGCTGTCCGGGCGGGTAGCGGTCGCTGTAGGGCCGGCCCAGCATCTCGTCGGCTGACCAGCCAAAGAGCTGGGTGGCGGCGCGGTTCCAGTAGGTCACGATGCCGTTTTCGTCGGTCAAGATCACGGCCTCGCGAATGCTGCTGAGGATCAGATCACTCAGCGCGCAGCTCAGTCCGGTCTGGGAATCCCCCGGCACATTCGGAATGTCGGCGTTCCGTCCCATCAAACGACTCCGCCTTGTTTCTAAAGGACCACGCCCCGACCGCAGGGGCGCCATCGGCAGGCGCAGCCCGCAGCCGGCTAGACGGCGCGAACCATTGGCACCTAAGAATAATTTTATCAAGATTAAATTGCTGTAAATGGTGTATCGGCTCAGCGTAATGAAAATCAGAGAATCCCCTATTGCAACTTACGCGAGTCACCGAAGGTTCTCTGTCGGTAAGTCAGGGCCTGGCGGCCCTCCTGTGAAAAAATGCGCATTTTATTAATCAATTTAATTATCCAATCTTCTGATTGCAATCCGCGCATTTCTGGCGGCGTATCTCGCTGGGAATTCCCAAGGCGGGCGGCCGGGCTGAACTTCCCCACGCCGGGTGTGCGGCCGGGCGGCGGGTAGGATAGGACGCGCTAGAGCGGTGAGGGGCAGCGGCGCGTACGATTCCGATCCGTCTCGCAGATCGGTCTACCCTAGCTGGGGATCAACCGCACGTGGACGGACGCGCAGGATGAGCGGTCCCAGCGACTCAATCTCACAGAGTAGCTTGAGTGCCTCCTGGAAGGCGGCTTGAACGTGGGCGCGCACATCCCCCGAGACGCCTTCCTGCACGGGACGACCGCGCAAAAGCAGCGAGCGGGCTCGCATCGCTTGATAGTTCAGCAGGTCGCGCCACGAGCGTGAAGCCGCCTCGTCGAGAGGGGCCCCGCCGCACAGCGCAGCCAGGTTGGCGTCGCTGATCCCGAAGTGGTAGAGGTCCTCGACGGGAATAAAGCAGCGATTGTGCGGCAGATCGACGCTGAGATCCTGCAGGAACCGCGTGAGCTGCAGCGCCGTATGAAAGTCGGCGGCGTAACGCAGCACCACCGGATCGTGGTGGCCAAAGAGCTGCAGGCCCAGCTGACCCAGCGACTCGCTGCGCAGGCGGCAGTATTCCCGGATCGCCGCGAAAGAGAAAAACGGCGCGCGATGCAGGTCGCGCCGACAGCTGTTGAGGAAGTCCAAAAACGGCGGCAGCGGCAGCTTGCACAGATCAATCGCATCGCGCAGCGCCACGAACACCGGATGATCGGCCTCGCCGTGGAAGGCCCGCGTCAGCTCATGCTCCCAGGCGTTGAGGGCGAGGGGGCGCTGGCCGCGAAACTGTGGATCGCTCACGAAGGTCTCCGCGATGCGGGCAAAGACCACCAGGGCCAGAAGATGCGGTCGGTCCGGCACGCGCGGCAGCTGCAGAAACCAGGGCCGCACAGGGCTGCGGCGCAGGCGCTGGCTAAACAGCATGCGACAGTGAGCATCGGCCTCTTCCACGGTGTAGCTGCGCCGCGGCTCAAAGAGCAGCGGTAGCCGCGGGGTGGGGGCCGGCGGCGGTGGTGGACTGCGACGAGACTCAGCCGAGCTTGAGGCGACTGCGCTAAAGGCGTGATCGGCGGCCGAATCGGACGGCAAGCCGGGGCGGAAATGGGTTCGAGGATTCACGATGACACCTCATAGACAAAAGGGTTTGAACAGTGACGATTGCTGGCTAATGCAAGCCGCCGGCCAAAGTGCGCTGGGATCTAAAGGGACGCGTGGGACGCCATGCCGCGTGCGAGGAGCTCGTACTTGGCGTCCTGGCTAAGCTGCAGATAGTCCGCGCTGTAGCGGCGCGAGCGGTAGGACCAGCTCTGCACGCCGTCGATCCAAGCGCGCAGGCCATCGATGTAGGCCGTCGCGCCGGCATCCGGCCAATCGCTGCGGGCTTGGCCCTGCAGGCGCTCCCAATCGGTGACGCGCAGGCGGATCAGTGCATGCGCGGCCTGGGTTGCCTGCTCGGCGTCGAGGTGTTCCTCGGCCATCAGCACCGAGATCAGGTTGTGCGGATCGTGGAAGGCCGATTCCTTGCGGAACGAGACGATATCGTTCACCCAGGCGATGATGTCGGTCGCCACATCACGCAGCTCGGCCATCCGCGGATCGCGATCGAGCGCCGCGCTGATCGGCTGACCCAGGGTCAGCTCGATGATGTCGAAGCAGGGGTAGGTGCCGACGCTGGCTCGGCGAATGCCGCGGTATTCCTCGCGGCTGGGGGTCACACCGTTGGCGCGGTTGACCGATTCCTGAATGCAGCCCAAAAGATAGAGCCGCATATTGCTGCTGAAGCGCAGGAGCCACGATCGCGGCATGCGCTGCAGCAGTCGCTCGCGCAGGTCCAAGAGGGCGCGGCTAAGCGGACAGGTGGCCTGCTGCGCGTCGCCGGCCTGCAGCACCGCCATGAAGCGAGCCGCCACGGCGTTCATCTGGTCAGGTAGCCAGCCGCAGACCCGCTCGTCGAACTGATCGTCGGCCAGAAAGAACCACAGCAGGACGTCGGTGCAGATCTGAGCCACGACGGGTTCGCGCGTGGGGTAGGTCACTTGCGCCAGCTCATCGACCTGGATCTGCGCCGCCTTCAAGAAGGCCTTGCGCGTTGGCAGCAGGCCGAAGCGCTCGGCCCAGCGCAGCGAACGCAGGTGGCAAGCGGCGGTCTGCATCGACAGCGACAGCATCGGCAGCAGAGCGTGTTGAACGACATCATCCTGACGGGGCGGACTCTGAATTTGAAATTGCGACTTCATGGGAATCCTCGGTGCTAAGGGGGTTTAGGACGGTGACGACCGCGGCGTGCGGTGTCGGGGTCCTCAAATTCGCTGCACGGAGGATTACCAATGCCAGAGTCGTGCCAAGTCTCGGATGGCTACGTGGGCGGCGACTCGATCCAGATACGCGGCGCGCTGCGCCGGAGCGGAGATGTATTCAGCGCTGCGCAGCACAGTCTGCTGCGCGAGGTGGGTCAGGCTGCGGGCCGGCTCGGCTTCTCCGGCGGCGGTCAACAGTTTTGCCGCGGCGGCCAGAAACAGCGTCTGGCTGTAGGCTCCACCACAGCGCTGCAGGGCGGCCTGTCCAGCGACAATCAGTGACGCAGCGTCGGCAAACTTCTGCTGCTCACGCATGGTGTGCAGCAGCACGGCAAGCGCCCAGAGATATTCCGACGGCACACCCGCGAGCGCCTGGCAGGCTCTACGCGCGTGGTATTCAGCGTCGCTGGCGTCACCCTGGGCCAGCCGACAGGCGGCAAGATTGGCTAACGCTTCGCCAAGGAGCAGCGGATTGGTGGCGGGATTCTCGACGGTTCGGATGGCCGACTGCAGCGCTTGCGCCACGAGCGGAGGATGCCCCATGGCCAGCAGCCAGCGCTCGTGCTGCACTCGCACATGCGTGGCCAAAAGCGGCTCGCGCTGCCGCTCGGCGAGCAGCAGACAGGCTTCAAAGACCGGCTTGGCAGCGTCGAGATCACCTAGCTCTAGCAGGGCGGCACCGAGGTAGGCTTTGACGAACAGCAGCGTGCGCAGGTCGCCGGCTTCGCTGGTGATTCGCGTGGCCTCCTCGGCGAGCAAATAGTTTTGCCAGGGGTTGCTGCAGAACGAGCGCGACTCGACCAGCTCACCGAACTTCAGTAAGCCCAGCTCGACAGCCTCGGCGCCCCGTCCCGACGATGAGAGCTGCATGCGCAGCAGGCCGAGCAGTCGCCCCGCCGCCTCGCGGTCACCGATGAGACAGGTTGAGATCAGCAGATACGAGGCGGCCTGCATGAAGGCGGGACGCGCCGCCGCCACCGGCTGACAGGCAGGCAGCGTCTGCGCGATGGCGGCAAAGTTCTCGACGTGCCCAAGGAGCGATGTCGTCGGCAGCATCACCGCCGCTGCCCGGCACCAGCGCTCGCTCCCCTGCGGCAGAAGCTGCAGCGCCTGGTTGCCACAGGCCAGGGCCTGCGCCCACTCGTCTCGCCAGAAGTGGGCCTGCAGCTCGACGGCGCGTAGCGCGCCCTGTAGCTCGTGCCCGACGTCGCAGTCGAGTCCCTGCCGGACGCAGTCGAGTGCCCCGCCCAGGTCGCTCGACCCCAGGGCGCGCTCCGCCGCCGCCAGATAGTGCTGGCTGGCCTCGGGCAGGCTCCCGCCGCGTCGATAGTGTTCGGCCAGCAGCCTGGGATCGCGTCCGCCCTGCGCTTGCAGATACTGGGCAGCCAGGCGATGGCCAAGGGCGCGATCTTGTTCGGTCAGCAGGTCGTAGGCCGCTTCATGAAACAGCGCGTGGCGGAAGCGATAATGCCCGCCATCCACGGCATCACCGGCTGGCTCGACAAGCTCCGCTTCGATGAGCGAGGTCAGCCAGCCATCCAGCGTCTCGGGCGAGTGCTGCGAGCCCACGAGCTCGCTCAGCCCTTCGAGGTCAAAGCTCTGGCCAAAGACACTGGCGGCGCGCAGCAGCCGTCGCTGCGGGTGGGGCAAGCGCATCAGGCGGGCCTGCAGCATGGCCAGCACCGTCGCGGGCTGCTGGGTCCCGCTCTGCAGAGTCGCCGTGGCGCGAATCAGCTCTTCCAGATACAGCGCGCTGCCGTCGGCTTGTTCGATCAGACGCTGGCAGAGCTCGGGCTCGACCTGTTCGCCAAGGGCATGCTTGATCAGGCGCAGACAGGCCCGCTTGCCTAGCTTGCCAAGGCGCAGCAGGAAGCTGCTGCGGTCCTCACAGATGTTGGGGAACAGCTCCTCAAACTCGGGCCGTCCAAAGCCCAGGACCAGCAGCGGATGATTCGCAAGCTCGTGGAGCGCCGTCTGCACCAGGCTGATCGACAGCGCATCGCCCCACTGAATGTCCTCTAGCAGCAGCAGCACTGGGGCCACCGCCAGCTCGGCCACCAAGAGGTCGATAAAGGCCCGCGTGATCTGGGCATTCATCGTCCGCGGACTCAGATGCGCACCGGATAACAGTGGACAGTACTCGACGGGAAAAGACAGGCCGCAGAGCTCGCCGAGGAAGGCGGTGACGCGGGTGGCGTCCGCTTCGGGCAGCCGGTGTCGAATGTAGTTCGCCAGCCCCTGCCGTTGGCTGGCCTGATCTTCGCGCTCGCCTAGGCCGCAGAGCCGACGCAGGGCCGAGGCAATCATGCGGAAAGGCGAGCCAACGCCCATCAGATCGCCGCGCCCAAACAGCACCTGCAGCGGCTGAGCAAGTCGGGCGACGCGATGGACAAACTCTTGTCGCAAGCGTGACTTGCCATAGCCGGGAGGCGCCTGAATCAGCACCAAGCGCGCGATCGGCTCGCTCAGACAGTGCCCGAGGGTGGATTCCAGGACCGACAGATCGTGCTCCCGCCCCACGCAGGGGGTGGGCTTGCCCAGCAAGAGTCGGCTGCGATCCTGGCGCTGCTGTTCGGCAAAGATCACAAAGCAGCTGGCCGAGACCGGCGTGATGTCGAAGCTCAGATCGACTAAGCGAGCGGTCGTCTCGTCGAGAAGCAGGCCATCGAGCAGCAAGCTAGAGCGCGGGCTGAGGCTGGCTTGTTCGCGCAGGAGCTGTGCCGCGCGCTCCCGCGCTTCGCTGAGCTGGGGTGGCCGGCGCAAGCGCTCGCGACCGGTGGTTACGACGACTTGAGCCCCGCGCCAGCAGGTCTTGAGCATCAGTGCGCAGCGCACGGCTTGCTCGGCCTGGTCGGTGGCTTCAGTAGTACTGAGCTGCGAGGGGATTAGCATCACCCCATCGGCCAGCGGCTCGACCTGGGCCGCAAACGGCGCAAACAGGGCGCGCAGCTCGTCGAGAGAAGGGGCCTGGCTGGGCGGCTGCAAGGCCGTAGTTGGGGACGGCCACGCGACGATCAGCGTCACCATCCGCTGCTCACCGGTCGTCAGGCTGGCTGGCAGGCTGGTGTTCGTGCCTTCTGGGGTTTTTCGTGTGAGCTGCGCCAGATGCTGTTGCAGTTGGCGTCGTACCAGCGCCGCGCTCGTCGGACGGGCTATGGGATCCTTGGCCAGCAGAGCCAGCAGCAGATCGAGCAGAGCGGGGGGCAGCGCAGCCAAAGGACCCGGCGTGAGATCCGGCTGTTCGAAGAGGATGCGAGCCAGCACCGCGCTCGGCGAGCCGGCCTTAAATGGGGGGACGCCGGTCAGGCACTCGTAGAAGACACAGCCCAGCGCGAAGAGGTCGACAGCGGGCCCATCGCTGGACTCACCGCGTGCGATCTCGGGGGCAAGATAGCTGACGGTGCCCATGAGCTGTTCGGCGGTGGTTGGGCTGGCCACAACGGCGCTGGCGACGGGTCGGGCGATGCCGAAATCGATCAGCACGACCCGTCCCGGCTGCCCGGCGTCGAGAAAGATATTTGCGGGCTTGACGTCGCCGTGCAGCCAGCCAGCGGCGTGCACAACATCCAGCGCGTCGGCAACCTGGGCCACCAAGCGCAGCGTATCGCTCAGGGGCAGGGCTTGGCGCTGTAGGGCTTGGGCCAAGTCTTCGCCCTCTAGCCACTCGGTGGCGAGCAGCAGCGAGCCATTGGGCAGCGTCTCATGCGCGATGTAACGAACCACGCTGCGGCAGTTGAGGGTGCTGAGAACTTCGACCTCGCGCAGGGCGCGCGTGCGTCGTTCGATGGTCTGCACCGACAGCAGCTTGATGGCGACGGGCTGGCCGGTCAGTGCGTCGCTGGCGCGATAGATGATACCCATCCCTCCTTCGGTCTCGACGTGGTCGATGACGAAGCGGTCAGCGATGCGCGTTCCAGGAATGAGGGATGTACGGGAAGGCATAGGACAGTCGGCCCTTGGGGCTCGGATCGGAATCGGCGAAAGGAAACGGCGCACTCATCATATCAGGTCACGGCGTTGGGAAGTCAGGGCTCAGCGTGTGCGCCAAGTAGGCGGTGGGCACAGATTGGGGCGAGCCGCAGCAGCAGATCGCGTGCGGCCCTGCAGTCTTTTCGGTGATGAACTCGATTGAATGAGCGGGCACGGGGGGCTTGCGGCTTGGCTTGCGCGGACGGTGCAGCCGTGCAGCTTGGCGCGGGCGGCACGGCTCACTCTCGCGAGGCAAGTGAGAGACCACGCAGGGAACGTGAGCGTGATGCTAGAGGGAGGAGTCGGGGAGAGAGCGAGAGGAGAAAGCGGGGGCAGGCGGGAGCGAGGAGGCGGACCGCAGGGCGCGGCGCTGGCTTGCATCAAGCAGGCGCTCCTAGTTCGGGCCCAGGAAGCGAATGGCCACGACCTCATAGGAACGGACGCCGCTGTCCTCGTGCATGAGGATGATGCTGCGCAGGAGCGGGGTCGCCAGGCTCTCACCGACGAGCGAGAACGCTGCTGCCGGAATGCTCTGGTTGGGTCCGGTGATCGCGACGGGCGCTCCAGCATCGAACGCCATGGCGACGTCGCCATACGCCGGGGCCACGCCAAAGTCCATGGTGCTGATGACGAAGGACTCGCCTGGTTGAAGCATGTCGGACAGCATCACCGCCCCGGCCGCCGCGGTCACTTGATAGGTGGCATCGACCTGCAGATTGATGCCCGTGACATCGGCGCCGTAGTCGGGAGCGGGCACTCCGTTAGCGACCGCTGTCGAGGAGACGACCTCGAAGTTGGCGCTGACGTTGGCGCTGACCGCGCCCGAATCAGCCGAGAAGATGGTCTGCACCATGAAGTTGCTGTTGAACGACATATCGGGCTGTACGCGAGCGTTGGCGAAGAGCGCGACTGCTCCGGCGGCGTTCATGCGGAAGGCGCTGCCGACGGGGCGGAAGCTGTTCCCCAGCGCGATCGGCGAGTCGGCGATGTACAGCGCAGCCGTCGATTCCGAGTCGCCGATGCGCAGCGAGTCGAGCGTCAGCGTACACGCGCTGTTGGCGCGCACGACATCGAGCGGCGAGTAGGTGGGGGCGCTCAGACTGGTGGTGGCAACACTCCACTGGCCAGCGCGGTTTAGGCACCCGGCGCCGTAGGAGCC
Organism: uncultured Myxococcales bacterium; assembly: GCA_937952145.1. Classification (GTDB taxonomy): domain Bacteria; phylum Myxococcota_A; class Polyangia; order Palsa-1104; family JAEUJZ01; genus JAEUJZ01. The sequence goes on from CALFYE010000392.1 coordinate 58,375, forward strand.
GTTGATCTCGATGACGTTGCCAATCGACAGCAGCTGACCCGAACGATTGAAAGCTTCACCAGCGCCACCGACGGTGACGGCCGTGCCTTCGCAGCCCGCGGTAGGGGCCAGGGCCAGGGCGAAAAGAGAGGTGGCGAAGAGGTTACGGAACGAACGGCTGAGCTTTTCCATGGTGCGATCTCCTTCTTTTTTTTTGCTTCGATGACCAACCCGGTCACGGTTGGCTTCTATTGCAGCGGCCATGCCAAGCACTCAGCCGGTCCGCAGGCCCAGATCGCGGAGCAAGCGCAGCCGCAGCGCAGTGCGTGGTGCGCAGCAGAGTGGCTTCGCCGATCTATAGATCGCGCGATCGATAGATAAGCGGCCCCAGCGGCGCGACCTTGCGGTGCAGGCGTTGCAAGCCGCGCTCAGCACCGCCTCGCCTCCCCCGGGAAGAGCCAGCTCTGACTCCGATCTGCGTCGGAGAGTCCGAGCCAAATCGCTGCCCGCGGGCGACCAGGCTGATGAGTCGTGGTAGTCGAATCTGCGCAGCTAGGTAAGAGCGGGGAAGGCACACCATTGCTGCCGTCTTGCCGGCGCGATGCAGGGCGGCGATTGCGCTGCGTGTCCGAGTGCACGGGCTGGCGTCGATCTTGCAAACCTAGCGGCCAGACACTTTGCAGCGAGGATGAACATGGAAACGCACCTGAACACCGACAAACGTCACCTCATTCATGTGGCGGCCGGTCCCCTGGCGATGGCGCAGGTGGCAGGCCAGCTTATCGCGATGCGCGTCGAGAAAGTCGATCACAGCAGCCTGTTCCTCAGCTCGGCCACGCTGATCTGGCCGCGCACGGTTTTCGAGATCTTCCTCTGCCTGGCGAGCAGCGAGGCTCCAATACGGGCAGCTTGCAGCTCAACCTATGTCGAGCGGAGCTGGGGGGGCTTCGGAATTGCCGTCGAGATCTCGAGCATGTCTGTGCGCGATCAAGAGCGCTGGAGCGCGTTTGTGCGCGAGGCCGCGTTAGCTGACCGACCGACCTATGGCCGCGGCTTTAGTGCGCTGCGGACCGCGCAGTCGGCCTCGATTACTGTGGTGTCGCTGGCCTTGTCGGATCGCCTGCTGGCTGGGCTGCGGATGCGGGGCCTCAAAGTCCAGCAGGTCGAGACCACCGCCGATGCGCTGGAGATCGTCCAGGAACCAGGCCGTCACACGATCGTGGCCGAGCAGCATGGGGACTACTACGACGGCACCGATCTTTGCCGTCGCTTGAGCGAGCAATCCGAGTCCGTGCAGTCGGTTCTGCTCACCAACCAGCGGAAGCCACACATCCTGGAGCTGAGCCTGTACGCCGGGGCCACGAAGGTCGTAGCGCGGCCGTGCAGTCAGGAGATCCTGCTTATGCGCTTGGTTGATATGGTGGCGAGCGATGCCGAGGAGGAGGCCACAGCCGACGCGCGCTCAAAGGAGGCTCAGTCCGCGGAGCGCTCGTTGCTGCAGCAGCTATCGCAGTGGGCAGCGGCCTGCGTCCACACGGCGCAGGAATGGCTCAACCCGGCAGTCGCCCAGGACCCTGGCCGCAGTGGCTCCTACTAGGCGGCCCCGCTGTGCTTGCTGGACTGGGTGCCGCTCGTGGCGCTGCGCAGCCCGGCAATCAGCCCCTGTCCCCGTCGACGATCTTCGCGATCGAGCAGGCTATAGGCAGCCTGGCGAACGATGACATCGCGAAAGTGATACCGACCCCCGCCAGGGTCAGACGACCGTCGATCAGGAACGATCAAGTCCAGCTCACACAAAAGCTGCAGCAGGCGCTCAAGCTCAGGCAGCGTGACATCGCTGCGCACCAGCTCATAGAGCTCGACCAGGGTGAAGTCGTCGGAAAAGAGACTCGCCGCGCGCAGCAGCGAGCGAGCATCGGTCGGCAAGGTCATCAGGCGACCTTGCATCATGGCCAGCAAGGTGGCGGGCAGCTCGCCGATCTCGCCTTGGCTGAGGCTCAGGACCAGCTCTTCCAGGAAGCGGGGATTGCCCAGCGATAGCTCGTAGATTCGGCGATTCAGATCGTCGCTGGCTTTGTCGGGGACGAGGTGCTGGACAAGCTCGGCGCACTCGCTGCGATTCAGTGGCTTTAGGCGGATCTCTTGCACCCGATGCTCGTTCCACAGACGCGGAAAGCGACGGCTCAGCTCGGGGCGTCCCAAGCCCAGCACAAACAGCGGTGCGCTGGCCAGCGCGCGCAGAGCCAGATCAAGCAAGCGCAGGCTGGCGGGATCGGCCCACTGCAGGTTGTCGAGTATCAACAGAACGATGTGGTCAGCGCACTCCGCCGAGAGGAAGCGCAGAAACGCCAGGTGGACCGGATCGTTGGCGGGAGACTCACGACTACCCAAGGCATAGCCATCGCCATGGCTGGCCGGATGCAGACGACAGGCTTGGCCCAGCACATCGGCGATCTCTCGGCGATAGGGGGCTGCCACGTGGCGGGTCAGCCGCTCCCGCAAGCGCACCTCGGTTGTCTCGGGCGGCTCGTCGGGGCGCGCATCGATCAGGCTGAGTAAGAGGTGGCGCAGCAGGCTGTAGGGCTGGTTCGCTTCTAGCGACGCCGCCGTCGCCGAGAGCCGCGTCAGCGACTCGTGGTCAGTGAGCGCGAGCTGCCGCTCTAGGAACTCACTGCGCAGGCGCGTCTTGCCCAGCCCGGCCTCGCCGATAAACAGCGTGACGCGGGCGATCGATTCCTCGGCGCTCTCGGTCACGCTGGCGGCGAGCAGCGTTAGCTCGTGCTGTCGACCGACATACGGGGTGGGCTTGCCCAGCAGCAGGCGCGGCCCGTCGTGCTGTCGGCTCAGACCCTGCAGCAAGAACAGCCCGCTGCGCAGACGAACGCACGAATAATAGGAAGCCACCAAGCCCGCTGTCGTCTCATCGACCAGGATGGCCGCGGGCTCCCCAAAAGTCGCGGGATCGCCGTCGAGATCCAGGGTGTGAAAGAATTCCGCCAGGCGATCGATGGCATCGCCAATCGGCCGCTGATGATGCACGCGACCATTGCCGGTGGCGACCGCGACCAAGGCACAGCCGCCAAGCTGCTTGATCAGCTGGGCGCAGCGCACCGCCTTCACCGCTAAGTCTTCTGCGGTGCCGGCCTCGCTGATGAAGGCGACGATGCCACCATCGATCAGAAACTCCGCTTGGCACTGCAGCTCGGCCAGGGCCTGGCGAAGTGCGATCCGCTGCAGGCGCTGATCAGCGGCGGCCGCAGCCGCGGAATCGCCGAGCTCGGCGGTGCTGGTCGGGATCTTCGCCGGGGCCTGTGGGTTGCTCATGACCACCGACACCAGGCGCTCATCCTGCCGGAACAGGTGCAGTGCGCCTGGTTGTGGGGGCACGCTTCCGCGTTCCTGCGACAGTGCCAGGGCCTGCAGCGGCGCTAGCTCCTGTAGCAGGGCGGCACCGTCGGGGGGCCGGGCCGGGGCCGACTTGCTGAGCATGCGCATGCACAGCTCGGCCAGGGCTGGGGGCAGGTCGGGACGCAGCCGCCGGATGTCCGGTACTTCGTCGGACAGCAGCTTGGCGAGCAGCGCTGATAGCTGAAGTCCACTAAAGGGCGGAGCACCGGTCAAGCAGCGAAATAGCACGCAGCCCAGCGAGAAGATGTCGGCGCTGGCGGTGAGAGCTCGTTCGCCGCGGGCCTGCTCGGGGGCCATGTACTCAGGCGTGCCGAGCAGCGTGCCGGTGCGCGTCAAGCCGTCCAGGCTCTCGCGCTGTCGTGCGACGCCGAAGTCGAGCAGCGTCGCCCGCTCCGGCTGGCCGTCCCGCAGGAACAGGTTCGAGGGCTTGATGTCGCGGTGGATGATGCCGCGCGCGTGGGCTACCGAGAGCGCATCGGCCACGGCACGGACTAGCTGCACCGTCTCGTGCAGGGAGAGTGGCTGGCGCTGCAGTCGCTCGCTGAGATCTTCGCCCTCCAGCCACTCCATCGCCAGGAAGGGCAGACCAGCGGGTGTGAAGCCGTGGGCGATGTACGAGACGATGCTCTCGTGCCGAAGATCGGCCAAGAGCTGAGCCTCGATGATCAAGCGGCCGTAGTTGGCACTCGCTTCCGCCCCGACCAGTCGATGCAGGATCTTGAGGGCGACCAGCTGGCCGGTGTGGGTATCGTGGGCGCGATACACCGTGCCCATGCCTCCGTGTCCGGCTGAGCGATCGATCGCGAAGCGAGCCGCGATCAGCGTGCCCCGGACCATCGGCGTGGTTGGCATGGGCTAGGCCTCGGCAGCGGCAGGCTTGCGGAAGCGCTCGATGTAGCGCGAGAGGTGCATCTTGACCGTGGTGCCGTCGGCAATGTTGAGACGTCGCGCCAGCTCAGAGTAGTTGACGTTCTTACTGAGCTCGTTGAGCTCGCTCAGCCCGCACGCCGTAGCAATGAACACCGGCTTGAGATACTTGTCGTTGTAGAGCTGAATCTGTCCCCAGTTGGTCGGCGGACCCCCGTGATCCTCGTCAAACGCCTGGTTGGCGCGGGTGCAGACGTCCGCCCAGTGCGACTCGGGCACCGACGGCGCGGCCGGCACTGTGCGAAAGGCACCAGAGTTCACGGCGTGACGCGCCATTCCACGGCCTTCCGACAGCGCTCCGGAGCAGACCGCTTCATCTAAGCTGCGGGGCTGCGCCAGGGGCGGCAGGCGCTCTACGAAGTTCTCAAGGTCGCGAAAGTTTCCCGGCCAGGGGTCCTGCAACACAAGCTGCAGCGCGCCGGGAGTCAGCGCATCGCTGGCCCGAATCTGCCCGCCCCGCAGCATGCGATTCTTAAGGAAGGCCAAGATGTCCTCGCGACGCTGTCGCAGCGGCGGGACCAAGACCACTTTGACGGCCAAGCGATACCACAGGTCATCGCGGAACTTCCCACGGCGCTCACCGGCCGAGTCCAGCGCCGCATTGGTGGCGCAGACGATCTGTACATTGGCGCGGCGGGTGGCCGTGTCGCCCAGGCGGCGATACTCCCCGCGCGAGTCGAGAAAGCGCAGCAGGGCCTTCTGGACCTCCAGATCCATCTCGCCCACTTCATCGAGGAACAGCGTGCCTTCATTGGCCGCCTCGATGACGCCCACTACATCTTGTACCGCGCCGGTATACGACCCGCGCTTCGCCCCGAACAGCTGCGCGTAGAGCAGGTTTTCTTTCAGCAGCGCACAGTTGACCGTTGCATAGGGACCGCGGTGCTGACGCGAGTGCTTGTGGAAGCAGCGCGCCAGCCGCTCTTTGCCGGCTCCCGTCGGGCCGAGGATCATCAGCCGCAGCCCGTAGGCCGCCGCGTCGACGATATGCCGATGCACCTCGCGCATCAGGGGGGACACCAGGATGAAGTCTTCGTCGTGTCCTTGTAGCTGTTCGAAGCGCGCGTTTTCGGTATTCACGAATTCGCGCACCCGGTCAATCAAGGCCCCCCAGGGCACGTCAAAGGTCGCAGCGCTTGGCGGCAGGATGTGCAGATAGCTGCCGTCGGCGAGGGGAATTGGGCTGTGCGGCGAGCGCTCCTGGTTCGAAGCGAAGACCTGGGCGTGGACGCCGCTTTTGGCCATCCAGCTCGTCACCGCCTGCACGATGGCTCCTGGGTACTCTTTTTCCGTCGCCCAGTCCGCGATCTCGGGCGTGGTGCCAAGGACGGTGCCCGGCGGAGTGCGAGCCAGATCGAGGGTGAGATCCAGCTGTCCGGTGACCGTGACCGGGTGCTGGGGGGTAAGCCGCAGCCAGGTCCCGTTGCGGCTGTTCAGGTCGAGAGCTTGAACCTGATCCTCCTGCGCCCGCAGCAAGAGGTGGTTGCCCGAGACCCGCAGCGACGGCACCGTCACCGGCTCGACCGTCAGTCCGCGAAGCTCCTCGCGCAGGGCCGAGTCCAGCTTGCTGACCTGGGGATCGCGGCCCACCAGCAGCGCGCGGTTGGGCGACAGCGACACCACGACTTGGGAGGCACTGTCTTCAATATGGAGCGTAATGGAAGCCATGTTTGACAATTATACATAACTTTCCAAAACAGAGCCTCGACAAACATTCCTCAGAACCAACAAAAATTGGGCTGCGAGCCTCGGCCAGAGGCGTCCACAGAGCGATCGGACTAAGACGGCGTCCCGGAATCACCTAACACGCATCGATTAAAGCCTAAGTCCTAGTTGTCATACCCGAAGTCCCGCTATCGCACACTTAATGGAGATATAGATTCCGGCTTTCCTGCCAACTCATTCCTAATTCATTCCTTTTCCGGGTCAGAACGGTCTCTCCGAGCGCGATAGGAGCCCGAGGGCTTAAGCAGCCCGCAGGCCGGCGGCCGCCGCTCCAAAGGAGCGCTGTGCTGCCACCTGGGCTTGAAATACTCCGTCGCTGAGCCAGTTCTTTTGCGCGGATCGGCGCGGACGTCAGCGCTTGGCACGGTGCCTGCTTTAGGAAGCTGGCAGAGCACGACGCAGCTGAGCAGCCGCGAGTGCTCAGAGATACGGCTCAAACGCAGCGGACTGCGTAGAGCTGTGCCCAATCCAACACACAGGAAGAGGAGACCACACCATGACTCGCCAGCTTTTCGAAACCACCCCCGAACAATCCACCCGTAGCCAGCGTCGTATGAGCCCCATCCGGTCGCTGCTGAATCACCTGCTGGGTCAGCGCGGCGCCCGCTTCGTCGTCGGCCTGGGCCTGGCCGCGGCGTGTGGCCAGGCAGTTCGCCCACCCGAGGTCGCGGTGTTTGATCGTTCGCGCAGCAACCTGTCTTTGGGCACGCTCAACGAGATCAACGGTACGTATACCGGCTGCATCCATCACACCGATGGCGACGCCTGGAGCGCGCCGATAGGTAGCTTCAGCAGCCTGGATAACGCCGCTCTGTCGGTGGTTGAAGGTGACTCTGGCTGTCAGCTGACGGTGACCTCGGTGCTGATCGACACGGACAGCTATGTGCCGGTGACGCCGATTGATCTTTCCGACAGCTATCTCATGGCTGGCGTCGCCTTCAAGCACTACGACGCGATGACCATGATGACGAGCTCGGCGGTTGCGTTCTTCGGCAACCTGAAGCTGAGCAGCGCTTCGTATGCGTACGGCTTCTCGCTATCCCTGGTCTACTCCGATGACCCGCGCCTGACCTCGGGTGGTAACTCGAACTCGAACTACCGCACGACCAGCGCGACGGCCAGCGATGGTCAGGCTTCGCCCCCGGACTACACGGCGGACAGCACTGGGCTGCAGGTCCAGACCGATGCCGCCAAGAAGATCACCGCGGTGAGCGGCACCGTGGATCTGACGCATCACAGCGTCCAGGGCCAGGCCTACGTCATCGACAGCACGAACCTGGGAGCCACGCCGAGCTTTGACACGCTGAACACCCGCTTTAACGCCGGGATGTCGGTGGCCATCACCACGGACAGCGACCCGTCGATCGCGGCCAGCGCTCTGGGTCTGGTGGACGATACCGGCCTCGCCACCGGCAACGTGAAGCGCAACATCATCATCCGGAACCTGGATCCGAACTCAGGAGTCAAGGCCTACCAAGCGATCACCGTGACCATCATTCCCCCGACGTAGTCCCGAATGTCACAGCCTGGTGTGCGGGTGCCCCTGGCCCGCCCCGGCAGAAGAGGAGGTCCCACGATATCAACCAATACCCCCCCCAAGTCAGCCGGATATGCTCGATGTCGCTCCCCCCCCTAGCGATATCGCGCGTATCCGGCTGATTCCTTTTTGGTTCATCCACTCATTCCTAATTCCTGACTGAATTCCCTTTTCAATATTCAATGCACAAAATCCTGTCCACGGCCAACGGTTGTGTCGGTCATGGACGCAGACGCTAGGACTGTTTGGCGGCGGCTTTGCGACGCGAGCGGCGGATGGCGATGGTCAGCCCGGCGATCAGGCTGACGAGGAGAAGCAGGCTGAGAGCTGACAATCCGAGATCGATCAGGCTGCGCAGGCGGGGGGACTTGCTCCCCGCGGGGGCCTGCGGCTGCGGACTTCTGGGAATACGTTCGGCCAAGCGAGCCGGCGGAGCGAGAGACAGCCAGGCCCCCCCGGTATACAGCGCTTGCTGCGCCCCGAAGGCACCATAGTCCGGACTCCCAAGTCGGCTATCCCCCGCGTAGTGAGGAGGGAAGAGAACGTGCAGCACTTCCGTCGCGGGACCGGGAGGACCGGGGGGAGTCGCCGGTCCGGTGTAGTGCAGGTAGACACTGTCTTTGGCGGGGATCAGCGGAAGCTGAAGCGCGCCGGTCCGATCGTACCAGTGACTCTCGCCGGCGATCGGCAGCAGCGCGAGCGGAAACCTGGGAGCTTCGGGCAGCTCCTGCGCCGCCACACAGAGCCCCCCGCAGTCGCTGGAGCGCGAGACCACCCCCAGCGAGTTGAGCGCTGGCAGCGGACGCAGGATCGCGGCCAAGCTGGCTGCACTGGACCAGCGCAGCGAAGGATGAAATAGGACGTGGGCCGGTAATGCGGCATCGCGTCGGAGCAGCCCAGCTAAGGTGCCGGCCTGTGAGCGATCTCGCTTGCGCACAAAGACACCGCTCTCGGCCGAAAGCGTAAGCCACAGCGTCGGATCATCGGCGGCGCGACAGCGGTCGGTCTGCGTGCTGCGCAGCACCACCTCCACCGTGAAACTCCAGCTGTCTTTTTGCCAGAGCTCCGGCGGAATCGGCACGCGCAGCACGCTGGGCTGGGTGCCCAGGTCGGCCGGCGATACGCTCAAAAGCGGTCGATCGCCCAGGCGCAGCGTCAGCGCGCTGGCAAGGCGGTCCAGCTCGTGACCGGTCGATGCGGTGATGTGCAGCTGGACTTCCGGATCGGCGAGGACCTCCCAGTGAGCCGGACGCTGAAACGACCAGCGCAGCCCATGCCAGCCCGGTCCGCGCGCCGTATAGCCCTGCGGAAAGCCGTGCTGGGCCAAGCGCGACACCACGGAACCCGAGGCGGCCTCTCCCGCGCTGGCAGCTGTCTGGGAATCCCCAGCCGCCTGGGCATCGGCCCGCTCTGCGCGCTGCGGCGAGCGCGGAATCAGGCACTCGCGCTCGGGGCAGCGCGAGAGCAAGCTGTGACGTACGAGTTCCGATAGTAGCGTGGCCAGATCGCGAGTGTTCTCACAGAGCACAAGGAGCGTTGGGCCATGTCGCTGCACGACTCCCAAGAGCGGCGGTGCTGGGGCAGCCCGCGGCGAGGGCGAGGGCGCAACCCAGAGCTGCAGCGAAGGCCCCTCGGTGAGACGTGCGCGCCGGGTCACGCGCAGGCCAGCGCTCGACAGCAGACGATCGGCGTGTAGGTAAGCGGCCAGGCTTCCGGGATCGAGCAGGCTCGGTGGGATTAGGGCCACCTCTGGCTGGCTGCGCTGCCACTCGGCAAAGAGCGCGGCGATTCCTCCCTCCTGCGGTGGGATCTTCAACCGGCGATACCCTACGCCGCTCTCGGGCAGGATGCGCAGCCACAGCTCGCGATCGTAGGGCGAGTGGCAAGGATCGTCTTCGCTGAGCAAGCGAGCCCGCAGCCGCAGCACATGGAAGCCAGCCGCGGCACCGGGCAGCGCGATCTGCACGGATCGCGTCTCGCCGTACTCGGCCAGCCGGGCCGAAAAGATGGGCGCATCATCCAGCTCCACACTGAGCGTGGAGCGACGCTGGCTGACGACTCCCGAGACCTCCCAGACCAGGCTCAGCTGAGCTGGGCTGTCGCCTTCGCTGTGGGCAGGCAGCTCAATCACGACATCGGTCGTGCTGTGCAAGCCGACCAGCGCTTGCGCTTGCCGGATGAGGGGCACGTGCACTGTCTCAACCATCGCTGCTTCCGCCTCACGTCGCCCAGCCGCGGCCTTGCTCTTGCTGCGGGCCAGCACCTCGCTGTCTCCATTTGCGAGCAGTCGCCCCGCCAGGGTGAAAGACAAAAGCCAGGCTGCGCTCCGTTGCTGGGCCATGGCTACACCCCGACGCGCAGCCCAAGCGCTGCGCTGTGCTGTTCTAAAAAGCCAGCGCTGCCCTGGTAGGTTGCGCCCAGGCTCAGGCGCTGACTGCAGCGCCACCACAGCTCGGCAAGGCCGGCGTAGAGATCGCCCTGGCTGTAAAGCCCCAGCACGCCGCCCAGGCGCAGCGTGAAGCGATGGTGCAGGGGCAGGTGCAGCGTACCGACTAGCGCAGTCGCGTACTGACCGCCGGTATCGTCATAGCGGAAGAGCTGCAGCATGGCCCACAGCTCGGGGCGCAGTGTAACCTGCAGCCCCAGGAACGAGAGCTGCGAGAGCACACCGTGCTGATCTAGGCCCGGGCGCAGCCCCGCCAGCGCGACCCACGAGCGACCGAGCTTCAGCGAGCCTCCCAGCGGGAGGGCGTGGCGGAGGGTGTTGGGCCAAGCCGCGATCTGGTAGCCGAGCGAAAAGTCGATGCGCGGTGTGAGATGCAGGAGGACTCCGGCTTCGGCGCGCTGTCGCAGTCCGGGCTGCTGGCTCAGGTCACCATAGAGCAGCGGTGCGTCGAGCTGATAGCTGGCAAGCAGCGTGACGGCCGGCGTAAGGACGTAGCTGGCCCGCAGCCCACCGGTCGGACTGAGGCCCGATCCCACTGTCTCGGTGGCTCCCAGCAGCGCGACAAATTCCCAGCGTGTGATCTGCTGTAGCTGAGCCAGACCGGCCCGCGCTTCGGCATCACTCCCATCTTCGTTGAGCAGGCGGCGATACAGGTCTTTCGCCGCGGCCAGTCGCAGCTGAGCAGTGTAGGCCGCGGCCAGCCCCCGGCGGATCTCGCGATCGGTCGGAGCCTGCGCCAGCAGCGCCTGATACAGCGCCCGGCTCTCGGCGGCTCGTCCCATCCACAGCAGCACGCGCGCTCTGCCCAGTTGGGCGGCGGCAAGCTGTGGCGTGCGGGCCAGCACCTGATCGTAGCGCTGCAGCGCTTCAGCGAAGCGACCGGCAAAGGCCAGCGAGACCGCGAGCTCCAAGCTCAGGTTTAGGTGGTCGGGTTGCAGCGCGAGTCCCTGCAGAAAGAGGGCGGCCGAGCCTGCCAGATCCTGCACCTCGCGCCGCAGGACACCGAGGTACAAGAAGAGCTCAGGCTGGTGGCAGCCGTGCGCGATGGCTCTTGCCAAGAGCGCACTCGCCGGGGCTGCCCGATCTAAGAAAGCCTGCTGGGCCTGCGCATACTCTCGCTCGCAGTCCTCGTCCGCCTGGGCGGTGGGCGGCAGAGCCAGCAGGAAGATCAGGACGAACGCGGCGCGCATCCGCGCTACCTTGTGCCGCTGCCACATCCCTTGGGAGCGGTGAGTGGCAGGCCGCAGCATCACAGGACCTGCGCCAGCGTCTCATTCACATAGGAATAGACGCCGATATTTTCTTTGGCGTGACTGTCGGTGCTGGAAAGAATGGGAACCTCGGCCGCCCGGAACGCGCGCAACGTCCGCACACCGGGGCAGCGCCAGCGCTCGTCGATCTCGACGCTGGCACGACGCAGATGGGCAACTTCGGCTAGATCGCGCAGCAGGTTGATTGGCACAGAGTCTTCTGCGATTCCCACCTTGGGAAGCACACTAAAAAGGTGAGCCAGGACAACTTGGGAGTAGCGCAGCATCGCGGCGATGCTGGCGCGGACTAGGGCCCGCGTGACCTCTTCGGCCGATAGCTCGCCGGCCCGCAGGCGATGACGAATCTCGACAGGCTTGTAGCAGCGGTCACCCAGCGGAAACTGATGATCGGCGGCATAGATGAAGTCGACGCCCGGCAGGAGCGGGGGCACATCCAGCAAGCCCGAGCCATCGAGGATCTTGGCCTCGACCCCGACATAAAGTTCGATCGGGGTCTGCGAGCGAAGCTGCCGCACCTCGGCGACGAGCTGCGGCACGTAGTCGCTGTCTAGTCGCACGTGATCGACGCAGGTGAGGCGACGCAGACCTCGGCGCTGGGCGGCTTCCAGGTTGTCGCGGACGGAGTCACGACCATCCGAGAACGTGGAGTGAACGTGCATATCTTCCAAAGCAGAGTGAAGGGGTTGCAGCATGACGAGTCCTCTTGCTGCAGCTGCCTATGCGATTCACATGCCAGGCGAAAGAGGCCGGGTTTCCCAGGGTTTTTGCGGCAGCTCGCCGATAGCCGAGAAAGCCAGGTCAGCACTTACCGCCTGATCTTTGCGACTCCGATCGGAATCAGAGCCGAACCTATAGGCTCGGCGCGCGCTCACCGGGGAGGTGGTGGCTGGCACGCGATGTGAATTGGCTCTCCGGAAAAGGGAGGCCCGCCATGAAAAAGATCCATCAACACAAGCGAATCCTAGTCACTGGAGCCGGTGGTCCGGCTGCCGTCTCGTTCATGAATGCTCTGCAGGACCCGAGCTTGGTACTGCATGCCGGCGATATCGATCCGTATGCCCCTGGTCTGTACCTGGTACCGCGGGAGCGTCGTCACCTGCTGCGACGTGGCGATCATCCGGCGTTCGTTATGGACATCCTGGGGCTGTGTCAGGCCCAAGGCATCGATATCCTGGTGCCGACGGTCGATTGCGAGCTGCTGCCGCTTTCGCGCGCCAAGCGGGACTTTCTGGCGGCGGGCATCGAGGTCCTGTGCCCGAGCGAGAGCACCCTGGCTCTCTGCCTGGACAAATGGGAGCTTCTGCAAGCCTGCTCGCTGGATGTCCCGGTGCCCAAGAGCGAGCTGTTTACGGGGCGGGTTCGCTCGGTTGAGCAGTTCCCCTGCATCGTCAAGCCGCGTACGGGCAGCGGCAGTCGTGGGGTCATCCGACTAGATGATCTGGCGAGCTTTGTGGCCAGTCCGCGGAGTCCGAAGCTACTGCTGCAGGAGTACCTACCGGGCGAGGAATACTCGGTGGACGTCTACGTTGGGGCGAGCGGGACGCTGCATGCGGCGGTGCCGCGCCAGCGGCTCAAGGTCGACTCCGGAGTGGCGATAACTAGTCGCACCGTAAATGATCCCAAGCTGATTGCTCTGGCGGGGGCGGTGGCTCGGGCGATAACCCTGCGGGGTGTTGCCAATGTGCAGTTTCGCAGGGATCGCTGCGGCATTCCGCGACTGCTGGAGGTCAACCCGCGGTTTGCTGGAGCGATGTCGCTGACGGTCCACGCGGGGGCCAACATTCCGCAGATGGCTATCGATGAGATCTTGGGGAGGCCGCTGCCGGCTGGGATGGTCGGCTTCGAGGTTACGTCGATGACGCGGACGTTCCGGGATACCTATGTTCCGGTCGAAGACATCGCGGTGCTCGAAAAGCGCTTGGCGGAGCAAGAGGCGAAGGAAGATCAGGCTGCACCGGCGCTGCGGAGGCCGATTGCGGCTTGGGGTTAGGGGGGGCTGTCTACAGATTGGGCTGTGAATGGCCTAGACGTGATTGGGCTGCACGGCTGGGGCCCCGCGGACGCGGACTCCTTTTTTCGCCGGGGTGTCGAAAAAATGAGATCCGCTGCGACCCCAGCCTTACTGGGCTTCCCGGGTTCCCTGGGTTCCCTGGGTCCTCGTGCGCCCCTCGGTTCCCTTGCGCCCCTCGATTCCCTCGTTCCTCTCGCGTCCCTCGTTCTTCTCGCGCCACTCGATTCCCTCGTTCCTCTCGCGTCCCTTGTTTTCCTCGCGCCGCTCGATTCCCTCGTGCTTTTGGTTTTTTTGGGGGGGGCTGGGGGCTCTGGCTTTGCTCGCTCAGCAGAGGGGGGATTGGCTGGGGATGATTGAAGGGGGAAATACTTTAATGTTGTAATGGGGGATATTTAGATAGTGGGTGTTTGTTGAGGTTGGGGGATTGATGGTTTGGTGAGGGGGTGGGGTCTTAGCCGGTGTGGGCTAGGGGGGGGAGTTCTAGCAGGTGGTTTTCGAGTTCGGTGACGACGCGCAGGGCGGCGGTTTCGTCGGTGGCTTGGGCTAGGCGTTCTAGGCGGCCGGCTAGGCGGCCGATCACGGGGAAGCCGTAGGAGGGGGCGGTGCCTTTCATATTGTGGGCCAGGGTTGCGATGCGGGAGTAGTCATTGCTGCTGAGGAGATTGCGCAGACCGCTGATGTCGCTGCGGCACTGCTGCAGGTAGGCGGGAACGAGATCGAGGATCTCGGGGGGGACTAGCTCGGGCTGATAGCCTGGGCAGCTGGGGCGCTCGCCGCGCGTGGGGTTGGCGGGGGTAAGCGACGGAGAGGGGTGCTCGGTGAACTTGGGGGCGCTGTACTCGCCGGTCTTGAACGCGGTGTAGGGCGTGGCGAGGCGCTCTGGAAGGAAGCGCAGCACGGTCTCTTTTAGGGCGGGGCGCTGCACCGGCTTGGTTAGGGTGCAGGTGCAGCCGGCGGCGCGAATGCGGGTGCGCTCGGCAGTGCCATCGTGGCCGGTGATGGCGACAATCGGCAGGCTGCCACGCCCTTCGAGCCGACGGATGGCTTGCGTGGCCTGCAGACCATCGAGGACGGGCATCTCGACATCGAGCAGTACAAGGGCGACCTCCATGCGTCGCACGGTGTCGACGGCTTCGGCGCCGTTGCGCACCTGTACCACGCGATAGTCGCCCACCTGCTGCAGCAGTCGGCTGAGCAGCGTCCGGCTGTCGGCAGAGTCATCGGCGATAAGGACCACCGGGCGCTTGTCGATCCAGCGCTCGGCCAAGGCCTGCAGGCGCTGGCGATCCATGGGCTTGGTGGCGTAGTCGTCCATGCCGGCATCGAGACACTTTTGGCGAAAGGCCGGGACGGCGTGAGCGGTGACGGCGACGATGGGGACCCGCGGACGGCCCCCGCGGGCCTCGTTGGCGCGAATGCTGGCGGTGGCTTGAAAGCCATCGAGCTCGGGCATCTCGATGTCCATGATGATCAGGTCATAGTCGGTGGCGGCGGCGCGCTCGACGGCGATGGCGCCATTTTCGGCGAGCTCGGGGTGATAGCCGGCCTTGGTCAGCGTGTGCCAGGCCAGGCGCTGATTGTCGACGTTGTCTTCGACCAAAAGCACGCGATGATGCCGGCTAGAGACGAGCTGCGGACTCTCGCCTTCCGGGCTGGGATCGGCGGTGGGATTGCGCAGACCGCAGGCCCGCTCGACGGCTTCGAGCAGGCGAGCATTGGCCACCGGCTTGATGAGATATTCCACCGGTCGGCGGCGCTGGGCCGGCAGCACCGGGGCCATCGCCCAGATCGGGGTCAAGAGCAAGAGCGCGGGGCCTTCTGTGCGCTGCGTCACGAGCTGTGCGGCCAGCTCGCGAGCCTCGGTGCGAGACGGATCGCCGTCGAGCAGAACGACGGCGATGGCGGATTCGGAGCGCGCAAGGATCTCGCGAGCCTGCCGGGCGTTTTCGGCCGCAAGGACCTGGAAGCCGCGATGGGTCAGCAAGGCGGACATGGCACGGCGGACAAAGGCGTTCTCTTCCGCAATCAGGACGCGCCGACCGGCGGCATCGGCCAGGACCTGCGTGGGCTGCTGGGGAGGGACCAAAAAAGGAATCTCGAAGTAGAAGGAGCTGCCGCGACCGGGCTCGCTTTCAAACCCCAGCGTGCCGCCCATCAGCGACACCAGCGAGCGCGAGATCGTAAGTCCCAAGCCGCTGCCACCGAAGCGTCGTGAGGTCGAGCTGTCGGCTTGGAAGAAGCGCTCGAAGATGCGGCTCTGGACTTCTTTGGGAATGCCGATTCCGGTGTCCGAAACTGTGAACCGCAGCCGCATGCTGGACTCGGCTGCGGCCGGGCTGCCTTCCACCCGCTGCACAAGGAGACAGACCTCGCCCTGGCGAGTGAACTTGGCGGCGTTGCCAAGCAAGTTCATGAGGATCTGGCGCAGGCGAGTCGGGTCCCCCAAGAGCACAGCGGGCAGCTCGGGAGCCACGGCGCAGATCAGCTCGACCTTGCGACTAGTCAGTCGCGAGGCTACGGCATCGACGACGCTGCCGACGAGCTGAGCGCAGTCAAAGGGAATGCTCTCGATGTCCAGCAGACAGGCTTCGATCTTCGACAGATCGAGCATCGAGTTGATGAGGTGCAGGAGGGCCTCGGCGTTGGTGTGTACGCGGGTCAAAAACTCCTGCTGCTCAGATGGCGAGCGCGAGCTCCTCGCCAGCTCGGTCATACCGATGATGACATTGAGGGGCGTGCGGATTTCGTGGCTGACCACCGCCAGGAAGTCGGACTTGGCGCGGTTGGCGGTCTCGGCCGCGGCCTTCGCCCGCTGCAGCGCACGGTGAGCCTGCTGCTCGGCGGTGCGATCGCGCAGAATGCCGACGTAAAGACGCCGATCTTGGCTCAGCACTTCGCTCATGCTGACCTGCAGCTGATAGGGAGTCTCGTCGGCGTCGTAGCCTTCGAGCTCGTGGCTGCCGAGAGCCAGCGCCGGCTGAGTCGAGGTCGGGTCGGTGCGCTCGGACCACAGCTGTGACAAGAGTCCCAGCGAGCGAACATGCTGGTGCTGCACCTGACTGAGCTCCCGCCGCAGCAGACGAGCGGCGGCGCTGTTGCAGAGCTGCACGATGCCGTGCTCATCGACGGCCAGGATGCCTTCGGCGGCGTTGTCGAGGACGGCGCGGAGTCGCGCTTCACTGTCTTTGAGCGCTAGCTCGCTTTCCATGCGCGCCGACAGATCCAGCGAGGCGCCGAAGATCTCGGCGGGCTGCCCTGCCTCCCCCGGCACCAGGCGCAGATAGTCGCTGCGCCACTGGTAGCTGTCGTCGGCCCGCTGGATGCGATAGTCGACGCACAGCGGTCCTTGCGACAGCCGCTCGTGTACGGTGGCCAAGCGCGGCCGATCCTGGGGATGCACGTGGCGGAGTCCGCGGATCGACATGCCCAGCGTCTGCTGCTTGCTGTACCCCAGGACCTGCTCGATGTTGTCGCTGACAAAGGTGATATCCAATGTGTCGACGCGGGCGCTGTAGACCAGGGCTCCGGTGTGGGTGAGCACCGCCTGCAGACGGGCCCGCTCATCAGCCAGCGCGGCCTGGGCCCGCTGTCGTTCGATGACCAGGCCCACTCGGGCGCAGCTAGCGAGCAGCGTGGCCATGGCCTGGGGCTCGATGGGGGCAGGGTCTTGCCGAAAGACCTGCAGCAGGGCTGCGCCTTCGTTCATCCCGGGCAGCGGGATGGCCAGCACGAAGCGATACGGCGGTTCCGCGGGGGACGCATCTTGTCCAGGCAGCGTCTCGCCGGCGGCGCAGACCATCTCGCGCGTGCGGTGCGCTTGCTCCACGACGCTGCGCCCCAGGGCGATGGCTGCGGCAGAGCGCGCGGTCTGTCCGTTGTTGGAGGTCGCGACGCAGGTCAGCTGTCCAGCGGCATCGGGCAGCCAGAGCGCCGCCAGGTCCCAGCCCAGGTGCTTGACGACGGCCCCGAGCAAGCTCTGGTAGGCCTCCTCCAGCGAGTGAGCTTGCACCAGCCCCTGCGAGAGCTCGATCTGCGCCAGCAGCATGCGGTTCTTGATACTCAGCTCCTGGCGCTGCGCCGCCACCGCCGCAGCCAGGCGCTCGGTCTCGGCGAGCGCATCGTTTTTGGCTTGCAGCAGGAAGAGATAGTCCGAGATCGGCTCATAAGGAGGAAAGTCAGATATCAACATACCGCGCTGCTGCAACTCGGATAATGATGAAATCCAAGGTACGCCAATAAAAAGATTCATACCCTGTTTGGGGAGCCGGCGTAGCTCGCCTTTAAGCGTTAATCGATTATCAATATTTTCAATCATCACGAGGCTGTTGGCCCGCTGCATGATCTCGGGACTCCACTCTTGGGCGGGGCGCAGCAGGCGGAAGTGCTGCGCCAGGCGAGCCCCCGGCTGTAGCTCAGAGCAGAGCCGCGAGAGGGAGCGACCGGCCTGCGCAATCCGCAGATCGGGCGAGATCACCAGATGAAAGGGAAAGAGGTCAATCAGCTCGACCAAGGCCAATTCCATCGACGTGTCGTGACACATGGCAGCACAACCTCATCCGGCAAGGGTGCGGGGTCCGCTCTTTCTGCCGGCCTACTTCTTCGGGGTACCCCGCTCCCGCTCGGGGTTCTGATCGGACTCGGAGACCGCACTCGGGCCGGCCACGGCGCGAGCGGCTCCCCGGGGTCTGGCCTTTACGAACGGGCCCGGATGACTTCAAAGGGCTCGACGCCAGCGCAGTCGCCGTAGCGCCCCCAGTAGCGGGCGGTGGCGCGCACCAGCTCGGGCGTCAGATAGCGTCGGCCAGCCTGCGTCTGGTAGAGCGACAAGACTTCGATCTTGCGATCGACAAAGGCGCTGACATCCACGAAATAGGTGGGATGAAAGTCCACCGTGCTCGACGGGCTCTGATAGCAAAAGACCGAGGGCACCGCGCGGGCGGCGACCAGGCTGGCGCGATGCACGGCGCGGTGATCCTGGTGAACATCGGCCGCGGTATGGGTGTAGACCTGCTGCGGGGCGTAGGTAGTGATGGCTTGGCTGATCACCGCAATGGTCTCGGGCCCTTCGCTGATGTGGGTGTCTTCCAGATCGGCCATGAGAAGCTCGGCATCCATGGCGCGCGCCGCCTGCTCAGACTCGGCCTTGCGGGTCGCACCGACGCCGCCCTGGCGCCCCTGGCTCAGCGTCAGAATGACCACGCGGTCGCCGGCCTGCCGATGGGCCAGCAGGGCCGCCCCGCAGCCGATCTCGACGTCGTCGGGATGCGCGCCCACCGCCAGCACGGTCCGCGGCTGCATGACCCGCAGCGCCTGGGCCCGGGCGATGGCCTGCCCGACGGTCTTGAGTACGGGGTCGCGGGCGATGGGCTTGAACAGCAGATCATCGACGTGCAGACGCAGTGCGGCCAGCGCGTGCTCGACCGTCTCTTCCGCGGTCATCAGGATGGTGGCCCGCCCCGGAGCCAGCGTCTTGCTGCGCTGGATGATCTCAAGTCCACTGGCGCCGGGCAGGTTGATGTCCGCGAGGATCACATCAAACGGCTCGGCGTCGAGCAGGCGCAGGGCGGTATTTCCCTCGCTGGCGGTGACGATCTCTAAGCTGCTGTCTTGCATCAGCCAGCGGCTTAGCAAGGCGGCGCAGAAGGGATCATCTTCGACCAGGAGCAGTCGGGTCTTGCTGGCCGAGCGAGGCGGAAGGCGGCTTGCTGTAGTCAGGGCGGTGGCGCTCATGCGTCGCCTCCAATTCACAAAACATGCCAGCGCACGCTGCGGTCCCAAGGGCTGCGGAATGGGCGCTGGGCCCTTGGCACGGCACGTGAATTGTCTGACTGCACCATGCTGGGTCCCAAGCTGCTGCTCATCCTGATCTGCACCAGCTTGGTGGTGTTGTCAGCGCTGCCTGTCCTGGTGAGCTGCTATCAGTTTTTGCTGTTGCTGCTGTCGTTTCGCGCGACGCATCTTGAACAGTCCAGCCATCACCTGCCACGCGTCAGCATCCTGATTCCGGCGTGGAATGAAGGCGCGGTGATTGGCACGACGATCGATCGGCTGATGCGCTTGCGCTATCCGCTCGACCGGCTGCGCGTCTACGTCATCGATGATGCATCCACCGACGAGACTCCCCACGTCGCCATCGCCAAGCACAAGCTGTATCCGCGCAATGTCTTTCACATCCGCCGGGTAGCCGGCGGCGAAGGCAAAGCCCACACCCTCAACTACGGCCTGCATGTGCTGTGGCGCAACGAGTGGACCGAGGCGGTGCTGATCATGGATGCCGACGTCATCTACACACCGGACTCGCTGGTCCGGATGGCGCGTCACCTGGCTGACCCTGAAATTGGTGCGGTCACCGCATACATCAAGGAAGGCAGCCGATCCCCCAACTACGTCCAGCGCTACGTCACGTTTGAATACATCACCGCTACCGGCGCTTCCCGTCGAGCGCAGAATGTCATGGGCTTTCTTGCCTGCTTGTCGGGCGGCGCCCAGCTGCACTCGCGCGAGAACCTGCTGGCCATCGGCGGACAGATCTTCAGCGACACCCTGGCCGAAGACACCTTCACGACTTTTCGTACGCAGCTCAGCGGTCGCCGCGCGCTCTTTGAACCCAACGCCATCGTCTATGCCGAAGAGCCCGACAGCCTGTTTATGCTGTGGAAGCAGCGGCTGCGCTGGGCGCGCGGCAACGTGCAGATCACGCAGGTCTTCTGGTCGCTTTGGTTTAACCGCCGGCAGCATCTCTCGCTGGGCTCGACGGCGATGGGGCTCTTGTGGTTTTCGATCTTCCTGATGCCGGTCTTTCAGATCACCGGCGCGCTGGGCCTGGTGGTCCTGTATGGCGTCGATGAGTCGCTATCGTGGACGTTGTTCCGCAGCTTCTGGATCGTGGCAGCGCTGGTCTATCTGTTTGTGACCGCGGTCTCGCTGGCCATTGACTGGGAATCAGGGCGCAAGTCGTGGGGAGAAGGCGTGCTGTTCCCAGGGCTGATTTCGCTGTCGATCATCGTCTACTCGCTCTTGCCCACACTGTTTGACCCGCTGCTCGAAGCGGTCCTGGCCGATCACGACGGCCTGCGTCGCGCCGGCATCGTATTCGTCTATCTGTGGCTAGCGCTGTCGATGTTGGTCTCGTACACCGCCATGGTGGTTGAAAAGCGACCGCGCTGGGCTTGGCTGGCGCCGGCTCTGCTGTTGCTCGGTGGTTATGGTTCTTTGCTATGTGCCGTGACGCTGGGCGCCTATGTCAAAGAGCTGTCGGGGGCTTCGCGCAGCTGGGATAAGACAGTCAAGACCGGAAAGGTGGGCTAGGGCGATGCGCCACTTAGGAGTCTGGCTGTCGATCTATTTGGGAGTCTGCGCGCCGCAGGCCGCCCATGCCCAAAGTCCGCTCGAAAGCCCGGCCCGTGAGTCGATCCGGACCGCCCTACTCAGCGAGAGCTTGACGCTGCGCGGCAGCGAAAGCAGCGCCGATCTGATCGTGAACCTGCCCGACCCCAGCGAGCGCGCGAGCGCGGTCGAACTAGAGCTGCCGATTAGCGTTTCAGACAACGTCCTTGCCACATCCACGCTGACCTTGGAGCTGCAAGACCAGCCCCTGCAGTCGGTGTTCGTCAGGCGGCTTCCGACGCAGGGGGCGTGGCGCATTCCCTTGCCGGAGCTGCCAGCCGGATACTTCGCGCTGCGACTGCGCACTCGTCTGCTGACCGCCGGGGATCCCTGTCACGACGCGCAGCACCAGCCGCCCACGCTGACGCTGCACGCGAGCGCGGGCCTGGTCTACGCGCGGCGACTGCGCCCACCTGCGCCGCTTGCCGTCGCTGCGCTGCTTACGCAGTGGCGAGAGCAGCGCCCGCGGGTGCGCCTGCCGCGGTCTGCCGAGATCGATCGCGGCGAGGCGCCGGCCTGGCTGGCTGCCGACTCCTTTTTGCGCCGTTTGGGAGCCCTGCCGGTCGGGGGTGCCGCGCCGCCCGAGTCCACTTCGCCTGCCCTCCTCTTGCACGCTGGCTCAACGGCAGAGCGCGCGATCGACGCTGCGCCAGCGCACGAACCTCACAGCACGGCGCAGGTTGACGGCCAGTGGCTACACGTCACCGCACCGGATTCTCAAGCGCTGCAGCACGCCCTGTATGCGCTGGCAAATCCGCAGCTGGCGGGTCGCTGCACCGAAAGCATTTGTCAGCTGCCGGCCTCCACCGCAGAAGCCAGCCTTACCCCGCCCCGTGCGACGGATTCGCCTGAGCCCGACGCCGAGGTCTTTACGCTCCACGAGCGCGGCTATCACTCTGGCTATGTCGTGCGCGGTGAAGGCGAGCACGTTCTGTCTCTGCCCTGGGTGCGTCCGGCGTGGTGGCAGGTCAGCGAGTGGCCGGAGCTCGACATGGTCCTGTCCGTCTCGCCTCACCCCGCGCTCGATGCGCGGGCCAGCGAGGTCGAGCTTCGCTTCGGCTCGCGCCGGCTGGAGCACGCCTCGCTGCCATCTCCTGGGCCCGAACCGCTGCGGCTGGCGGCGCGCATACCCCCTTCGCTGTGGAGCGAAACGGAGTGGCCGCTGCAGATCCGGATCGTCCTGCGCGCGACTCCACGGCCGGACTGCTTGGTGCCGCAAGGCGCGCTATGGGCCGCCATTCACAGCCGCTCTCGCCTGCATGTGCCACGGCAAGAGCAGGCATACCGCGGTAGCCTGGCTGGCTTTGCGACCCTCGCTCAGCGGCAGCGCCCGACGCTGCTTTGGCCGGGGGCGCTCCCCGCCTGGTTGCTGCCAGCGATTGGCGCGGCGATCTATCCCTGGGCCAGCTCCGGCCCCCTTAAGCTGGTCAGCGATCGGGCATCCTGTGCGGCCCCCTGTGTTGTGCTGACCGGGGCGCCGATGGATCTCCCCACCGTGACCTCGGAAGGCCCGGCAGTTCGTCTGCAAGCCGAGCCCGCCTCGGCGGCACAGCCCACCGCGCTGCACCTGCTGTGGTCGGACGGAAGGAGCCCAGAGGTCTCGCTGCGCAGTCCAGAATATGCGTCGCTTCTGACCCCGCAGGCCGCGCCCGCCGCGGGCACATTTCTGTCACAGGGCGCCGCTGGTCGCGCGCTGCCCGCGAAGCGAGTGCAAGCCAGCGGTGCCGCCGTTCATGGCGAGCGGATCCCACTGCCTCAAAATGTGCGCTGGCTCAGCCGCGATCGGGTGCGCTGGCGTGGCTTCCTGGATGCGAGTTTTCTGTTCGCGCTGCCGCTTCTCGCCGGTCTGTGCTGGCGCCTGACGCGACGGAGGCAGCGATGACCGAGAGGACTGAGCTGCAGCAACTGCAGCGCTCGCGCGCGCGCCTGTCACGCATCTTCCTTGCGCTGCTGCTCGTCGACCTCGCCCTGCTCATAAGCTGGCAGGTGGCGGCGCACTATCTGCTGCGCGGAGGCTCCTGACATGCGGCTGGTCTCCGTCCAGGAAGCCCCCAAAGTCGGCGCCAGCGCGGCGCAGCCCCCGTCGGGTGCGATAGCTGAACTTTCGCCTGAGCTCGCGGCCACGATGGAGACTTTGCAAGCGCTCTTGCCGCAGCCGGGCGATCTGCTGCCCTGCGAGCCGGTGGTGATCTTGCGGCAGTGGCCGGCGACCAGTGCCACGCCGGCCCCGCAGGTGCTGCGCCGGCTGCAGCAGCTTGTGGCGCTGGGCCTGGTGCGCCAGGTCATCCTCGGCTGCGAGCGTTACTTCTGCTTGGCTGCGACGGCACCGGCGATCAGCAGTCCGCCGACCGAGACAGAGCCGCGCCAGGCGGCGCCCGCGCCCGCGCCACCGCCCGCGCCCGCGGCCAAGCCGCCACCCGATCCCGAGCAAGAGCGCTTCCAGCTTCAGCTCGCCATCGATGTCGAAGCTGAGCGCGTGCTGCTTTTTCGCGTCGGCATCGTCCTTGAACTGCTCGCGCTGCTCACGCTGCTTCGTCAGATCCTGCTTACGTACCTGGAACCCTAAGCCCCGCACGCGGGGTCCGCTGTCCCGTGGAAAAAGGAGTGTCTGGTCATGGAAATGTCTCCGGAATACCTGCGCAAGACCGCCCACCATCTCAAGGGCCAGGGCTACGAGCTCAGCGAAGAGGAGGTTAGCTACGGCGACATTGCCGGCGGAACCTGCACGGGCCGACGCTACGCCCTGAAGCGGCCGGCTACCCACCTGATCCTAGAGGTCGTGTCGCATCCCCAAGAAGGAACGCGCTACTTCCTAGAGCTCGTGCAGTTTCACGGACTCAGCATCACCAGCTTTCCCCTCGATTCCTGGAAGTTCTTCAAAGACCGCGTCGAGTTTAAGTTCTATGCCCCGCCCGAGACCGGTCTAGGACTCTCCTTTATCCTGCGCTGAACACGCCCCAGCCCGAGCCGAACCACGTGCGCCGGATGAGCTGGTGCCCGGTGGGTTGCCGATGTGGAGCGAGCCGACCGGCCTGAAGTGGGACAATTGGCGGCGATCGCAATGCGGGTGAGCGCGGGCGCCGGGGCGGCCGCTGTGCTGAAACTCGCTGCCCCAGCCCTCCCAGCCGGCCTTGGGCTGAGTCATCGTGCTCTCTGGGTAACCTTCCGATTTCTCTGAGCGAATGCGCTGGCTCGAACGGCGGCACTGGCTGACGGCCTGCCGTCCGGCGGGTGTGTGGAAGCAGGCTTTCGCATGCGATACTGGAGCGATAGTGAGAGATGTCGATTCCGCAGGCGGAGCATCGACCGATGGCGGCGCGAGCCGTGACTCCGAAGCAACTGTCGAGAGAGTCCGGCTGGGACCGGAGAAGACGGCGGCCGTTCCACAGAGCCATTCCTCGGTGGATGTGCTGGCCACGACGGGACGTGACGCACATGCGGCCTCATCCGCCCTGCTCGCGGAGTTTCCGGTTTCGTCCTGGGATCGGTACGAGCTGATTTCACTGATCGGACGCGGCGGCATGGGAGCGGTCTACAAAGCCCGCGATCGCCGACTCGATCGCATCGTCGCATTGAAGTTTCTGCGCATCGATGATCCGAGACTGGTGACCCGCTTTCAGCGTGAAGCGAGCACCCAAGCGCGACTGGACCATCCCAACATCTGTCGCGTATTCGAGGTGGGGGAGGTCGAGCACAAGCCCTACATCGCGATGCAGTTTGTCGATGGGAAAACGCTCGAACAGGCGGCTCCTGAGCTGTCGCTGCACGAGAAGGTGATGCTCACCAAGCAAGTCGCCCTCGCCCTGCACGAAGCGCACCGTCTGGGAATTGTGCATCGCGACGTCAAACCGTCGAACATCATGATTGTGCGAGGGAGCGACGGGACGAACCTCCCTCTGGTGATGGACTTCGGAGTCGCACACGAGACCAAGGAAAGTGCGGGCCTGACCGAGACCGGCGCGGTGATGGGAACCCCGGCCTATATGGCGCCCGAGCAAGCGCGCGGAGGCAGCCGCAGAGTGGATCGCCGCGCCGACGTGTACTCGCTGGGTGCCACACTTTTCGAGCTGCTAACGGGAAAACCGCCGTTCGGCGGGACAGATGTCGTCGATGTTTTGCTCGCGGTTCTGAGTGACGAGCCGAGGCCGCCACGGGAGCTCTCGCCTGACGTACCGCGCGATCTGGAAACCATCGTCCTTAAGTGTCTGGCAAAAGATGCAGGGCAGCGGTACGACTCGGCGCGCGCCTTGTCAGAGGACTTGCAGCGCTATATTGACGGAGAGCCGATCCTGGGGAAGCGAGCGAGCCTGCTGTTTCGGGTCCGCCGACAATACCGAAAACACAAGGCCCTGTTCGCGTTCGCTGTCGTTGCCCTGGTCCTCATTTCGGTGATCGCGGGCATCGGGCTTCGGGAAAGGCTTCGGTCGCAACGTCAGGTCGAACTGGCGCAGCGACAGGCCCAGCTGGCGCAGCGACTTGGGCAAGAGATCTCCCAGATGGAGTGGCTCCTGCGCAGTGCGCGACAGCTAGAGCTTCATGATCTGGAGCGCGAAAAAGGAGTCGTGCGCCAGCGGATGCAGAGACTCCGTTCGGAACTCGAAACCTACGGGCACCTCGCCGCGGGGCTCGCACACTATGCGATTGGACGTGGACACCTAGCGCTGCATGAGTATCCGCAGGCGCTCCGGGAGCTGCGCCTGGCTCAGCGGGCAGGGCAGGATGGCGCAGAGCTTCACTATGCGCTCGGAATTGTGCTGGGAAAACACTATGAGCAGGCGATGCAAGAAGCACGGCTCAGCGGCGGTGGCGAGTGGGCGAAGAGGCAGATCAAGGAGATCGCCCCCAAGTACTTGCAGCCGGCCATCGCATCGCTCGAACGCGCGCGTTCGCTGCAATCAGACACCCCGCAGTACCTGGAAGCGTTCATCAGCTTCTATCAAAATGACTGGGATCGATCGCTGACTCTGATCGAAGAAGTACAGAAGAGCGCGCCATGGCTCTATGAAGCGACCAAGCTCGCGGGAGACATTCACCATGAGCGAGCGCTCCTGGCCCGTGACTCCGGAAAATATGAGATCGCGGAACAGGAATTCGCTAAGGCCGCTTCGGAATATGAACGGGCAGCGGCGTCAGGCCGCAGTGATGCTGAAATCTACGAGGGGCATGCTGAGACGCTGATTCGCCAGATGGAGATGTATGTCGACAGCTCTAAGACATTGGGCAACCTCCCTGAAATGATCACCAGGATTGCCGATCGACTGAGCAGCGCGGACTCTACGAGCATGGCCGGGCACATGAAGAAGGCTACTGCCGCGATGATACGAATAGGCATCAGTGGTAGCGCTGCGCAAGCCGGGAATCATGCCAGCGTTTGCCTCGCTGAACTCGCGGTCGTTCTGAGTCACACGCCGGATGATGCCTTTGCACACGATGCAGAGGCCAACTGCCTTTCTCTGCTCGCGCAGAGGGATGCGAAGCAAGGACAGGACCCCATCCAACTCCTAGAACGTGCTTCTGCCGGACTGGTACGCGTGCTACGAAGCCGTCCGACATTTGTCTGGGGACTGAATGATCTTGGCCTGATCAAGAGCAACCTGGCGACGCAAAAGTGGCGACGGGGCCAGGCCTCGGCAAGAGAGGCGCTCAGGGAGGCCCTCCGGTATCAGGAGCAAGCCGTCCGGATCGACGAAACATACATTGTTGCTCTGGTGAACCAGCTTGTAACTTGCACGGAATTCATCCCGATGCAGAACACTAGGTCCGAGATCATGGAGAGCCTGTCTCATGCAGACGAGGTCTTTGCGCGCTGTGTGAAGATCAACCATGGGTATCAGCAGTGTTTTCTCAACTATGGCGAGGTATACGCACGGGCGGCGCAGCGACTGATGCTGGCGGGAGAGGACTCTCAGAGCCAGCTCGACCGCGCGAGGCAGAACCTGGCGACCGCGCGCAAGCTGGGGGATCAGTTCCTGGATCTGGAACAGTTTTCTGTGCTCGCCGATCTAGTCGATGCGTCGCTACGACTGAGGCGGAAAGAGTCTCCGATGCCCCCCCTGCAGAGCCTGCGGGCCGCACTGCCGCGCTGCTTGGCCCTCGCAAAGACCGATGCAGTGTGTCAAACGCTGGCAGCGCAGGGGCATTTGGTGGAAGCGGAGTGGTTGGCGCTGTCTGGGAAATCCCCTCTCTCCGCACTCCGCGAAGCGAACCGCGCGGCCAGCTTGGCGACACAGAGTCCGGAAGTGTATCCCGATGCCTGGCAAGTACTGGCGGAGTCCAATCTGCGACTGGCAGAAGGGGCCAAGGAGCCGCTGCGGAGTCCGTATGTAGAAGCGGGACTTGCGGCGTTGGCCAAGGCCTTCGCCACCAACCCCAATCACGCGGGAGGTCGAGCGACCGAGGGCAAGCTTCTGCTCCTGGCTGCTGCGAGCGCGCAAGGAAGCAAGGGGCGAGCGTTGGCGCAGGCCGCGCTCACTGCACTTGAGACGTCCGCCGCCCTCGACCCGTTGACCGCGTCGAGGCTTGTCGCGGTGCAGGCCAGGGCGCGTGAGCTGGCGGCGTCGAACTAGGCACAGCTGGATCGCGCAGGCGCATGGCGAGTCGCTGCCCGAGGGGGTTCGAGGCGGGCCAAACCCAGGGCAAGGCGACTAGGTCAGCGTCCCCGGCCGGTGGGCGGGTTGCCTTGACCGGCGCTGCAGCTTGCTCGTACAAACATTTATGATCAGAGCTCGTCATCTGCTGCCGATCGTGATCGGTGTATGCGTTAGCGTTTTTGCGCAGGCCCAGGTAATGAATTGGTATAAATTCAAAGACAAATATATCAACTTAAGCTCGTTGCAAAAGGCGGATACGCTGGCGCCGGGGGCGGTGTTGTTTCAGCGTGAGGCGATGCATGCGGCCCAGTTTGGGGTGGATGATTCGCTGCGAGTTGAGCTGCAAGATCGGAGCTGGACCTTGGGCAAATCGCGCGAGATCGTCATCCGCGATAAGGCGGGGAAGACGCTGCGCACCATTGCCGATCCCGATATCGGGATAAAAGCCGACAATATTGCCGGCAACCTGGCCCTGTTTCCGGTCGCTGGTGGGGTGGTCAGGCTGGTGCGGCTGGAAGGCCGACATGGCTATGTCCTGCGCCGCTACGATGCCGGGGGCAGCCCGCAGGGAAGCTTTCGGCTGGCACATACTCGCTATACGACGAAGGGCAATGTCACGACGAGCAGCCCGCATCTTTATTACTTCGCGCACACCGAGCACGAGGTGGTGTTCTCATCGCTGGGGCGGCGCGACGGCGAGACCGTGATCCTCCGCCTGGCCGATGGGGGCGAGCGGCGCCTGCCGTACGCGATTGCCGGCCTGGTGATTGGGGCCCGCGATCGTCGCCTGGCCGGCTGGGCCCATCAGGATGAGACGGGTCAGAAGTTATCTGTAGAAGTCGGAGAACGAAAATTTACGATTGAAGACGAGGGCCGTGGGGATGCGGTGCGAGCGATTATGGATGAAAATATAATTTATCTTGCTCATTATCATAATATTGCAACAGGGTGTCGATTATCGGCATATGATATTATGACAGGAAAGGCTGTCTGGCGCGCAGATGTTCAGCAGATGATGGTTGGACATTCGGAATACTACAATCTCGTCTATCTATCGCTGGTGGCCGGACGGCTGGTGCTGGAAGCGAACGAGGCAGCGGGGGCTTATTTGCAAATCTTTGACCCTAAAACCGGCGCGCGGCTCTTTGCCGATGTACCGGCGCTGCCGCAGTAGGGCGAGTACACCAACGCGCTTCTAGTGCTCGACATCGACGGTCAGGGTCATGGCGGTGCCGCGGCGGCGAAAGTCGACGGTGATCGGGTTGCGGCTGCGGACTTGGGTGTAGGCGGCAAGCGCACCCTCGGGGTTGTCGAGGGGCTGGCCGGCGATCTTTTCCACCAGGTCGCCGTTCTGTAGGCCGACGTGCGCATAGATCGATCCGCGGCGGACGCCGAGCAGGCGGAACCCCATCGGCTTGCCCTGAACGATCTCGGGGACGAAGCGCGCGCCGTGCAGAAAGAGGTCGGAGTCGGCGAGCAGGCGATCGCGCACCTCGGCCTTGCAGGTGCAGCGCAGGGCGCGACAGTGGAGGTCGGCAAGCCCGCTGCCTTTTTGCGCGGGCTCGGACGCGGCGGGTGGCGGACTTTGCGGGGCAGGCGGCGGCGGACACTCGCCGGGGGCTGGCTTCCGACGGTCGAGGACCACGCGACGCTCGATGGGCTGTCCGGCTCGCAGCAGGGAAAGGCGCAGGGTGGTCGCTTCGCTTGCGGCCTTCAGCGCGGCGGCGGCGGGCTCGGGACCGGCGAGGCTTCTGTCGTTGAGCCGCGTCGCCACATCGCCGTTCTGCAGGCCCAGGCGGGCGGCCAGGCTGCCGTCGCGGATGCCGAACAGCTTGAAGCCGATGGCCTGGCCCCCTTGCATCATCGGCAAGAGCCGCAGCGGCGAGAGCGCGCTGGCGGCGTCGTCGAGCAGAGCCTGGCTGACGCAGGCGCCCAGCGAGCAGCTATCGCCGCTGCAGCGTACCTCCTGCCGAGCGGGCGGCGGTGGGTCGCCGGCGGAGGCCGCGCTCCCCGACAGGACCGCGAGCAAGAGGCCCCAGCCCAGCGCCGATCCACGACCCCTCTGACTCGTCGAACTCCGTCGCAACAGCATGGGGCAAGGGTAGCACGAGCCCCCGGCTGCAAGAGCCTGCCCTGCCTGTCCCGGCCTGCTGTAAAGTGCCGGCCATGGATGAGGCCTGGCTGCGTCGCTTACTCGCGTCTGTCGTCGGTGGTGGCGTATCGATTGACCAAGCAGTGGGAGAGCTTCGACGGCTGCCGTATGCCGATCTGGGGTTTGCCCGACTCGATCACCATCGCGCGCTGCGGACTGGCGTGCCCGAGGTGGTCTTCGCGCAGGGCAAACAGATCGAGCACCTCGTCGCCATCGTGCGCGAGCTTTGCGGCACCGGGCAGAACGTGCTGTGTACGCGCGTCTCGGCCGAGCAGGCGCAGGCGGTACAGGCGGCGGTGCCGGCGGCGAGCTATCACGCACTGTCGCGTCTGCTGTTCGTGCGGCAGCAGGACATTGTTCCGCGCGGTCTGGGGCGTATCGTTGTGGCCTGCGCCGGAACCGCGGATCTGCCCGTCGCCGAAGAGGCGGCCCTGACCGCCGAATACCTGGGCTGTCAGGTCGAGCGCATCTACGACATCGGCGTCGCTGGGCTGCACCGTACCCTGGCGGCTGCTCCGGCGCTGCGCGCGGCCCACGTGGTGATCGTCGTCGCCGGCATGGAGGGCGCGCTGGCCAGCGTGGTCGGTGGCCTGTGCGGTCGCCCGGTGATCGCTGTGCCGACCTCGGTTGGCTATGGCGCGAGCTTCCAGGGCCTGTCGGCGCTGCTCACCATGCTTTCGAGCTGCGCCGCGGGGGTCACCGTCGTCAACATCGACAACGGCTTTGGCGCGGGCTACGCCGCCGCCCTCATCAACCGCGGACCTCCGACGGAGGCCAGCGTATCCCCGGCAAACCCCACGACCCCACCTTCCACCCCATCGACATCGACCGTGGAGGTCCCGTGACCCCGTCTGCGCGCCCGGCACTGCGTGGTGCCACCCTGTATATCGACTGCTTCGCAGGCATTGCCGGCGACATGACCCTTGCAGCGCTGATCGACCTGGGGGTTCCCGAGTCGGTGGTACGCGAGGCGCTGGCCTGCCTGCCGGTCGCTCCGTTTGAGCTGCGCATTGCGTCGGTGCGCAAGGGCTCACTGATGGCTCGCAAGCTGGATGTGATCCCGCTTCCCGACGGGGCTGCGCCACGTGCGCACGAACCGGGGCATGGGCACGCGCATGAGCATGCGCATGAACACGAGCATGAACATGCGCACGAGCACTCGCATGAACACTCGCATGAACACTCGCACTCGCATGAGCACGAGCATGCTCATGACGTTGGGCACTCGCACGTGCATCATCCGCATCCTGCGCACGTGCACTACGCCGAGATTCGCGCGCTGATCGAGGAGGCGGGTGAGCGCGGCTTGGCCGCTGAGGTGATCGCGTCGGCGCTATCGATGTTCGATCGGCTGGCGGCGGTTGAGGCGGCGCTGCACGGCGTGGATGTCCGCGAGGTCGCTTTTCACGAGGTAGGTGCGCTAGACAGCATCGTCGATATCGTCGGGGTAGCGGCTGCCCTGCGCTGGCTGGCCCCGCGTCGCATCGTGTCGCGTCGCGTTGTGTTGGGCAGTGGGACGGTGCGTACGGCGCACGGGATCTTGCCGGTCCCGGCCCCTGCAACCCTGGCTCTTTTGCGCGATGTACCCGTCGAAGCGGGCGGCCCGGCTTGCGAGCTGACGACGCCGACTGGCGCGCTGATCTTGGCCGAGCACGCCTCCGCCTATGGCCCGCTGCCCAGCCTGCAGATCATCGCAGTGGGCCATGGGGCTGGCACGCGTGAGCTTGCTGATCGACCGAACCTCCTGCGCATCATCGCCGGTCACGAGTCCGATGTGACCGATGCCGGTGGCCCCGACTGCTGCGTGCTGGAAGCCAACCTTGACGACATGAATCCGCAGCTCTATGGCCCGCTGTGCGAGGCGCTGCTTTCGACGGGAGCTCGCGATGTTTGGCTGGTGCCGGTGCAGATGAAAAAGGGGCGTCCCGGCACGGTGCTGTCGGCGCTGTGCGACCCCGGACGCGAGGCTGAGCTGACCCGCCTGATCCTGCGCGAATCGACGAGCCTGGGCGTGCGCCGTCACGCGGTGAGCCGCACCATGCTGCAGCGCGAGCACGTTACGGTGCGGACCGAGTTTGGCGACATCCCGATTAAGCGCGGACGCGATCCGCAGACCGGCGAGATCTGGAATGCCGCCCCCGAGTTCTCGATCTGCGTCGAGCGCGCCGCGGCGGCCGGCGTACCGATCAAAGAGGTGCTCGGCGCCGCGATGGCCGCGTATCGCAACCTTTAGTCCACTGCCATGCGCACCTCTGCGTGGGTCTCGCCAATCTCTGTGCTCCTCGGTCTGCTGCTCGCTCTGTGCACACCATCGGCTCACGCGGACGAGCCAGCGACCTGTACGCTGTCGGGCCGCACGCTAGAGCAGGGCAACCGCGATCCGCTCGCCGCGCTGCACATCAGCGTCCGCGACAATGGTGTGGAGATCGCCGCCAGCACCACCTCCGACGAAGGCGAGTTCGAGCTTACGGGGCTGCCGTGCACGACGCTTGTGTTGCAGGTGCGCGGTCAGCCGATTCGTCCAGCTGAGCTGCGCGAAGATCTGCGTGAAGTTCTGCGCGGGGGCCGACTGCAAGTCGTCTACTACCTGGCCCGCAAGGCCGAGCGCTTCGCGACGGTGGTCCGGGCGCAGCCACCGCGGCGCGAGGTCATCGCCACCACGCTCACCGGGGCGGACGTGCGGCGCATCGCGGGCAACCAGAACGATCCGATCAAGGCGGTGCAGAACCTGCCGGGTGTGGCGCGGGCGCCGTTTGGCATCGGCCAGATCATCGTCTGGGGTTCGGCACCGACCGACACCCGCGCCTATGCCGATGGCGTGGCCATTCCCCGCGTCTATCACTTCGGCGGCCTGCGCTCGACGATCAGCGCCGAGTTTGTGTCCGAGCTGAACTTCCGGCCCGGCGGCTATGGTGCAGACTACGGTCGCGGACTGGGCGGCGTGATCGAGGTCGTGACCCGTCCGCCAAAGTCGGATCGCTGGCATGGCTCGGTGACCCTGGATCTCATCGATGGTGCGGTCACGGTCGAGGGACCGATCAGCAAGAAGCTGCACGTCGCCGCGGCTGCGCGCTTGAGCTGGATCTCGGCGTTTCTGCCGCTTTTCAACAAGTCAAAGACCCAGCTCTCGCCGTTTTACTGGGACTATCAGCTGGCGCTGCGCTATCAGCCAAGCTCGCGCGACGAGCTGGATCTGCTGATCTTCGGCGCGACCAGCGACATCTCGGCCCGCGTCGAGGATCCCGATCCCAACTCGCGCGTTGATATCTACAGCAAGTCGTACTTCGGTCGGGCTCGACTGCGCTACACGCGGCGCATCAGCAAGGACAGCAAGCTGTGGCTACAGCCGTCGATCGGCGGCGACACATTTACGCTGGATACTGGCGATCCGGGCCTGGGGGGATCGCCGGTGCGGCTGACGGTGCGGCAGCTGGGCTACAACCTGCGCGGCGAGCTAAAGCAGTCGCTTTTGTCCACGCCTTCTTTGGGCATCGACTACGCCCTGGGCCTGGACTTTGAGGGCAGCTACGCCCAGGTCGAGACCCTGGCCCCCGTCGGGCCGACGGGTGGCGATGGCCAGGGTATCCCAGTTGGGGGAGGCGACACGGTGCGCGATGCCGGGCTGTCCGAGTCGGGATTTCTCGGCGGCAACTTCTTTACCGATGGCGCCGGGGCCTCGTTCCGCGAGGTGCTGAACTATCACCTGATCTCGGCCTCGCCCTATCTGGTCTCGAATTTCTGGTTTGCCGATGGGCGCGTGCAGATCTCGCCGCAGCTGCGCGTGTCGATCGATCGGCTAGAGCTGGCGCCGCAGACCGGATCCACGATCGCCAGCGCCGCTGCTGCAACGCCGCCCCGCACGCTGTTTTATCCCGAGCCGCGCATCCTCATCCGCGCCGCTCTTTTGCCCGAGCGCTTGTGGCTGGTCGGTGGCCTGGGCCTGTATCACCAGGCGCCGCAGGGGTCCGAGCTATCGCCGCGCTTTGGCAATCCCAGCCTGCTGTGGCAGCTCAGCACCACCTATATCCTGGGCGGCGAGCTGTCGCTGGGTCGCGGCCTGCGCGTCGAGACCCAGGGCTTCTACAAAGATCTGCGTGGCCTGGTGGTCGCCGACCCGCGCCTCTACTACAGCAACGACGGCCTGGGTCGCGCCTACGGGGCGCAGATCCTGATCCGCCAGCCGCTGTGGCACGGCTTCTCGGGCTGGATCGCTTACACGCTGTCGCGCAGCGAGCGTCGCGAGGGGCCCGACTCGCCGTGGCGACTGTTCCGCTTCGATCAGACGCACATCCTGACCATCGTTGGCAGCTACGACCTGCCCTGGGGCCTGTCGGCCAGCCTGCGCTTCCGCTTCGCCTCGGGGAATCCGACGACGCAGATCGTAGGCGGGCTGCGCGACCTCACTTATCAGAACTACTCGGCCGTCCCCGGCGACGAGCTTTCCTATCGCCTGCCCGACTTTCACCAGCTGGATGTGCGCGTCGACAAGACGTTTACGCTGAACCGTTTCCGCATCGGGCTTTATCTGGAAGTGCTCAACGTCTACAACCGCGCCAACGCCGAAAACTTGGTCTACGGTGGCCGGCAGCTGTACCAGGAAGGGCGCATTACCAGCCTGCCGGTGTTTCCAAATCTGGGGGTGCGGGCTGATTTTTGATACGATACCGATACAGGCCGCAGATGCCCAGCCAACCCCCGAAAGATGATGCCGCAGATTTTGTTGAGATTGGCGGTATTCCGGTTCCCGGTCTTTGCCTGACAGAGATTTTTAAAGGCCAATCTGGGAATATTCAACAGATCGCCTGGTCGCCCGATGGTCGGTATATTGCGGCGCCTGCCATTTCAAATTTATCAGGCCCTGGGCAGGGGGGGACTGTCCGAATTTGGGATATCGAAGCCGGAAAATATTTCGATATCATGCGCTCCCCGCAAGGGGTCTTTCACAGCCTGGCCTTCGCGCCCGACAGCCAGCGGCTGGTGATCTCCGCTGATGAGAATCGCATCGTGATCTCGGCGCTTAACGGCCGCGATCAGCGGCCACTGCAGCGACAATCGGTCAGCCGGGTATGGAGCGTAGACTGGTCGCCAGACGGCAAGCAGATCGCCGCCGGGTCCCAGGATGGGTGCATACATGTGTGGAATGCCCAGACGCGAAGCCTGCTGCGGGTTGACGAAGTCAGCGACTTTGTGCAAGCGGTATCTTTTTCTCCAAATAGCCAATGTTTAGCGTATGCTTGTGCGGATGGAAATATTGGTTTATTTACTAGCTCATTTGGTCAGACGCTAAAAGGGCATAATAAGGCAGTCTGGAGCCTTGATTGGTCGCCTAATGGTGAATATGTTGCCTCAGGATCTGCTGATACCAATGTGCGAATCTGGGACGGCAATACCGGCCGGGCACTGAAGATCCTGGAAGGGCACGCCGACTGGGTGTTGAGCGTCCGCTTCTCAGCTGGCGGCAAGTGGCTGGCCAGCAAGAGCAGCGACGGCACGGTGCGGCTGTGGCGCTGCGATACCTGGGACTGCGTGGCGGTGCTGCCGGAAGTCAGCCGCGGCTATGCGCCCGGCCTGGCGTTTCATCCGCAGGCACCAGTGCTGGCGACCCTGGGGGACAACGACACGGTCATTCGCCTGTGGCACTTTGACGAAGACGTCCTCGGGCGGCAGACGGCGGTGCCGGGTGGGCGCAGCGTCCATTACACGACGGCGAAGGTGGTGCTGGTCGGCGACTCAGGGGTGGGCAAGACGGGCCTGGGTTTTCGCTTGTGCCATGGCCAGTTCAAGGAGCACGCCTCGACGCACGGGCAGCAGTTTTGGGTGATGCCGCAGCTACGTCGCCAGCGCGGGGACGGCACGCAGTGCGAAGCGGTGCTGTGGGATCTGGCAGGGCAGCCGGTGTATCGGCAGGTGCACTCGATCTTCCTGGAAAACGTCGCGGCAGCGCTGGTGGTGGTCGATCTTTCCAACCGGCAAGACCCGCTCAAGGGGGCGCAGTTCTGGCTAGAGCAGCTCAAGGGCAAGGGCGAGCTTCCGCCAGTGGTGCTGGTCGGGGCGCGCATCGATCGCGGCAGTCCGGCGCTCAGCCAGGCCGAGCTTGCGCAGTTCTGTCAGCGCTACGGCATCCGCGGCGGCTACGTCGGAACCAGCGCGCTGCGCGGCGATGGCCTGGACGAGCTCCTGCAGCGGCTTGACAGCCAGATCCCCTGGGAGGCGATGACCGCGACGGTGACGACGGCGACGTTCAAGCGCATCAAGGACTTCGTGCTGTCGCTCAAAGAGCAGCCGGCGCGTGCACACGTGCTGGAGACGCCAGCTGGCCTGCGGGCTCAGCTAGAGCGGCTGACTACCGATGATGGACGGCCTTTTGCGTTCAGCGATGCCGAGCTCCTGACCGCGGTTGGGCACCTGGAGACGCATGGCTATGTCGCCATCCTGCGCAGCTCGGACGGCGGGCAGCACATCCTGCTTTCACCCGAGGTGCTGAGCACGCTGGCCGCGTCGATCGTGCTTCTGGCCGACGGCAACCCGCGCGAGCTGGGCACGGTGAGCGAGCGTGACCTCCTGCAGGGGCGGGTACGCTTCGCGGAGCTGTCGGGGCTGTCGCCGAGCGAGCCGCCGATCCTGATCGATGCTGCGCTGGCGCGATTTTTTTCGCACAACCTGTGCTTTCGCACGGTGCTTGGCGAAGACACGCTGCTGGTCTTCCCTAGCCTGATCAAGCAGAAGCGTCCGCTCACCGATGAGCCCTCGGCCGTCGAAGGCACGTCCTATGTGGTGCGCGGTCGGGTCGAGAACCTGTATGCCTCGCTGGTCGTGCTGCTGGGCTACACGCCGTCATTCACCCGCATCAATCAGTGGCAGCATCAAGCGCAGTACGAGCTTCGCCCCGGCGAGATCTGCGGCTTCCGCCTGATCGAAGATCGCGAGGGCGAGATCGAGCTGGTGCTGTACTACGGCGAGCGCATGCCGGCGTCGGGACGCGAGCAATTTCAGGAGCTGTTCGAGGGCTTCCTTTATCGCAGCGAGGCCACGGTGCAGCGCCTGCCGGTTGTCGACTGTCCACAGGGACATCGGCAGGGGCGAGCCACCGTGCAGAAGCGCGTTCGCGAGGGCAAGGACTTCGTCTTCTGCGAGGAGTGCGGCGAGCGCACCCAGCTGCCGGCAAAAGCACCGCAGCCCGGCATCGGCATCAGCGCTTCGCCTTGGCTGCAGCGACAAGGGGCGGCGGCCCATCTGCGCAGCACATACGAGGTCGAAGTAGCGCAGCTCAAGAGCTATCGCCGAGATCGTCCGCCGCCGCGCTGCTACGTCAGCTCGGTGTCGACAGACGCCGACTGGGCCGACAAGCTCGGTGCCGATCTTCGCGCCGCGGGGATGTTTCTTCTGTCGGGAGCGGCGCAGGTCAGGGCCGAGGACACGGTGCTGCTCATCGACTCTCCCGCCTATCAGCGCGCCTTTTCTGAAGGGAGCCTGGGCGCGGATGCAGATCTGGTGCGCGCAGCGCTAGCCAAGGAGCCGCGGCGTCTGATCTCGCTGGGGCGCAGCGGTTACCCGGGGGCACACGTCCTTCCCGATTGTCGGCCGGGCGATTTTTCCGACGACAGTCACTATCCGCTGAGCCTGTTTGATCTGGTGCTGGAGCTGTACGCGGTGCCCCCCGACGTCGCCGGCTTTGCCCGCGCGCGACGGACCCTGCATACGCAGTGGGAACGGACCTCGGCACGGCTAGCGAGTGCGCCCCAAGCGCCGCGCCAGCTGTTCATCAGCTATGCGCGCGAGGATCAGGCATTCAAAGACGAGCTGGTCGCGATGCTGGCGGGTCCCTTGGCTCGCGGCGGGATGACCACCTGGGATGGGCAGAGCGTCGTCCCCGGCGAGGATAGCCAGGCGGCGATCACGCGGGCTCTGCGGGGCTCAGCCGCGGCGGTGCTGCTCATCAGCAGCGACTTTCTGGCCACGCCGAGCATCCGCGAGCGCGAGCTGCCCGCGCTGCTGGCCCGTCGCCGAGACGAGGGCCTGTGGGTCTTGCCGATCTTGGTGCGCGACTGTCTTTGGCAGGAGGAACCGACGCTCGGCGAGCTGCAGATCGCCCCGAAGAGTGGTCGCGCCGTCATCCGCTATCGCAAGGAAAACGGCGAACGCGATCGCATCTGGAACGAAATCGTTCAAGAGCTGGTGAGTCGCTTGGGTGAGCCGCCGCCTGGCTCCGCCGGGGGAGCGTAAGCTCCGCGCGAACACCGGCTCATTGTCCAGACTCAGCTCGTGTCCGAGCCGAGCGAGCGAGCGTTACTCCAGCCCCTCTTCCCGCAGATCGTCTTCATCGGCGCCGTGCAGGTGACCGAGTTCGTGGAGCAGCGTCTTGCGAATCTCCTGCTCTAGCTCGCGCTGTGAGCGGACAGCCCGCAAGAGGTTCTTGCGATAAAGGACAATGCTGCGCGGCTCGCTGGGCTCATCGCCAAGCGGCAGGCCGCGGAACAGGCCCAAGATCGTCGGCGACAGCGGCGGGGTCTCCAGCGTCAGGTCGTGCGGGTCGGGGATGTCGGCCAGCTCTAAGCGCACGCGGTTCAGATCGTCGCGGCTCTCGCTTGGTAGGGCCACGCTCTCGCGCTTGACCAATCGGTCAAACTCGGCGGCATCGACGGCCAGCGGGGGCGGGAAGTGATCGGGTAGCAGCTGTCGGGCAGTCGCTAGCTCGCGCTCCGCCGCTTCGGTTTTGCCAAGCTGCTCCAGGACCAGACCCAGGTGATAGTGCGACCACGCGGACTTGCGCGGACTAGGATTGTGGGCCAGCAGGTCCTCGAAAGCCTGCTGGGCTTCGGTGAAGCGGCAGAGCTCGAACAGCGCGACGGCGCGCTCGTAGCGAGCCTCAGGAAACTCGCGCAGGCGCAGCGCTGAATCAAGCGCCGGCAGCGCCTGGCTGGCCTGTCCCAGATCCAGCCGCGCCTGACCGGTGAGCAGCCACAGCTGAGCCAGTAGCTCGCGCGACTCGCGGCTGAGCTCGCGCGACTTGCCGAGGCTGCGACGGGACTTTTGACGGCTGCCGCGGCCGGCTGCGCTCAGCTCGGGGGCGGACATCGGCTGCAGCTGTCGCCGCCCTCGCTCGGCGTACAGCAGGCCGATCTCGCTGTGCTCGCGCGTGGCGGCCAGGTGGCTGATGTAGAGGTCCGCGGCTTCGGCGAGCAGCGCCGGATCATCCGGTGAAAGAGCGAGGGCGCGCGTGAAGGTATCGCGGGCATCTTCGATCTCGCCAAGCTCGCGCTGGGCGATGCCTCGCTGCAGCAGCAGCGGCAGCGAAGTGAGCGGGGCGCGCAGCGCGAGGTTGATGCAGGCCAGTGCTTCGCGAAATAGCGGCAGCGCCGGATCGTCGGGATCCACGGCCGGGCGACAGCTGGCATTTGCGTCGCCCTCAACGGGCGCAGGCGGTTTGCTCGCGGCAGTCTCTCTGGTGGCCTGAGTCGGGCCCGGTAGCTTACCGTGCGGCGCCGCATCTTTGCGCAGAGCGAGGCCAGCGCGGTTGCGCTCCTCGGCCCGCTGCAGCAGCAGGGCCAGCAGAGCCCCTTCATCACGCGGGCCTCCCTTCAACGTGAGCTGGCAGCGAACCTTGGGACCGGCGACTTCCAGATCCTCGCTGCAGGCTGCACCGCCATCGCCGGGCACGCTTCCCGCGTCGCCGACGGTGATCCCCGCCTCAGCAAGGACGCGCGTGGGTGCTGAGGGCGCAGGACGAGCGCGGCAGCCAGGGGCTGCTATCGCGACGACTAGGCTGAGAAGGAGGAGGGAGGAGCGACCGCCGGAGCGGTGGGAGGGAGGGACGGACACCTGCTTAGCGTCGGGCGCGCTCGCAGATCAGCGCGCGACCCGCGAAGTTGCCGCCGTGCAGAGCGGTGATCACTGCGGTGGCCTGCGCCTCCGAGACGAAGACGTAGGTGTGGGTGGTGTGCAGCTCAATGTTCAGTCGGCCGAGGCCGCGCTGACCGAAGAAGTCCTGCAGCGCCTCCTCCGTTACTTGATCGCGGCGACCCAGGTTGAAGTACAGCCGGACAGATCGGAAGAGCACACGTCTGAACTCCAGTCACGCCAATGTATCTCGT
>CALFYE010000393.1 GCA_937952145.1 uncultured Myxococcales bacterium
GACATCACTTCGCTGATCGATTCGGTATTGTTAGGAAGCTAGATGACGTTGTTGGGTTATTATACCCGACCTCGCGTTAGCAATATTGGCGTTTTAATAAGATGGCAAAGGATAAGATTAAGAAATCAGTAGAGACCTTTCGGCACGACGAGGCTAAACGGCGCAACATTCCGACGGCTGAACATGAGTCGGTGATGCTTGAGACGGACAAGACACCGATACAGGTCGCGTATGAGCGGCGGAATCGCGATCTTGACCAGCGGGTTATCGGCCGGCGCCTTGCCGACGTTGGTCACTGCGACATCGATGCTCACCGGATCCTGACCGTTGGCGCCCATGGGATTGAACGTGGTCGAGACGCGCAGGTCAGCCTCGGGACGGCACGAACCCATCTGGCAGGTGCCCTTGCTGCAGGCGGTGCCATCGGCCTGCTGCGCATCGGCGGCGCAGCCGAAGCCGCTGCCGTCGCACATCTCGGCGGCGTCACACTCGTTGGTGGCCGGGCGGCAGATGGCGGTGTTGCTGGACACGGCGTTGATCGGGCACTGACCGCTGGTGCCG
This sequence comes from uncultured Myxococcales bacterium, assembly GCA_937952145.1. GTDB lineage: Bacteria > Myxococcota_A > Polyangia > Palsa-1104 > JAEUJZ01 > JAEUJZ01. Next base: position 562 of record CALFYE010000393.1, read on the forward strand.
CTGCAGGTCTCGGCGACGTCGCAGACACCGCTGGGGAAGCGGCAGACCGTGCCAGCAGCCTGGAAGCTGTCGGTTGGGCAGCTATCGGTTGTGCCGTCGCAGCTCTCGGCAGCGTCGCAGAAGCCGACAGCACCGCGGCAGATCGTACCGGCCGCCTGCTTGATATCCGTGGGGCAGCTCTTGGCGGTGCCATTGCAGAATTCACCGACGTCGCAGACGCCAGCCGGCGGACGACAGAGCAGGCCCAGTGGCGAGGCCGCATCGATCGGGCAGGCAGCGGTCGCGCCGTTGCACACCTCGGGCGCGTCGCACAGGTCGGTAGCGCCACGGCACACCGTGCCACCCGGCAGCACGACGTCGGGACCGCAGTTCGGGCTGGTGCCACTGCAGAAGTCGGCGACGTCGCAACCGCTGCCGTTGTTGGGGCGACATTCCTGAGTCGCCAGAGCAAATGAGTCGGGGGCGCAGGCGGCCGTTACGCCGTCACACACTTCTGCCACGTCACAGACGCCGTTCGCCGCGCGGCAGGTCGTGCCCATTGTCGCAGCCGTCGGGTTGGTGCGCGGGCAGGCATTGTTGGTGATGCCGTCGCACTTGAAGTTCGCGGCGCAGGTGCTGGGGTCGCCACCGGCGTTACACACGGTGGTCGGCGGCGCCGGAGAGGCGGTCGTCGAGCAGGCGTTGCTGGTGCCAAGACAGAAGAAGCCGCCGTTGCAGGTGGCCGGGTTGCCGGCTCCGCACTGGGTGGTCGGCGGCGCAAAGATGTCCGTCGGACAGGCCTTCAGCACGCCATTGCAGCTCTCGGCCTGGTCGCAGGTGCCGTTCTGGGCGCGGCATTCGGTGCCAGAGGCGGCCACCGCATCGGCTGGGCAGGCCGCCGTGGTGCCGTTGCAGACTTCATCGACGTCGCAGAGGTTGCTGGCGGCTCGGCAGACGGTGCCCATGCCCGACGGAGTGCCATTGGTCTTGGGGCACAGACCGGCGGTGGTGCCATCGCACTTGAAGTTCGAAGCGCACAGCGTGGTATCGCCGGCCGCGTCGCAGACCACGGTGTTGGCGGCGGGAGTGGGGTTTGTCGTCGGGCAGCTACCCTTGTTGATGCCGTCGCACTTGTACGCGGCCACGCACTTGCTGGGGTCGCCAACCGCGTCGCACACCGTCGTCGCAGGCGCCGGACCACCCGGACAGGTCTTCAGGGTGCCGTCGCAGGTGCCGCCAGCGATGCACTTCGAGGCATCGGCCGCACCGCCGCAAGCCGTACCGGCCATCGAGGCCTTGTCCATCGGGCACATCGCGGTGGTGCCGTCGCAGGTCTCGACGGCGTCACACAGATCGGTGGCCGCGCGGCAGACAGTTCCCATCGTAGCTGGGGTGGCACCGGCGGTGGGGCAGGTGCCCTTGGTGGTGCCATCGCAGACGTACTTGGCGACGCAGTTGTTGGCATCGGGCCCACCGCACTGCGTACCCATGGTCGCGGCGGTCGAGTTTGTCGTCGGGCACATATTGACTGCCAGGCCGTCGCACTTATAGCTGCCCACGCACTTGCTGGCATCGCCGGCGGCGTTGCAGGTGACGGTATTGGCGGCCGGCTTGGGATTGGTGGTGGGGCAGGTGCCGCTGGTGACGCCGTCGCAGTAGTAGCCTTCGATGCACTTGGTGTCGTCGCCGGAGCCGCACTTGGTGGTCGTCGGTGATGGCAGAGCGTTGCACGCGGCGGTGATGCCGTTGCAGGTCCCGCCCTGTGAACACTTGCTGGGATCGCCGCCGGCGCCACCACCGCAGGTACTGGCCGCGGCCAGCAGCTTGCAGGTGCCGTTGACGCCGCCGCTGCGCGCGGCCGAGCAGGCCTGGCAGTCGATGGTGTTGTCGACGCCATCTGAGATCTGACCGCAGGCGGTGTTGCAGCAGAAGCCATCGACGCAGAAGCCGCTCTGGCACTGGATGTTGCTGGTACAGGCATCGCCCTGCTGCTTGACCACGGCGTAGATGTACACGGCACCCTGGTTGCTTGAAGCGACGGTGCGACCGGGAGCGCCAACGATGGCGATGTTGCCGGTCACGCCGACCGACCAGCCGAAGTTGTCGCCCGCCTTAGCTGGGGCTGCGCCGAGCGAGATCGTCGGATCGACGCCGAAGTCATCGGTGAAGCCCCACTTGACGGTGGCGTTGCGATCGAAGACGTAGGCGGCACCGGCGTTGGCGATGCTCTCGGGCGCGGGGCTGGTGGCGAAGCGGGCGCCAACCAGAGCGCCATCAACGGTGTTCGACAGCGCGACCGACTGACCCATGGCGTCATTGGCGATGCCGCGGCTCATCAGACCGTCGGCCGTCCAAGCGGCGACGCCGGTCCCGGCGGGGCGCAGGAAGGCGTAAGCGGCACCGGCATTCGACTTGCCAGCCGGGTCTGCACCGGGAGCCCCGACGAGGGCGCGACCGGCCTTGTAATCGACGCTGTAACCGAAGGAATAGACGCCGGCCGTGCCGTCGGTTTCCTGCGGTAGGAGCGTCGTCTGACGGATCCACGCCGCCGACTCGCCGATCCACACGTCGACCTCGCCGGCCTTGCTGCCCTTGACGTTGTCGGCATCGGGGGCACCGACGAAGACCAGGTCCGAGCCGGCCGTCGCATCATCGAAGGCGGCGACCGACCAGCCATAGTGCTCGTCCTTGGCCGGGGTGGTCGCGGTGAGGATCTTGCTTTGGGCAAAGGCACCCGCCAGGTTGGCGGTGAAGATGTACGCCTGACCAGCGCCGGTGAAGCCACCGCTGGTCTTAAAGGGCGCGCCCACCGCCGCCACACCGCCGGAGATGGCCACCGAGTAACCGAACTGATCCTTGGCCGCTCCGTCGCTGGCCGCCAGCGTCTGCACCGCGTTCACCGAGAACAGACCGGTCAGTGTCAGGCGCGTGTAGATATAGGCCTTGCCGGTGCTGCCGCCCGCCGTCGGATCGGGCTCACCGACGATGATGCGGTTGCCCGAGAGCGCCACCGAGAAGCCAAACTGGCCGCTCTTGCGCGGGCTGGGCGATAGCAGGGTGTCGGTGAGGGCCCAGACGCCAGTCAGGGCGTTGCGGGTGTAGACGTAGACTTTGCCCTGATCGCTCTGCGTCGCGTCTTTGAAGGGCGCGCCCACTACCGCGGTGTCGCCATCAATGGCGACGGCAAAGCCGTACTGGTCGGCGGCCGAGGCATCGGGGGCGATGATCTCTTGCTTGGGCGCGCCGATCAGCGGATCGACCTCGATCGGATAGCGGGCGTCTTTGTCTTCGATGAGCAGAGTGATCAGCTGACCCTGTAGGCTCATCGTCGCTGGCAGCGCTTTGCCATCGGCGTCCTTGGCGAACAGGTGGCTGTAGCGCAGCACGGTGCGACCGCCCTTGTCAGCCATATCGACGAAGGTGCTGGCGCCGCTGCCCTGCAGGCTGGGCTGCACATCGCCACCGACGCGAATATTGAAGGCGACGCTGCCGCTGTCGGAACAGCTGGGGCGCGAGCGCAGCGTGAAGCCCTGCTCAACGCCCATCGGGCCGTTGACGTACCACTCGGTCACGTTGCCGCGGACGTAGTCGACGCGGTTGCCGTTGCTGCGTGGCGACGAGGCAGCGGTCGGGGTGGGCACGCCGCGACAGCCATAGCTCTCGAAGCGCAGCTGCAGCTTCCAGTCCGGCTCGCTTACGCCGAGGGTCTGCAGTGACAGACCCGAGCCGGCCATCGTCGATTCGATCTGGTTGATTGGGTTTTCGGCCCGTAGCTCACCGCCGCGCTGCGTCACGGCAAAGCGGCTGTCGGCGCTGTTCTGCACTTGGGCAATCAGCTTGGCCGTCGCCTCGTTGTTGACGGCCTCACCGGACAGCGAGGCGGGCGTGGGTTTGGCCGGCTCCTCGCGGTGGCAGGCCGAAAGCAGGGCCAATAGAACGGCGCGACTCGCGTACGACCTCGCGATTCTGCGCAGGGGGTGCTCGAAGCTTGTACTACACGTCGGCATTGTAGGAACCCTCCATGGGCCTTAGGAGCTCGCCTGAGCTCCTTCCTGAGAAATCGTCGGTGTCTTAGCCGGCCTTCTTCTTGTCGGCCTTGCCCTTCTTGTCAGCCTTGCCCTTCTTGTCGGCCTTATCGGCCTTATCGGCCTTGTCGGCCTTGTCGGCCTTATCGGCCTTATCGGCCTTGCCCTTCTTTTCCTTCTTGTCGGCTTTATCGGCCTTATCCGCCTTATCGGCCTTGTCCTTCTTGTCTGCTTTGCCCTTCTTATCGGCCTTATCGGCCTTTTCGGTGGGCTCGGCGGGCGTCGGGGGGGCGCTGGGGGTCTGCACGACCTGCACGCTGCTGTCGCCCGAGCCGCTAGCGGCCTGCGGCGGATCGACGATGCGGAAGTCGACGCGGCGGTTGAGGGCGCGTCCCTTTTCCTTGCTGTTGTCGGCAATCGGGCGATCCGGGCCATAACCGTGGGCTTCCAGGCGGCCGGCATCGACGCCGTGATCGGTGAGGTACTTCATGACGCTCTTGGCGCGGCGATCTGACAGATCGCGGTTGTGATCCGCCTTGCCCTTGTTATCGGTGTGTCCTTCCACCGAGACCCGCTTGATGGTCGGCACCTGCTTGAGCACGTCGGCCACCGCGTCCAGCACCGGGAAGCTCTTCTTGAGGATGACGTCCTTATCCGTCGCGAAGAACACCTGCTGCAGGATGACGATCATGCCGCTCTTGACCTCGACCAGGCCGGGGCAGCCGTTTTTCTTGGGATCGGAGGACGGCGCACCCGGCGTATCCGGGCAGGCGTCGGTCTTGTCGGGCACGACGTCCTTGTCGCGGTCAGGCAGCGGGCAGCCTGGGCGATCGGTGTCGGGGTTGGCACCCGCCGGGACGTCCTTGCACTGATCCTTGCTGTCGTAGACGCCGTCGCCGTCGCTGTCCTTGTCGGGGCAGCCTGGGCGGTTGGCATCGGGATTCGGTCCGGCGGGGACGTCCTTGCACTGATCCTTGCTGTCCAGGATGCCGTCGCCATCGCTGTCCTTATCGGGGCAGCCGCGGCGGTTCGGATCGGGGTTTGGCCCCTGCGGCTCATCCGGGCACTGATCGTCGGCATCCAGCACGCCATCGCGATCGCGGTCGCGGCTGGGGCAGCCCTTCTGCTGCGGATCGGGATGCTCGCCCTTGGGCTCGTCGGGGCACAGGTCTTCAAAGTCAAAGACGCCGTCGCGATCGCGATCCTTCAGAGGACAGCCCCGCTTGTTCATATCGGGGTGATCGCCAACCGGGTCGTCGGGGCACAGGTCTTCGGCATCGATGACGCCATCGCGGTCGCGATCCGGTGGCGGCGGCGGCGCGGGCATCGGGGCATAGGCCAGTCGCAAAAGGAAGCGCCAGTCGGGCGTACCCGGCTCGCGCAGCGCGCCAAAGCCGCCGGCCACGCCGGCTTGAATGACGCGTGCGAAGTTGTAGTGGCCGCCCAGCAAGAGCTCTAGGCTGGTGACCTCCTGACGGAAGCGATGATCGCCGGTCACCACCGTCGAAAACACCAGCTCGGGCCCGATGGCGAAGCGGCGATAGTAGTCGGCGTAGGCCACGGCCGCGCCGAGCTGAATCGCCGATCCTGTGGTGTTGCCCGAGTCAGGCGGCAGGTCGCCGATCGACTGATCCGGCCGGTAGTAGAAGCCGGCGTTGGCCGACCACAGGATGTTGTGCGTCAAGCCACCGAACATCACCTTGGGCAGGACGCGCACGCCGCTCTCGCCCACCTGCGCCGGGAAGGGCGGCGGATCCGAGAACGTGTTGATCGGCAGCCAGACATCGATGCCAGCGCTGACCGAGAAGCCGCTGAGGTAAGGCTGGCCGTAGATGCGCACCCGCGCGCCGAGCCGCGGATCGCTGACCGCCGGCCGGGTAATCGGCGAGATGCCAGCGACGGCATTTCCGCGTTCCAGCAGCACGATGGGCAGCGTCGCGTTGATCAGGATGCGATCCAGGAACGAGCCCGCCAGATCGACGTGCATGAGCAGCTGGTGCTCGATCCCCAGCCCCTGTGTCGTGAAGTTGCCGTTCTGATCGCGGACGCCGAACACCAAGGGGGCGTGGGCGTAGTTCATGGTCAGCCCAGCCGCGAAGTAGCGCGTACCGCTGTACCAAGGGTGATCAACCGAGAACGAGAATTCGCCGGCGGGCGTCGGCTCGTACCGGTTGATCGCAAACCCCTTGTTCATGGTCTGGGCGCTGGCAGCTGCGCTAAGGGCGAGTAACGGAGCAAGTAGCAGGGCGGAGAGTTTGCGCGTCACTAGGTTCCTCTGGCGGTTCCTCGGGGTTCCACTGTCTGTGGGCGAACACCGGACCCAATGCAGACGGGCCGGTTAGATCGGCCCGGATTTAGGGTATCCCGAAGTGGCGAAAAAATGTGGGGGGAAAAGCTCCCCATTTCGCTCCGATCGGGATCGCAGATCGCAGCTGGCAGAGGGATCGTAGGGGCGGTGCGCTGGCGCGCGGACCCAGACTCAGACCCTAAGGCCTAGGCCCAGGGGCGGGGCCGGCCGGTTGCGGGCAAAAGCGACCTCAGCCGTGCAAAAACCGCCCCGTTTCGCCGGGCTGTCGAGGTGCTTGTAACGCCCGGGCGGCAAACGTAGACTCGCCAGCGATGGTCGGCCGTACCCTTGGGCACTATCGACTGGTAGAGCAAGTCGGTCAGGGGGGCATGGCGGCCGTGTATCGTGCCCGCGACCTGTCCCTGGATCGCGACTGCGCCGTGAAGGTGCTGCATCGCCACCTGCAGAGCGAGCGCGAGTCTCGTCTGCGCTTTGCCCGCGAAGCGCAAGCCGTGGCGCGGCTGCGTCATCCCAACATCCTTGAGATCTACGCCTACAGCGTCGATGAGGCCGACGAGAGCTTCCTGGTCACCGAGTTCATCGACGGACCGACCCTGCGCGCCCACATGAACCAGCACCGGCCGCGCTTTCCCGAGGTCGCCGCGATGATCGGCTGCCAGCTCACACGGGCTCTGGCGCTGGCCCATCGGCAGGGCGTGGTGCACCGCGACATCAAGCCCGAGAACATCATGATCCGCGGGACGGGGCGCGACCAGGGCAGCGTCGTCCTCTGCGACTTCGGCATCGCCCGCATTGCGGATAAGGATCACGTCACCACCACTGGCCAGCTCCTTGGCTCGCCGGCCTACATGGCGCCCGAGCACATCAAAGGTCAGCGCGTCGATTCGCGCAGTGATCTGTATTCGCTGGGCACCGTGCTCTACGAGCTGATCAGCGGTCAGCTGCCCTTTATTGGCCAGAATCCCCACGACACCCTGGTGCGCATCGCCGCCGGGGAGCACACACCGATCGCCGAGCTGACCCCGCTGTGTTCGTCTGCACTGGCCCGGGTGGTCGAGCGCGCCCTGAGCTGCGATCCCAGCGATCGCCCTGCCGAAGCTGAGCTCCTGCAGCAGGACCTGCAGGCGGCCCTGGTCGACTCGGGCGTTGCGGCCGATGAGATCGATGCGCAGCTCGCGGCATACTTTAAAGATCCCGCGGGCTGGGAAGCCGCCTTTGCCGACCGGCTGCGACTGCACTTAATCGCTGGGGGTCGCAGCCAGAAGCAAGCCGGGAATACCGCGGCCGCGCTGTCGCTGTGGGCCCGCGCGCAGCAGCTTGCCCCGCAGGATAAAGAGATCGCGGCGCTCCTTGGTTCGCTCAGCCGCCAGGCGCAGCGCCGCCGGCTGCTGCTCTCGCTTTCCGGTGGCTTGGCGGCGGTTGGGCTGCTCGGGCTGCTCGGGCACATGGGGCCGCGGCTAGTCGCTCACTTCTCGACGCAGGTGCGGGGACGCGGCCAGCTGCCTGAGAGCGGACGCGAGCGAGCCGCAGCGCTCGCGCAAGCGACCTCGGGCGATCAGCAGTCCCTCGCCAGCTCTGCCGATTCGCCGCCGAGTCTGGTGGGCGAGTCGCTGCCAGCCGGTGTGGTGCCCGGCATGAGTCGCAGCAGCGGCCAGGAGTCGGTCGTTCCGGTGGCGGGCAAGGTCGGCCCGGGCGAGAGCGGCGTCGAGCCGACGGGTACCCCGCGACCGCGTCCAACCGTCGGTGCCGCGCGACCCCATCCCGCACAGCCCCCGCTTGCGCACTGGGTGCGGCTGGAGCCCTGGCCCAAGGCGGTGCAGGTGACGCACAACGGTCGGCTGCTTGGCGTCTATGGCACCGATGTTCGCGCGGCGCAGCTTACCGCCGGTCGCAACGAGTTTCTCTTCGAAAACCCGGCCTGCTACAGCGAGCGCGTCCAGCTTCCGCCGGGGGTTTTTCCGACGGAGGTCCGTGTCCGCCTGCGCTGGAAGCCGGCGCTTCTGCTGGTGCGCGCAAGTCAGAGCAGCGATGGCTCGCCGCTCGCCGCCGATGTGGTCGTCGATGGCAAGCTGGTCGGGCGCAGCGGTCACGTGGTGGCGGTGCCGATCGTCGGGGATGAAAGTAGTCGCTCGCTCGATGTTCAGGTCTCGGCCTCGGGGCATAAGTCGGCCGTGCGCTCGCTGACGTTGCGGGCCAATCAGCTGACGCCGCTCGATGTCCAGCTAGCACCGCTTTAGCGCGCTCGCTGATGAACTCGGGCTGCGCTCGATGTCCCGGGCCCTCTGGGGGTTGCTGCGCTTCTGCCCCCGGGTCGCGCGCTTGCCGACGACGCTGGGGGATTTTTCTTTACCCCTGATCGGCGCCGCAGTATGTGAGGCGAAAAGTTCGCAAACCAGGGACGATGGCAAGGACGGCGTAATGAACAGCAAAGTACCAATGTTGGCCCGGGACCGTCGCAGCAATGAGGATCGCCCTGCCGGGCCTGAGCGCAGATCCGGCATCGATCGCCGCCAGCATGAGCGCGTCGCGGTCAACTGGTCCGTGGACTATCGCGCTAGCGATACGTTTCTGTTCGCCTACATCTCTGACATCAGCGCTATGGGCATCTTTGTGCGCACACCGCAGCCCGAGCCCCCGGGGACGCGCCTCAACCTGCGCTTCTCCCCTCCGGGTGGCCCCGCCCTCGATCTAGAGTCGCAGGTGATTTGGATCAACCCACCGCGCGAGGATGGCGAGAAGGGTCGTCAGGCTGGCATGGGGCTCAAGTTTGTCGACCTGACGCCAGGCCAGCGCGACCAGATCCTTCGTCTGGTCCGCACCTTCGCATACCTCGACGATGAGGCCGAGCGGGTCGGCAATAGCTAACCCTTGTTTCCCCCTGGCGACTGCCCTACAACCAAAGTGATGGACGACAATCAAAGCGAAGGTCCTAGTAGTCACCCCATTCAAACCGTCCTGGTGACTGGTGCCAGTCGTGGCATCGGTCTGGAATTCGTAAAGCAGTGGTTGGCCCGTGGGGCCGACGTCATCGCAACCGCCCGCGAGCCCAGCTCGGCCACTGAGCTGTCCTCGCTGATTGATCGCTACGGCGACCGCCTGCGCGTGATGCAGCTCGATGTCACCGATGATCGCAGTGTCGAGCTGCTGGCCGGTGCGCTGGGCAACACGCCGGTCGATCTATTGATCAACAACGCCGGCGTCCTGACCGTCGAGACGCTCGACAACATGGATATTGGCGCCATCCTGGCGCAGTTTCAGACCAATGCGCTCGGCGCGCTGCGCGTGACGCACGCCGTGCTCGACAACCTGCGCGAGGGCAGCCGCATCGTCAACATGACCTCGCGCATGGGGTCGCTCGATGACAACACCAGCGGCGGCTATTACGGCTACCGCATGTCAAAGGCGGCGCTGAACATGGCGACGCGCAGCCTGGCCGTCGATCTAAAGAGCCGGGGCATCGTGGTCATCGCCATGCATCCGGGTATGGTGCAGACCGACATGACGCGCGGCTTTGGCATGCTGACGCCCGAGGCTAGCGTCACAGGCATCAACCAGGTGATCGAGAAGCTGACCTTGGCCCAGACCGGCCTGTTCCTGCACTACCAGGGAACGACGCTGCCCTGGTAAGCGCTAGCGCGGTACGCCGCGCTATTCGCCGTCAGCGGTCGTGCTGACTGGGCCCGCCGTAGTGGTGGGCGCCGTCGGTAGCTCGGCATCGCCCGCGCTGGCCGTCGGAGCAATCGGCGTCAGGCTAGAGCCGGCTGGCCTTCCGGGATCGTGCTCTGGGTTTTTCCACCAGGCGGCGGCACTGGCGGCGCTCCAGCGTGTCGCGCTCTGGCAGGTGGCAAGCGCGGCTTCTAGATCGGTCGCCGATCCCGGTCGATCCTCGGGCTCTTTGGCCAGGCAGCGCAGGATCAGCGCTTCCAGGTCGGCAGGAATGCGAACCCCAGCGCTGGCCATGGCGGGGGGGGCCATCGTCAAGTGCGCCGCCATCACATCCATGTTTGTCGATCCCCGAAACGGCGGATGTCCGACGAGCAAGTAATACGCGACGACGCCCAAGCTATACAGATCACTGCGGCCATCTAAGGGCACGGTGGCCCGAATCTGCTCGGGCGACATGAACGACGGCGTGCCCAGGATGCTGCCCGCCAGCGTGCGAAACGAGGGTGGCATTGCCGGTGCGCCTGGCGGCAGAGACAGCGACGGCACCGCCATCAGGGCCACCGGCGGCGTGTCATCGCCGGTCTTGCCCGCCGCATCACTCTGCTGCACCAGGCCGAAATCCAGCAGCTTGATGACGTCGTGCTGCGTGCGCTGCGAGCAGACAAACAGGTTGCTCGGCTTGATGTCGCGATGGATCAGACCGACGGCGTGCGCTTCGGCCAGCGCCGCGCAGGCCTGCCGCAGAAGATAGATGGCGCGTCCCGGCGACAGCGGACCATGCCGTCGGACAAGCTGCTCCAGCGACAGGCCCTGGAGGTATTCCATGACGTAATAGAAGGTGCCGTCTTCGGCCCGTCCGTAGTCATAGACGTCGATGATGTTGGGGTGATGCAGGCTGGCCGTGGCTTGCACCTCGCGCTCGAAGCGCTGCACCTGGCGCGAGATGCCGCCTCCGTCTTGCGCGTCGTCGCGGATCAGCTTGATGGCACAGGGCCGTCGCAAGAACATGTGCTGGGCGCGGAAGACCTCGCCCATGCCGCCTTGACCGATGCGTTCGAACAGGCGGTACTGACCCAGGCGACGGATGGCGGCGACGGCTTGGCGTAGCTCAGTCAGCTTGTAGGTCGCCGTCACGCCGGTGACCGCTCCGACCCCCAGCGTCGCCGTAACCTGCAACAGTAGCGGGCCCAGGTACCAGCCGCGCAGCGCCGGCTCGCTACGCATGGCAATGAACAGCAGGTTCAAAAGCGGCACCGCGACGATGCCGCCGATCACCATGCAGCCGCGTCGCAGCGTGTTGGGAAAGAACACACCGTAAAGAAAGATGCCGACCACCCAGTTCAGGCAATAGAAGTAGCCCAGCGCCAAGCTGGCGTCGGCCCAAGACAGGATCATGCTGTCGGGGGCGCGGGGGGCCGCCGCGATCAGATAGAACCAGTTGCGTCCCCACGGCAGCTCGCTGCGCTGCGCCAGCAGGGCATCCGGCCAGGGGCGCGCCTGCATGAACCACAGGTGCTGCGCGACGGCCACCAGCAGCACCGCGAGGCCGATGCCGATGATCTCGATGCGGCGAAGCTGGATCAGCGATAGGCGGCGCCCGCTCCACAGCCAGACGGCCAGCAGGCAGAGGACCGATCCCAGCACGATGTTTCCGCCGATGACGCTCTTGGCGTAGTAGCTGGCGATCGCCCCGCGTGTGAGCTCGCGGGCGATGTTGCTGACCGCGTAGGCGCTGATTAGCAGGAAGGCCCAGCGCATGCGCTGGCGCAGCAGCGTCGCCACTTCGGTTACGCTGCTGGGCTGGCTGCGCTGCGCGGGCGCCAGGGCTAGCTGGTGCTCACGCTCCGTGCTGGGTGCGGAGGACATGCCGGTGCCGCTTCACTTTATCGGGAAAGGGGGACTGCCCGAAAGTCCTGCGGGGAGCCGCCGTGACCCCGTGCCATAGCGGGGGCTTAGGGCACAGCTTTACTGGCCCGACCGATCCCTCTGCGCCGTCGGAAAATGCCGCTGTGGGCCGTGTGCGAAAGAGCACGATTTTCTGTTGACCCGGGGCAGCCGGACCCGTACTGTGAGCCCATAGACTGAACCGACAGTCTAGCGCTTGTTGCTCGGTTGCAGCGCATCCCTCAGCTTGGCCAGGAACGGAGTCACGGGACATGAACTTGTTCGTCTCGCCAGAGTGTCGCGATCGCAAAGATCCGGTGATGATCGGCATCGATGTCGGGTCGACGACGGTCAAGGCGGTGGTCGTCGATCCCCAGAGTAAGCAGATTCTGTGGAGCGACTACCTACGCCATCAGACCAAGCAGGCCGAATTCGTCCTCGACTTCTTGGCTCGCATCGCCGCGGACTTTCCCCGCTTGCCGCAGGATGCCGCGCGCATCTTTATGACCGGCTCGGGCGCGTCGCCGATCGTGCCGCACATCGGCGCCAAGTTCGTGCAAGAGGTCAACGCCGTCACGCTCGCCGTCGAGACCCTGCACCCCGACGTCCTGTCGGTGTGCGAGCTAGGCGGACAAGACGCCAAGATCATCATCTTTAAGAAGAACGACAAGACCGGCGACAAGCAGGCCTCGACATCGATGAACGATAAGTGCGCCAGCGGCACCGGCGCCACCATCGACAAGTGCGTGCTCAAGGTCGGTCTGCCGAACGAAGAGGTCGTCAAGATCGCCTTTGACGACAGCAAGCTGCACCACGTCGCTGCCAAGTGCGGCGTGTTCGCCGAGACCGACATCGTCAACCTCGTCAAGTCGGGCATCCCGTCGATCGAGATCATGAACTCGCTCGCCGATGCCATCGTCATGCAGAACCTGTCGGTGCTGACGCGCGGCAACACGCTTAAGCCCAAGGTGCTTCTGCTCGGCGGCCCCAACACCTACCTGCCGTTTTTGCGCGACTGCTGGCGCAAGCGCATTCCCGAGACCTGGCGCGACCGCGGCTTTGACTATCCACGCGACGTCGCTCTTGAAGAGCTGATCCTCGTCCCCAACAACGCGCAGTACTACGCGGCCTACGGCGCCGTCATGTACGGCACGTATGAGGCCAAGGACGTCGGTCGCTACAAGGGCGCGAACGCGCTGTCCGAGTTCATCCTGCACGGCCGCAAGGCGCGCCTGGGTGATACCGCCGGTCCGCCGCTGCTGCGCGCCAAAGGCAGCGACGACAAGCGCGACGAGCTAGAAGAGTTCCGCACGCAGTACAAGATTCCCAAGTTCGAAAAGAAGAAGCTCGAACCGGGGCAGGTGGTGCGCGCGGTGATCGGCATGGACGGTGGCTCGACGAGCAGCAAGGCGGTGCTGATCGACTACGACACCGCCGACATCCTGACCAAGGAATATCAGCTCTCCAAGGGCAACCCGATAGCTGACACCAAAGAGATCCTGGCGCGCATCAAGAGCTACATCACGGATCAGGGTGCGACGCTGCAGCTTATGGGCTTTGGCGCCACCGGCTACGCCGCCGACGTGCTGGAAAAAGCGGTCAAGTCGGACGTCAACATCGTCGAGACGGTCGCCCACATGATGTCGGCCGTGCACTTCTTCGGCGATGTCGATGTCATCTGCGACATCGGTGGACAGGACATCAAGGTCCTGTTCATGGAAAACGGCGACATCAAGAACTTCCGTCTGTCGAACCAGTGCTCGGCTGGCAACGGCATGCTGCTGCAGGCGATGGCCGATCAGTTCGGCGTGCCGATCACCAAGTACGCCGACGTCGCCTTCGATGCCGACCTGTCGCCGAAGTTCAGCTACGGCTGCGCCGTGTTCCTCGACAGCGACCGCGTGAACTTCCAGAAAGAGGGCTATTCGAAAGAAGAGCTCTTGTCGGGTCTGGCGCAGGTGCTGCCGAAGAACGTCTGGCAGTACGTCGTGCAGATCCCGCGCATGGCCAGCCTGGGGCGCAAGTTCGTGCTGCAGGGCGGCACGCAGCACAACCTGGCGGCAGTTAAAGCGCAGGTCGATTACATCAAAGATCGCGTCCCCGGCTGCGAGGTCTACGTCCACCCGCACACCGGTGAAGCCGGCGCGATCGGCGCGGCGATGGAGACGCTGCGCGTCGTCAAGCGTCGCGGCAGCTCGACCTTCATCGGCCTGGATGCCGCCATCGACCTGAAGTTCACGTCGAAGAACGACGAAGAGACGCGCTGCCACTTCTGCCCCAACAACTGCGCCCGCACCTTCATCGATACCGAGACGCCGGACGGCGACACCAGCCGCTACATCGCCGGCTTCTCGTGCGAAAAGGGCACCGTCGAGTCGGAAGAGGCGATGCTGGAGCTGACGCGGGCCCGCAAGAAGCTGATGAAGCAGTTCCCGAACCTGGTCGACTACGAGTCGAAGCAGCTGTTCCGTCACTTCTACGATCCACCCCCGATGCCCACCGCCGACATGATGATCGACGACGTCGAGATCAAAAAGTCGCTGTTCGGTGGCATCAAGCGGATGCCCATCCGTCGCCTGTTTCAGCGCAGCAGCGAGGCCTCAGCCAAGAAGCGCGCCAGCACGCGCATCGGCATCCCCAAGGTCCTCAACGTCTGGAGCATCGGTCCGTTTATCCGCACGTACCTAGAGATGCTGGGCATCCAGCGCCAGAACGTCGTGTTCTCGGACGACACCAGCGAAGAGATGTGGCAGGAAGGCGGCAAGTACGGATCGATCGATCCCTGCTATCCGTCGAAGGTGGCGCAGGCGCATATCCACAACCTGCTGTTCCACCACCACAGCGATAAGAAAAAGCTGACGGCGATCTTCTTCCCCTGCATCACCCACATCCCCCCCGGGCTGCACAAGGTGATGGATACAGCCTCGTGCCCGATCGTCGCGGGCGCGCCCGAGGTCATGAAGGCGGCGTTCACCAAAGAGGTCGACTTCTTCGCCACCCGCGGCATCAAGTACGTCGATCCGGCGCTGTCGTTTGTCGAGCCGGCGCTGCTGCGGCGCGTGCTGTTCCAGACCTTCGGCCCGCTGCTTGATGTCACCGAAGACGAGAGCGACTACGCCGTCGAGCAGGGCATGCGCGCGATGGATGTCTTCGACCGCGAGATTCAGGAGCGCGGCAAGGCGATCCTCGAAGTCGTGGAAGAAGAAAACCGCGTCGCGGTCATGCTGATCGGTCGCCCGTATCACAGCGATCCGGGCCTTAACCACGGTGTACTCGAAGAGTTCCAGGCGCTGGGTTATCCCATCTTGTCGATGCGCTCGATCCCCAAGGATCCGCGCTGGCTCTATCGCTTCTACAAAGAAGACATGGACAAGGGGCTCATCGACGGGCCGCTCGAAGTCAACGATGTGTGGCCCGAGAACTACTCGGCGAACAGCGTGCAGAAGGTGTGGGCAGCGAAGTTCGCGGCGCGTCATCCCAACGTTGTGGTGCTCGATCTGTCGTCGTTCAAGTGCGGCCACGATGCACCGACCTATGGCCTGATCGACTCGGTGATCGGGGCCAGCGCGACGCCTTACTCGGCGCTGCATGACATCGATGCCAACAAGCCCGGCGGCTCGATCAAGATTCGCGTCAAGACCTACGCCCACAGCCTGAAGCTGCACGAAGAGCGGCTCGAAGACGTGGCGAAGAAGAAGAACGAGCTGCAGCTGAAGATCGAAGAGAAGCGCCTGCAGCTTCTGGAGCTGAAGCAAAAGCAGCTAGAAGAGCGCAAGCAGCAGGACGAGTCGCTGGCGCAGCAGATCGCCGAAGTGAAGAAGAAAGTTGCAGAGTACGCAGCGCGCTTTGCACCGACCGGCGCGACGCTGGAGCCGGCCAAGGGCCTGCTCCGCATCGGCATCAAGCGCCAGGGCGAAGAGCAAGTAGCGCGACTGTAATCACCCCGTTTCCGTTTCGGACCCTCAACGAGATCAGGATGAGGAGCTAGACATGCAGCGAGCGGATCTTGAAGGACAGGGCGGCCAGACCGCGGCACAAAAAGGTCGTGTGCAGCTTCCGGTGGTCAACAACCTGCAGGCGAAGAAGTCGCAGCACGAGCTGGAGATCGAAGCCGAGCTAGCGCGCTTTGAAGCCGAGCAGCGCGAGGCGCTGGGCCTCGACAAGATGAAGGATCACTGGACCGATCCCAACCCGCAGAAGTTCACCAGTGATCAGCGGCCGCATACGACGATCCTGCTCGGCGGCCTGACCATGGCGCACGACTACCTGATCACCGCGGCGCTGTCGGGCCTGGGCTACAAGGTGCAGACGCTCGACTGCCCGGACACCACGGCGCTGCAGCTGGGCAAAGAATTCGGCAATCGCGCGCAGTGCAATCCGACCTATTTCACCGTCGGAAACCTGGTCAAGCACCTGGTACAGCTGCGCGACGAAGGCGGTATGTCGAGCAAAGAGATCGTCGACAACTACCTGTTCGTGACCGCCGGTGCCTGCGGCCCCTGTCGCTTCGGCACCTACGTTACGGAGTATCGCAAGGCGCTGCGCGACTCGGGCTTTGATGGCTTCCGCGTCATGCTGTTTCAGCAGCAGGGTGGCCTCAAGCAGGCGACGGGCGAAAACCCGGGCCTGGACTTCAACCCGAAGTTCTTCCTGTCGCTGGTGATGGCGATCATGGTCGGCGATGCGCTCAACGCCATCGGCTACCGCATGCGGCCGTACGAGAAGGAAAAGGGCGCCACCGATCGCGCGATCAGCGATTGCAAGCAGCTGCTTTACAAGACCTTCCACGAGCGCACCAACATCGCGCTGGCGCTGATCAAGTGCCGCCGCATCCTGCGCGCCGTCGAGGTCGATCGCACGCAGATCAAGCCGAAGGTCGCGGTCATCGGCGAGTTCTGGGCCATGACCACCGAAGGCGATGGCAACTACGGCCTGCAGCGCTTCCTAGAGCAAGAGGGCGCCGAGGTCGATATCCAGATCGTCAGCAACTGGCTCCTTTACAACATCTGGGAGCACCGCTGGGACACCAAGCAGCGCATGGATCTGCGTGGCGAAGACCAGGGCCGCAAGGGCCTGGCCGGCGTCAACGTGCAGAAGAAGCTGGCGACGCTGTGGGTGGCTGATAAAGCGATCCGCGTGATGTTCAAGACCATCGGTCATGTCCTTGGCCTGCACGACTACTACATGCCGGACATGGACGAGGTCGCCGAGGAAGCCAAGAACCTCTACAACAACCACTTGCGCGGCGGCGAAGGCCACATGGAAGTCGGCAAGCTGGTAATGAATGTCAAGCACAAGAAGTCGACGATGACGCTGTCGGTGAAGCCCTTCGGCTGCATGCCCAGCTCGGGTGTGTCCGACGGTGTGCAGTCCTACGTCACCGAGAAGTGGCCGGGCGCGATCTTCCTGCCGATCGAGACCTCGGGCGATGGCGCGGTCAACGTCTACAGCCGCGTGCAGATGATGCTGTTTAAGGCCCGCGCCGCGGCCCGCGCCGAGTTCGAAGCGACCTGCAAGGAATACGGCGTGACGCCGGCCGAGCTTCGCTTGCACATGGCCAAGAATCGTCACCTGCAGAGCCCGTTCTTCTGGCCGGGGCACCGCGTGACGACGACGGCTTCTGACCTGGTGCACGAAGTGGCGCCGCTGATGAAGGACCCGCTGCACAACGTCAAGTCGCTGGGCAAGAAGCTCGGCCAGAAGGTTGAGCAGACCGTGCTCGGCCTGTTCGGCCAGAAGTCGTCGGCGCAGCAGCCGCACGCCTAAGCTTCGCTGCCTCGCGCCTTCGTCTTTCCTTCCGATCGCATCTCCTCGCAACTTCTGGGTAGTCCCACCCCGCCGCGGTCTTCACTGCGACGGGGAAAGGTCCATGCTGCCTTGCGGCTGGGCGCAGAAGATCTGCGGGGCCGATTCGCGATACGCTAGGCGCTATGAAGACCCTACGCTGCGATCAGTGCGCCAGCACCGATCTGACGCGTCTCGCCGACCGTGAGTATCGCTGCAATCACTGCAAGGCTCGCTTCCACATCGAAGCAGAGGCCGCACCGCCGCCGCGCCCGGCTCCGCCTGTCCGACCCGCTCCTGCGGTCAAGCCGCTGAGCACGCTGCGGAAGGTGGTGCTGGCCGTTCTGTGCGTCGGCCTGTTGGTGTTTTCCATTTCACTCAAGGCGCAGCGTCAGGCACGCATTCGCGAGCAGCGGCGACAGCAGGCGATGCAGCGCGACATCGCGCGCAGCCTAGAGGCGCGGATGGGCAACCTACGCCTCAACCCCAACTCGGGCACGGGGGGGCGTGCTGCCGCGAGCAGTCCTCAGGGCACCGGCGCAGGCACAGGCAGTGATCCCGGCTCAGACGACTCGGGCGAGACCGCCACGCCGAGCAAGCCGACGGAATACGGCAGTGAAGCCGTTGTCGAAGAGAAGATCGTCAAGGCCGAGTTCGTCGATGCCGTGCCCCTGCCCGATCGCATTGGCAACATCTACTTCGTCGGCATCTACCGCAACACTGGCGAAGCCGCCATCGATCGTCCGCGTGTCGAGGCCACGCTGTGGGACGCGAAGAAGGAAAAGCTGGCGGTCGGCTCGGGCTTCGGCGCGTTCAACAACCTGCTGCCGGGCGAAGAGGTGCCGATCAAAATCTTGGTGCAGCATGCGCCGGCCTACGCCTCGGTGACCTATAAGGTGGCGCCCGAGCGACTGCGCTATGGCTCGACGGCGCGGCCGAAGCTGCAGATCGAAAAGCCCAAGCTGGAGCCGGCGCCGTTTTCCGGCTACCGCCTGAGCGGTACGGTGCGTAACAACGATGCGGCCGATGTTCAGTTCGTGCACATCGTCGCCCTGCTGCTGGGCGAGGATCGCAAGATCGTCGGGATGCAGGATGGCTTCGCGGCTCAGCGCGAGCTGCCGGCCGGTGATCACAGTCCGTTTAGTCTGCAGATTATGCAGTCGGCTCGTCCTCCCAAGTCGTTTCGGCTGTATCAGTTCGCGTCGCTCAAGAAGCCCTAGGCGACGCTGGGGGGCGGCTTTCGGTCGCGGATGGGGCCAGGATTTTGATGCGGCGTCCGTGGCTTAGACTGCGCGGCGAGCGGCTGTTGACAGGCGGCAAAAAGCAGGGCTTGCTTTCCGCTATGCACAACCGCTCGACGATGTTCCTAGGTACTGCCCTGCTCTGTCTTGCTGTGGGCTGCAACAAGCCCGCAGATTCATCTGCTCCGGCCACTCCTCCTTCGGCTCCTCCGGCTAGCGCGACTGCCCAGCCCGCGGTCGCGGCGGTGGCTCCGACGCAGGCTGCGGCGACGGCACCACTTGCGGCCCAGCCCGCGGCGGCGGCTCCGGTGGCCAGCCCGGGGACGGGCAAGTTTGGCGCGCCGCTCTCGGCGGCCGGTCCGGTGCTGACGGCGAGCGCGGTGATGGCTGAGGCTGGCAAGTACGACGACAAAGACCTCAAGCTCTCAGGCACGGTCAGCGGCGCCTGCCAGAAGAAGGGCTGCTGGATGACGCTCGGTAACGGCGAAGCGGGCGCGCAGACCATCCGCGTGACGTTCAAAGACTACGGCTTCTTCGTGCCGAAGGACTGCCTGGGCAAGAAGGCGGTCGTCGAAGGTCACTTCAAGGTCACGACGATGTCGGTGGCCGAAGCGCAGCACTACGCCGAAGACGCCGCGAAGGAAGGCGCTCCCGTCAAGAAGGTCACCGAGCCGCAGAAGACCTACGCCATGGTCGCGACCGGCGTCGAGCTTCTGTAGCGCGCCATGCAGGGTGGCGTGCGCATCCTCTCCGCCCTGCTTGGCGTGATGGCTGGCTGTACGTCTTCGCCGGTCTGGACGATCGACTACAGCGACGATCACAACTGGTACTTGGCGGCAGCTCCATTGGGCGAGCAGCTCTTGATCGCCGGGGGCCAGCCGGGGACAAGTGGGGGGCAGCCGGGGCGCGGCCAGCTTCTGCTACGCGGCTCAGACAGCGCGGCCGACTATCGCGTACTTTCCAGTCCGCAGCCCGGCATGCTGTGGTGGGTGCACGCCGCGGCGGGGGGCGCGTGGCTGTGCGGCGAAAACGGCAGCATCCTGCGCTTTGATCCGACGGGGGAAGGGACGCTGTCTGCCGTCCCCACCGGCAGTCGCGCGACGCTGTACGGCATCTGGGCGTTTTCTGATGAGGACGTCTGGGCCGTTGGTGGCGAGAGCGGCGGAGTCGGCGTGGTCCTGCACGGCGGACGCGGCGGCTTCGCCGTCGATAGCACCGTCCCCAGCGCGAGCACGCTGTACAAGCTGTGGGCCAGCGATCCCGAGCATCTCTTTGTCGTGGGCCAGGACGGCACGCTCTTGCGACGCGTCCGGCAGGCGGCCGGATTTGCCTGGATTCGCGACGCATCGCCGGTTCGCGATCGTCTGCTGACAGCCTGGGGAACCGCTGCAGATGCCGTCTTCGCCGTCGGTGGATTGGGAACCGCGCGGCTTCTGCGCTTCGATGGTCAGCTCTGGCAGACAGACGCTGCGGTCGCTGGGCTCAGCGGCCTCTCTGGGCTGCATCTCGACGGTGAGCTGCTGCTGATCACGGGGCAGTCAGGGCTTATCGCCTCGCGTCCGGCGGGTGCGGCGGCGGGCACCGCCTTGCGCAGCGTCGAGCCGCTGACCGAGCTCGATCTGCATGGGGCAGTCTCGGCGCTGGGGGCGCGCTGGGCGGTCGGCGGCAACCTGTCGCAGTATCCGGTGCAGCCCGCCCGCGGCATCGTGCTTCGCGAGGGTCGCTGAAGCACAACTCCGTCGCTGTCGCTGACAGGTGACGACGAGCCCGTGAGCTTCGGCTAGAGTACGCGGATGCTTCTTGCGGTCGACATCGGCAACAGCAACATCGTGTTTGGCGTCTTTGAAGGCGAGACCTTGCTGTTCCACTTTCGGGTGGAGACGCGGAAAGCGCGAACGGAGGACGAGTACGCCGCACTGCTGTGTAGCCTGTTTCAGCTGCATGGACTGACGTTTCAGGCAGGCGTCCCCGAAGCCCCGATCAGCGGCCCGATTTCCCTACACAGTCACAGTGAAGACGCCAGCGGGTCGGAAGGCGAGCGCACCACCCAGGTAAGCGAGCTTGTTCCGGTGTCGCGCAGCAAGGCCGAGCGCGGTGTCACAGCCGGCGTACTCGCCACCGTGGTTCCGCCCGTGCTGCGCGCGTTTCAGACGCTGTTTGTGCGCTATCTCGGCGTGGAGCCGGTGGTGGTGGGGCCGGGCACGCGCACGGGCATGCCGGTGCTCTACGACAACCCGCGCGAGGTCGGCGCCGACCGCATCATCAACGCCGTCGCCGCCTACGAGCGCTATCGCAGTGGCTGTCTGGTCGTCGACTTCGGCACGGCCACGACCTTCGATGTCGTGACCCCCAAGGGCGAGTACCTGGGCGGCGCCATCGCCCCCGGAATCGGCATCAGCGCAGATGCGTTATTTCACGCGGCGGCCAAGCTTCCGCGCGTCGATCTGGTCCGGCCGCGCAGCGTAATCGGTCGCAACACGGTGACGAGCATGCAGTCCGGTCTGGTCTATGGCTACGTCGGCCTCGTCGATGGCATCGTCGAGCGCATGCGCAGCGAGGTCGATTTTCCCCTGCGGGTGATTGCCACCGGCGGGCTCGCTCCCCTCATCGCTCGCGACAGCCGCACCATCGAACACATCGACGAGCTTCTAACCCTCACCGGCCTGCGCATTATCTACGAGCGCGAGCGGCGCCGCAGTGTGCGAGGCTAGACTGAGCAGCATGTCCACGCCCGAAGTCACCTCCACGCCTGCCGTCTCGTCCCGCGCGGCATCCCCCCCGGGGGCTGTGGCTCGCCTGGGGCGGGCGCTGTTCACACCTCGGCGGGCGGCGCTGGCGCTGCTCGCGGGGGAGCCCGGGGGCTTGTCGGATGTCCTGTGGCTGGTCCCGCTGCGCCTCCTCACTGGCGAGACGACGACCTTCGTCCGCGACGACTCGCGCTCGCTTCTTTTGGGGCTGCTGCAGGCCCTGTCGATCGACCTTTTGGGCATCTTTCTGGGCGGCATCGTGATGTCGCTGATCCTGGGGCGGCGCGAGTCGCGACTACGCTCTGGCCTGACCGCCGATGTCACCGCCCACGGCTGGCTGGCCTGGCTGGGCGTGCAGACGCTGGCTGCTCTCACCTGCGCGGCGCTGCGGTACACGCCCAGCGCGGCGGTCTTGCAAGGCATCTCGTACGCGGCCCTCACCGCTTGGGGTCTGCACTGGCTGGTCAGCCTGCTGACCTTGCGCGGCGTCCTTGTGCGGGCGACCGCCGGGGGCGCAACGACCGAAGACGACCTCGCCGCGCATGCCGAGGTCGAGAACTCACCCGACATCGGGCGTCGCTCGGGCTTCTCGGCTGCCCTGGGGGGCGGGCTGTTCTTAGCTGCGCTCTGCGTGCTCGCCATCTATGACGGCTCGTGGCTGCTCAGTAAGCGCAGTCAGACACCTCGCTCGGGCAAGCAGGCGCCGAGCTTGGTTGTGCCTCGGCTCGAAGGCGGCTCGGACTTTGACCTGTCGGCGGAGAGCGGTCATCCGGTCCTTATCGACTTCTGGGCGACGTGGTGTGGTCCGTGCAAAGAGTCGCTGCCGATCGTCGACCGCGTCTACAAGCGTCTGGAGAGCGAGGGTCTGCGCGCCATCGCCGTCGAGACCAGCGGGGATGTGATGGGGGCCCGGGCCTTCGTCCGTCGCTTTGGGCTGGGTCTGCCCGTCGGCATGGACAACGGCGACGCGGCCGCGCACTTTCACGTCAGCTCGATCCCGCACCTAGTCTTGGTGGATCGCAACGGGCTGGTCCGGCGCGTCTTCCACGGCGTCCACAGCGAAGGCGAGATCGAAGCCGCGGTACGAGCCCTCAAGTAAGCGTACGGCGAGGACGGGCGAGCGTGCCGATTGTAGCTATTGGCGCAGGGCGCAGATTGTCCTACCATGGCTTACATGGACTCTCCCCACACGCCGCGCGAATCTGAAGTTGCCGCTACCCGCATCGAGAGCCGTGAGCGCCGGGGTCGGGATCGACGACAGCGGGGTGCCGAGCGCCGTGGCTGCGAGCGGCAGCCGCTGTCGGTGGCGGTGCGGCAGGAGGTGGTCGCGACCAGCCAGCACCCCGCCGAGCTACACCTGGCGCAGTCGGCCGACCTGGGGCTGGGAGGCATGCGTCTCCTGCGACGCTGTGATGACCACGAGCCGCTCTTGCCGCAGCACACGCCGCTGCGCCTGGCCTTTCAGCTTCCCGATGATGGACAGCTCTTGGAAGTGGCCGGCGAGGTGGCTTTTGATCGAGCGGCGCAGGATGGCTCGACCTATCGCGCCACCGGCGTGCGCTTTGACGCGCTACCGGTCGCAGTGGCCGAACGACTGCGCACCTTTTTGAAAGACGCCTGAGCCAGGCTCCTGCCGTAGATCGTTTCTGCAGCGGGCTCGTTGATAGCGGCTGTCACCGCGAAAACCGCGTATCCGCCGTGTAGGAGAGCCGTCATGCAGAGCCAGGACGAAGGATCGAGCGAGAACCGAGCGACGTCGCCGACTGAGAGCACCCAGCCGAGCGGAGGCGGGGCCCCGCCAAGCAGCCCAGCCGTCACCGCCGCGGCTGCCGAGGCGACCCCCACCAAGGAGCCGGCTGCCGCCAGTCCCGAGCCCGCCAAAGCCGAGCCCGCCAAGCCCGAGCCAGCCAAGGCGGAGTCGTCCGCGCCCAGGTCTGAGCCGAAGTCTGAGCCGGCTCGGCGCCCCACCGACGCTGGAGCGCCCCGCTCGCGTCGCCCGCTGTTGACCTACGCCATCCTTGGGGGGGCCGGTGGCTTGGCTCTGTGGGCAGCCATGGCGCTCCTGCCTCGTCCGCCTAGTGGTACCGCGCCGCCGCCACCGCCGCCGCCCAAGCCGCCGCAGGTCTTGGCGCCGCTGCCGACCTCTGCGCGGCCGCAAGTGGATGTCGTGTTTGTGCTCGATACGACCGGCTCGATGAGCGCACTTCTCGACGGAGCGAAGCGCAAGATCTGGGAGATCGCCCGCTTCATCGCCCAGGGCCGTCCGGCCCCAGAGCTGCGCATCGGCCTGGTCGCCTATCGCGATGTCGGCGACGAGTACGTGACGCGCTTTTTCGATCTGACCGACGACCTAGATGGCGTGTATCAGAACCTCACCGCCTTTCATGCCGGGGGCGGCGGCGATACGCCAGAGCACGTCTCCAAGGCGCTGCACGATGCCGTCTTCCGCACCAGCTGGTCGAGCAACAAGAACGCCCTCAAGCTGGTGTACCTGGTCGGCGACGCACCGCCGCACACCGACTACAACGACGGCTTCAACCATCGCGCGATTGCCGAGCAGGCGCGCTCGCGCGGGATCGTCATCAACACCGTGCGCTGCGGCAGCGATGAGAGCACCCGGATGGCCTGGCTGGACATCGCCAATCGGGCCGGCGGCGAGTTCAGCAGCGTCGAGCAGAGCGGCGGCATGGTCGAGACCGCAACGCCCTACGACGGCGAGCTAGCCCGCCTCAACCGCGCGCTCACCGAGACCGCTGTGCCGTACGGCAGCGCCGACAAGCGAGCCCGCGTGCTCAGCAAGGCCAAGCACAGCCTGGAAGCGCCGGCTGCAGCGCAGGCCGAGCGCGCTGGCTGGTTTGGCTTGATGGGCTCGCGCGGTCGCAACGCCGCCGTCAGCGAAGGCGATCTCTTGGACGACGTGGCGAATAAGCGCGTCGATCTGAACCGCCTCGAAGGCAGCGAGCTGCCCGAAGATCTGCAGGGCCTGCCCGCCACCGAACGCCAGGCCGCGCTCGAAAAGAAGAACAGCGAGCGCAGCGCCATCCTGGGCCAGATCAACGACATGTCGGCCAAGCGCGATGCCTACCTGCGCAGCAAGGCCGCGGCGGCCCCCGCCAAGGGCTTCGACGGCAGCGTGCGCGCGACGGTGAAGAAGCAGGCCGAGTCGATCGGCCTGGCCTACTAGGCAGGGCCGGGCTCAGCGGTCGCGAGCCGCTGCAGCGTTCATCGGGGTGAGGGAGGGCCAGGCGGGGAAGGGGGCGGGAGGAGCGGGGGGCGGGAGGCGACGGAGGCTATTCCCAGGTGCGCTTGATCTCGGGAACAGCCTCGCCAGCGTTGACCTTGAGCTTGATCTCTTCGCGCTTGCCCTTGGTGTCGTTGACCAAGAGGATCTTGTGCGCGCCCGCGCTGATCGGATAGTTGCGCAGCGGGGTCTGCTGGAGCTTCTTGCCGTCGACGTAGACGATGGCCCAGGGCCGCACGAGGATGGTCAGCGTGGCCTTGCCCTTCTTGGCGGCGTCGCCTTCCTTCTTGCCCTTCTTCTTCTTGCCGCCGTCCTCGTCTTCTTCTTCTCCGTCCTTTTTCTTGCCGTCCTTCTTGTCGGTTTTTTCGACCTTTTCGTCCTTCTTGTCGGTTTTTTCGTCTTTTTTCTCGTCTTTGTCGGCGACGGGCTTCTTGCCGTCATCCTTGCCGGTCGGCTTCTTACCGTCGTCGTCTTCGTCGGGCTTCGAGACGTCGGGGCGCTCGTCGAACGTGCTGGGGTCGAGCGACTTCTGCTTGGTGCCAGCCTTAAACAGCTTCACCTTGTACGGCGGTCGCGCGTCTTGCGTGAAGCTCAGCGTGACCTCGTGCGGGTCGTAGCCAGGCAGGCTGATGCGAATGCGCGCCGTCTTGCCAATCTCGCCCTTGACCGATGTCGGCGTCTTTTCGTCGAGCACCAAGCCATCGATCTGCACCTCGGCCCCTGGTGGATCGGAGGCGATCTGGATGGCTCGCTTAGCCGCCAGGAAGCTAGGCCCACCGCCACCGCTGCCCGTCGCCGGAGGCCAGATACGGTTGGCAACCGCGGCGGTGATCAGCATGACCACGAGCGCAACCACCGGACCGATGACCCACTTGCCAGAGGCCAGCACATTGCCGCTCTGCGGCGCTGCGCTGAACATGGCGCTGGCGGGCCGCAGGGCAAGGTGCGCCACGCGTCCGCCGGGCGAGGAGGCCGGGCCGTTGTTGTTTAGCATCGTCGCGGCGGAGTTCGACGGCGCGCCCCCCATGCCGGGCGGCGCACCTCCCGGGCCGGAGATCAGCGTCGCATGTCCGCCGCCGAGCGCTGGCACCGCGGGAGCCGTGGCCATCATCGTGCGTGCTCCGGCATCGGCCCCCGGCGGGGCTCCCGGTGGTGGTGGGCTGGGTAGCGAGGGAGCCGACGCAATCATCGTGCGGGCTCCGGCTGCCGCGCCCCCCGCAGCGGCGGGTGGGGCAGTGGGCGGCGGGGCTCCGGCGGCTCCCGGCGTTCCTTGGTTGGCGAGGGCGTTGGCTACCTCGGGTGGCATCTCGGTAGCGATCTGAGTCTTTTGTTCTGAACCTGCCATGGTGCTCCCTGGGGCCGGCGGGTTCGGCGCCGGCTCGCTGTCTGGACTTGCGGGTTGCGGAAGATGTCGTGTCGGTTGTGGCGGGGGAGGCGGTCTTGCTGGGATTGAAGGCTGGCTCGTTGCAGAGGGAGCCAGCGCGGCTGCATTCATGGGGGGCGTCGGTGCTTGCGACGCCGCTTTGCCGGGGTCAGATCCCTTGGGCGGCGGCGGCGGCGGACCGACGGGAGGTGGTGCCTTCGCCGGCATCAGCGCAGCGGCAGAAATGGCACCCGGTAGCATGGTGGCGGCGGCCGGGCCGGGGACCTGCGACTCGCCCGCGCGTTCGCGCTCGGCTTCGCGGCTTTCGGGCGGAGGGGCGGCACTCGGCGGTGGGGCCTTGGCTTGCAGCAGCCCCGAAGGATCGGCTCCCCTTCCGGCCTTGCCAGGTGTGGCGAGCAGGGTCTGCAGAACCTGCGTCCAGTTGCGCGTCTCCTCGGGGAAGAGAGCGCGCATGTACTCGCCCAGCGCCTGCGCGTCATAGTTGTACTGCGGCAGGGCGCACAGCGCGCGCACCACCTCGCCGGCCGACTGATAGCGCTGGCTGCGATTGGCAACCAGCATCTTCATGACGATCTTTTCGACCTCTTCGGGAAGGTCTTGGTTGTACTGGCGCGGCGAGGGGACGATGCCATCGCGCACCCGACGAATGACGTCGTGCTCGTCGGGGCCGAAGAACAGGCGATGCCGGGTCAGGAGCTCCCAGAACACGATGCCCATCGAGTAGATATCGGTGCGCCCGTCGAGGGGCTGGCCGGTGATCTGCTCGGGACTCATGTAGGCGAGCTTGCCTTTGACGGTTCCCGTCGACTGCGCGGAAGCGCGCTCGGCGACCTTGGCGATGCCGAAGTCCGAGATCTTCACGTCGCCCGAGAAGCTGATGAGGATGTTGTGCGGCGAGACGTCGCGGTGGACGATTTCGAGCGGCTTGCCGTGATCGAGACGGGTATGGGCGTAGTGCAGGCCCTTGAGCGCCTCGGCAATCAGATAGACCGACAGCGGCAGCGGGAACCACACGCCGGCCTTGGCCGACGATTTTTCTGCCTGTCGCAGGTCGCGCCCTTCGATGAGCTCCATCGCCAGGTAGTAGCGATCGCCCTCTTTATCGAAGTCGAAGATCTGCACGATGTTGGGGTGGTGCAGCTTGGCGACTAGGCGCGCTTCGTCGATGAACATGCGCACCGACTCTTCGTCGCCGGTGAACTTGGGCAGGATGCGCTTGATGACGAGGTCTTTGGTGAAGCCCTCGGAGCCCAGCGTCTTAGCCCGCCAGACCTCGGCCATACCGCCGACGCCGATGCGCTCCAAGAGGTGGTACTTGCCATAGCGCTCGGGAGCCACCGGGGCCGTCGTGTCGTACAGCGATGGCGTCGTCGAGAAGGTGATCGGCTTGGCGTCGGCGGCGCGGGCCTTGGCGGCCTTGATGGCGTTGGCGCTGGGGGCGACGCCCATGCCGGTGATCTTGGCGGTGCCCGGGGGCGGCGTGCGGCTGCTGGGCGACGGGGGCGGCGTCTTGGCACTGGCCGCTGGGGTGCCCGGCAGGCGCGGCTGCGACTGCTGTGATGGCGGCGCCTTGGGCTTCGCGCTGGGCGCAGGTGCCCCAGCGGGCGCGGCTGTAGCCGTCGCTCCGCCTACCGGCTCGCTCGGAGATGGGGGGTTCTTCGCCGCCACGATGACAAGAATGCCGCTCTGTCAGCGTAACACATCTCGGCGGGTCGCTGAGGCCCCCCTGGTTGCGGTCCCTACGGGACGGAAACAGGGGACCAGCCGTCGTCCCTTTTTGGCGGATGGCGAGCGGGGTTTTGTGGGCGCTTGTGGACATCACTTCGGGCTCCGCCTCCGATTGCGATCGCCGATAATGATCTGATCCTGGCGAGTGCCGAGCTGCAGCATGTGGACCGTTGAGAAAAAGACCGATCGACTGGTGGTCATCACCATCAGCTCACCCTTTGGTCACGACGATCTGGCGCCGTTTCAGGCCGCGGTTGGCAAGCTGCTGACGGAAGTGCCGGGTCGCGTCGTGACCTGCATGGATCTGCGCCACAGCATGGTCTTGGCCCCAGATGTTGCGGACGCTCTCGTGGGCCTCATGCGCCGCGACAATCCTCGCATCGAGCGCACGGCGTTCCTGCTCAACGACAACGCGGTGATGGGCATGCAGGTGGCGCGCATGATCCGCGAGGCTAATCACCAAAGCCGCCGCACCTTCCACGACAGCGCCCAGCTGATCGCCTGGCTTGAAGAGAGCCTGACGCCGAGCGAGTTGCAGATCCTGCACCAGCTGCTGCACGTCTAACTTGGGGTGTGTGCGCGTCGAGCTCTGCGGCGTGGCGAGGGCTCGCTTACGGACTTAGCGCCATACGCAGCTCGGCCTGGGTCTGTGGATCGTCTTCGCGTGCCAGCGCATCGCCCAGGATCGTCGTGACGGCGGAAGCACAACCTGGATCTCGACGAGCAATCTGACCCAAGGCCCAGGCCAGGTGCTGTCGCACGAGCGGCGGCTCGCGCTGCAGTGCCGCGGCGAGAGCGTCTACCTCCGACGCGGTTCCGACATTGCCTAGCGCCACCGCGACGTTGCGCAGCAGCTGATTTTTTCCCAAGCGGCGCAGCGCGGTTCGGCGCACGAAGCGTCGGATCTGCGCCTGCCCCAGGCCGAGGAGCTCCAGCAAGACGGGGCGGCTCTGGGCCGGACGCGGGCGCAGCTCAGGATCGGCGCGGCTGGCCAAGGTCGGCGAAGCGTTCCACGGGCAGACCTCCTGGCACAGATCGCAGCCGAAGATCCAGGTGCCGATGGCCGGACGCAGCGCGCGCGGAATCGGGCCGCTGTTTTCGATCGTCAGGTACGAGATGCAGCGACTGGCATCCAGCTGATACGGCGCGACGAAGGCGCCGGTGGGGCAGACATCGATGCACTTGCGGCAGGTCCCGCATTTTTCGCTGCTGCCGTCGCGGACCGTGCTGCGCGGTGCGACATCGAGTCCGACCAAGAGCTCGCACAACAGGGTGAAGCTGCCCAGCGCCGGGGTGATGAGCAGGGTGTTCTTGCCGATGAAGCCCAGGCCCGCGCCTTCGCCGATCGCGCGCTCCAAGAGCGGGGCGGTATCGACGCAGATGCGATACGCCACCTGACCTCCGAAGTGCGAGAGCAGGCGGGCAGCAAGCTCGGCGAGACGGCGCTTCAGCAGCAGGTGATAGTCTTCGGCGCGCGCGTAGCGAGCGATGGTGCCGCGCAGAGCGTCTGGACCCCGCTGCGACGGGACGAGGTCTGGCTCGGGATGGTGATACGACACCGCGATCGACAGCACGCCGCGCGCCTGTTCGCATAGCAGACGCGGATCGCGACGGGGGTCGGCATCGCGGCTCAGGTAGTGCATCTCGCCGGCGCGGTCGGCCGCCAGCCAGGCCGCAAAGAGTGCGTGTGAAGGCACCTCGGCCACCGGGGCGCAGGCCATCGCCGCCTCGGCAAACCCACAGGCCCGCGCCTGGGCAAACAGCCACTCCGTCACCTCGGCCGGACTAGGTATCGGCCTAGGGGGGGAAGCACTCGCGGAATTTTGGGACAGATCGGTGAGCGAAGAAGGGGCCGACATCGCTGAAGATTTCCAATCACCGAGGAATCTAGGGCCCTGCAGCCGCCACTGTAACGATTCCTTTTGTCAGGGCACTCATCTATAGTCACCAGCCGTGGCAGGGACCTACTTTCTGGGACTTGCTGCGACAATCCACGGGCCGCACCGGCCCGATCAGACAAAGGGAGAGACATCATGAACAAGAAGACGATGGTTGCTCTGGTTTCCGCTCTTTCGTTCGGCTCGATGACCACTGCGGCCCTGGCGGGCGAGGCCAAGAAGGAAGAGGCGCCGGCCAAGGCTGAGAAGGGCAAGAAGGACGACAAGGGCAAGAAGGACGACAAGGGCAAGAAGGGCGGCGAGGGCGGCTGCAAGGGCGGCGAGGGCGGCTGTAAGGGCGACAAGCACTAAGCCGGCTTCCCTGCGACCCCTGGGCTGCCTGGGCGCATCTAGCGCTCGCGGTGGGCTGGGGTAGTCACAGAGGGTCGCGGTCGTCGTTCCTGCCCTCCAGACCGGAGGCGGGGATGCGCCGCGGCCCTTTTTTTTTGGTGGGCTCTGATCTTCGCGAAAGCGGCGATATGCTGCGGGCCCTGGTCTTGAGATGGAGTCGGTATGGCTGCCCCCGTACAAGGCATCGGAATCGGACTGCGCCGCGATCTCGCCGAGGAGCTGACCCAGACCTCGCGTCGACTCGACCTCATCGAAGTGATGCCAGAGAACTGGATCTGCTTTGGCGGCAAGCGCCAGCGTCAGATGCAGGCCTGCCTGGATCGCTTTCCGGCGGTGACGCACAGCATCGCGCTCAACATCGGCGGCATGGATCCGCTGGACAACCGCCTGCTCGACGGGATCGCTAGCTTCTGCGAGCGCCACGATGTGCCGTTCTGGAGCGATCACGTCTGTTATTCGACGGTCCTTGGCACACCGACGTTCGACCTGCTGCCGCTGCCGTTTACCCGGCAGATCATCGCGCACACCGCCCCGCGCATCCGGCAGGCCCAGGCTCACGTCGGGCGACCGCTGCTCTTGGAGAACGCGACGTTCTACGCCCAGATGCCGCCACCGCCGGGGACGCCGCCCGCCGATGTCTTGGACGAAGCGACGTTCCTTTGCGAGCTTCTTGAAGCGGGCGACTGCTCGATGCTGCTCGACGTCAACAACGTCTACGTCAACAGCCGCAACCACGGCTTCGATCCGCGGGCCTTTATCGATCGGATGCCGCTGTCGCGCGTGCGACAGATTCACCTGGCCGGGCACAGCGATCTGGGGAACGTCATCATCGATACCCACATCGGGCCGATCATCGATCCGGTCTGGGATCTGTATGCCTACACGCTGCAGCGCGCCGGTCGCCTGATCCCGACCATCATCGAATGGGACGCCGAGATTCCGCCGCTGGATCAAGTGATCGACGAGGCCGATCGTGCGCGGGCGGTGGCCGAGCGCGTCCTTGCGACGTCTGCCGAGCCAGCTAGCCAGGCGGGTGAGTCCCCGATTGCGAGGGCGTCATGAGCCAGCCTGACATCGCAGCGTTCTTTGCTCAGATTGGACCGTTTCTGCACGGGGCGGCGTCGCACGCCGAGACCGCCGGGGCGCTATATGGCGCGCCCGCCGATGCCGTGACCGCCCGGCATGCCGAGCGCTTGGCGATCTATGGTCGCTTCTGCGCCCTGCATCGCCTGGAGGCGCTCAAGGTCTTTGAAGCGACCGAGGCCGCAGCTCGGCAGCACGCCGAGTCCCGCGATGGCCGCGAAGCAGCGGCGGCAGCCTGGTCGCGTCTCGTCGAGCGCTACTTTGTGGCGCATCCCATGCACCACTTCGAGATCAACCAGAACGGCGAGTTCTTCCCCGAGTTCCTCGCC
This sequence comes from uncultured Myxococcales bacterium, assembly GCA_937952145.1. Lineage (GTDB taxonomy): Bacteria > Myxococcota_A > Polyangia > Palsa-1104 > JAEUJZ01 > JAEUJZ01. Next base: position 32,249 of record CALFYE010000393.1, read on the forward strand.
GCGACCTTGGCCGCCGAGCCGGAAGCTCTGCCGCCGTTTATCGCCGAGCTGGCCGACTTTGAGTGGTGGGAGTGGCTGGTGATCATTGCTCCCGATGCCGACAGTGACCAGCCCGCCGATGCCGGCCCGCTTCGCCTTTCGAGCACCGTCGATCTGCGCCCCTATCACTACGACTTTGTCGGCTGGCTGGACGCCGAGCCAGACGAACGCGGCGCCGCCCCCGAGCCGGGCGAGCACATCGTCTTTTTCTGGCGCGATCGGACGCTGCGCGGTCGGCGAGAGCGTGCCTTGCCGCTGGAGCTCATCCTGGTCAAAGCCATCCTGGAAGGGATGCGCATCGACGAAGAACTAGCGGCGCAGGTTGGCGTCGATTTTGCCGAGCTGTCCGAGACCTTGGCCGATCTGCACGCGGCGGGCATTGTGCTGGGGGCAGTTAGCGAGGCGGGCTAGTCGCGGGGGGCTGGCTGGCGGCGGGCGCTGGGCTTCCTGGGCCGTACGCGGGATCGTTCTGCGGCCGTGGCTTGAGGGCACCCCCGACGGTCTGCGCGCCGCCGCGGACATCGCGCCCGACGCGCTCTAGCCAGTCGTTCCCCGGCGGCTCAACGACTGAACGAATGTCGTTGCCAACGCGATCGAGCGTGCTGGGCGGGGGCCGATGCCCGGCTGGCTGCATCACCTCCGGACCGGGGGCCTGAGGTCCGCGAGGCCCGGCTGCGGTGGGCAGCGGTCGACGCGAGATCTCGCTGGCCGCCGCTTTCTGGCTGGGGCTGGCCGGGGGAGCTGAGCTCTGCGCCGGCGGCGTGGCGGGCGGCGGACCTGCGACGGGTTCAAGGGGCCGATTGCTCCCGCCCGTCAGGGTAAAGCACTGCACCACATCTTCGCCGGTGGGGCGCCGGCTGCACCAGTCGATGGCATCGGCAGAGTACTGACGATCCGTTGCTGCATGCAGACACTTCAGCGCGACGGGCGCTGGGCTGAGCCGGCCGCAGACCGACACCACCTGAGGTAGCAGGCGATGGCCGCTGGCGAGCTTTTGGCACTCGCTGGCGAAGGTCGGATCGGCTAGGCCCTGGCAGGGGCTGGGCTGGGCGGGTCGCACTGGCTGAGCCGACGCGCGCGGCGTCGCAATCAGACAAAGAGGAAGCAGGACAAGACCGGGAAGCAGGCTGCGCATGGGGACCTCTGGGCTCTGTACAGAACGGCTGGCCTGGCGATACTAGCGGGCCGCGTAAACCAAGGAAATTTTGCCCATGCAGCCCTCGAGCTTCAGCCCTGCGACTCCTCATGACCGCGAGCCGGTTTCGCCGCGCCCCTCGCCACGCGATGGCGTCCTGCCACCGCCGCAGACCCTGCCCTGCCGCGATCCCGCGAGCTTGGAATCGCTGGGCGAGGTGCCGGTCTACAGCCGCGCACAGGTCGTGCAAACCGTCGAACGAGCCCGTCGGGCGCAGGCCGCCTGGGGGCGGACCGGCTTCGCTGAGCGGCGACAGGTGCTGCGCACCCTGCTCGATGAGATCGTGGCGCGGCAGGAAGACATCTGCCGTCTGGCTTCGCGCGACTCGGGCAAGACGCTGGTCGATGCGGCGATGGGCGAGGTGTTTCCGGTCTGCGAAAAAATTCGCCACCTGCTCACGCACGGCGAGGCCGACCTGCGACCGGAGTCACGGCCCTCGGGCCTGATGCTGCACAAAGCGGCGCGCGTCGAATACCACCCCCTGGGGGTGATCGGCGTGATCTGTCCGTGGAACTTTCCCTTCCACAACATCTTCTGCCCCGTCGTGCCGGCCCTGTTTGCTGGCAACGCCGTCGTCGCCAAGGTGTCCGAGCTGGCCTCGTCTTCGGCCGCCAGCTATCAGGCGCTGATCGCCGATGTGCTGCGTCGCTGCGGTCACTCGCCGGATCTCGTGCAAATCATCACCGGGGCAGGTGAGACGGGCAGCGCACTCGTCACCTCGGGTGTCGAAAAGGTGTTCTTTACCGGCTCGCCCGAGAACGGTCGGCGCGTGATGTCGGCCGCATCGCAGACCCTGACGCCCGTCGTGCTGGAGCTAGGCGGCAAGGATCCGATGATCATCTGCGACGATGCCGATCTGGATCAGGCCGTGGCCGCCGCCATGCTGGGGGTCTACACCGCCTGCGGTCAGATGTGCGTCGGCGCCGAGCGCCTGTACGTCTTTGATGGCATCTACGATCGCTTCGTCAGCGAGGTCTGCGACCGCGTGCGTGCCCTGCGCCAGGGACCACCGAGCCTAGAGCCGGCCGAGCGCGGCCGCTTCGATGTCGGCGCCACCACCATGCCGCGCCAGATCGAGATCATCGAGCGCCAGCTTGCCGATGCCGTGGCCCGCGGAGCCCGCATCCTGGTTGGTGGTCGTCGCAACCCCGACTGGCCCGGACAGTTCTTCGAGCCCACCGTGCTGGTCGATGTCCGCCCCGACATGGAGATCGTGCAGCGCGAGACCTTCGGACCGGTAATGACCATCCAGCGCGTGCGAAGTGAAGAAGAAGCGGTGCGCTTGGCCAACGCGACGGCCTACGGCCTGGGGTCGAGCGTGTTCAGCAAAGACCTGCGGCGCGCTGAGCGCATCGCGGCGGGCATCTCGGCCGGCATGACGGTGATCAACGACTTCGGCATCGCCTACATGGTGCAGTCGGCGCCGTTTGGTGGCCTGCGCATCTCGGGCTTTGGCCAGATCAACGGTCGCGAAGGTCTGCGCGCCTGCTGTCACGTAAAGACAGTGGTCAGCGATCGCCTGCCCCTGCATGCCGGGGTGTCGCTGTATCCCGTGCGCTCGGCGACGTTTCCGCTTTTGCAGAGTGCGGTGGCGCTGATCTACGGCTCGGGACTAAAGACGCGAGCCGAGGCAGCGCTGGGGGTGGGGATAAACCTTTTGCGGCTGGCGCGCGGGCGCTAGGCGGCGGCATCGCGATGCGGCGCGTTCGGTCATCAGCTCGACGGAGAATCGCGGCGTCGCGCCCCGGGTGTTATACCGCTTTCGATGCGTAAGCTCCTCTTGTGTGAGAAGCCGAGTGTGGCGCGCGATCTGGCGCGGGCGCTGGGGGTGCCGGCGCGCGGCGCAGGGCCGTACGAGAGCGACTCGCTGGTCATCACCTGGTGCATCGGTCACCTGATCGAGCTGGCCGAGCCCGCCAGCTACCAGCCGGCTTGGCGGCGCTGGACCGCAGCCTCGCTGCCCATGCTGCCCGAGACGTTTCAGCTGCAGCCGATCAGCAAGACGGCGGCGCAGTGGCGCAAGGTCCGCGATCTTCTGCGGCGGCGCGACTTCGCAGCGGTGATCAATGCGTGCGATGCCGGTCGCGAAGGCGAGCTGATCTTTCGCTTCTGCTATGAGCTGTCGGGATCGCGGCTGCCGGTCGAGCGGCTGTGGATTTCGTCGCTGACCGAGACCGCGATTCAGCGCGGGATGGCCAGTCTACGCTCCGGGCGAGCGTTTGATGCCCTGGCTGGAGCGGCGCGCTGCCGAGCCGAGGCGGACTGGCTGGTCGGTCTAAACGCCACGCGGGCCATCACGCTGTGGCGCGGCGGCGGCACCCTGCTTTCGCTGGGACGGGTTCAGACCCCAACCCTTAGCCTAATCGTCGGACGCGAAGACGAGATCACCCGCTTTGTGCCCCGCTCCTACTTCGAGGTGGAAGCGACGCTGCAGCCGGCCGCCGCCCCGGGTGAGCCGAGAGCGACGTTTACCGCGCGCTTTTCGCATGCCGGTCAGAGCCGTTTTTCGACCGCCGAGCTCGCCGATGGCATCGTCACGCGCGACTCCGCTGTGGCAGTGGCCGAGGTGGAAGAGATCGCCGAAAAGACGGTGCGCGAGCCGCCGCCGCTCTTGTTTGATCTTGGCGCGCTGCAGCGCACCGCCAATCGTCGCTTTGGCTTCTCGGCCGACCAGACGCTGAAGCTGGCGCAGGCGCTGTACGAAAAGCACAAGCTCATCACCTATCCGCGGACTGATAGTCGGTATCTCAGCAACGATCTGTCGGCGCAGCTGCCGCGGCTGTTTTCGGCGCTGGCTCACAGTCCGCAGTACGCACCGTTTGTGAAGCCGCTGGTCGCCGGGGCTTCCCGGCGCGCTGGTTCGTCGCGGATCTTTGCCGACCACAAGGTCAGCGATCATCACGCGATCATTCCGACCGCTGTCGATATGACGCCGGCTCGTATCGCGGCGCTTAGCGACAGCGAAGCCCGCATCTTCGATCTGATTGCGCGTCGCTTCCTGGCTGCCTTCTATCCCGACGCCGAGTTTCGCGACACCCAGGTGCGGCTGCGCGTCGATCCGGTTTCTCGCGGGTCGGCGAAAAGTCCGCCGTCGCCTGTCGCGCGGTCGGAGCGCGAGGAATTTTTGAGCGCGCTCCCGCCGCCCCCGGATCGCTATCAGGCTCGCGGGCGGGTGCGACTGGATGCGGGCTGGCAGGCCGTCGCGGGCTTTGGCGATGCGCCGAATCGGCGAGCTCGCACGCCGGATGCAGAGGCCGATCCGACGGACGCCGATGCCGAAGAGACGCCGCAGACCTTGCCGCTTTTGCGCGTGGGACAGCGGCTGGGGGCGGGGTTTGCGCGACAGGACAAGCAGACGCGCCCGCCACCGCGCTACAGCGAGGCAACGCTGCTGTCGGCCATGGAAGGTGCGGGTCAGGGGCTCGACGATGCAGCGCTGCGGCAAGCTATGCGCGATCACGGCCTGGGCACACCCGCCACGCGGGCGGCGATCATCGAGACGCTGCTGGGGCGGGGCTATATCGCTCGGCGCGGCAAGGTGCTGGTGCCGACGGCTCTGGGCAGCGAGCTTGTTCACTCGCTGCCGGTGCCGGCGCTGGCCTCGGCCGAGCTGACCGGACGCTGGGAAGCGCGGCTGTCGCAGCTCGCGCGTGGTGAGGAGCGCGCCGAACATTTCATGCGCGATATCCGTACCTTCGTCACTGATCTGGTGGCGCGCGTGGCCAGCGCACCGGTGCCGATCACGCCTCTGCCGACGGCTGACGAGGGACGTTCGGCCTCCAGCCGGGGTGCCGTCGAGGCCGGGGGAGCGCGGGAACGCCGTCGTCGTCCCCGGGGCAACGCGGCCGCTGGTCGCTCGGCAGAGACGCCGTCGCGCAGTCGGTCGCGCCGCCGCCGCGACAGCGAGACCCAGCCCAGCTCGCACAAGTCCCGGCGGGCTAATAGCGAGAGCAGCCCGAGCCTACGGACACCGCGAAAGGAAGCGCCGGCGCGTCGGGTTCGCCGCGCTAGTCCGCCCGCCCGCCTGCCCAGCGAGCCGCTGTCTGCCGAGCGGAACGCTGCCCCGCGGTCTCTCGAATCCGCGAGTCCAGGAGGCATCGAGACCGCGAGCCGACCTGCCGTGCTGGGGAGCACCAGCCCCGGCTCCCCCGTCACACCACCTCTGTCCTGTCCCCGCTGTCGGCAAGGCGTGCTGATCTGGGGCAAGCGCGGCTGGGGCTGCAGTCAGTTCCGTAGCTGTCCCCTGGTGCTGCCGTTTGTCGTCGCCGATCAGCGGATTACCCTCGCCGACCTGCGCCTGCTCTGCAGCGGTCAGCCACTTTACCTAGCCAGCGCTGGTCAGACCGTCGCCATTGCCCTGCAGGCCGGGCGCAGCGAGGCCCCATTTCTCGTCACGATCTGACCGCTCGAATTTGATTTACAGTGATTAGATGCGCGCCTATTTGCGAGCGATCCCTGTCGCCTGTTTGTCTTTGTTTGTCGGGGCCTGTTCTGCTGAGCCCGATGAGCTCATGCTGGGCCAGACTCAGCATCCGCTCGTCGGTAAAGACGGACCGCAGAGCATCAGCACCTTGAATCAGGCCGTGAATGCCTACGGCGCACTGAGCGCCAATGCCACCAAGGGCACGACGAGCATTCAGCTGGTGTCGGCCGGCAGCTTGGGCGTGCTACAGGCCGGCGACCTGCTGATGCTGATCCAGATGCAGGGCTCCAACATCGACACCATCGATAGCGATGCCTACGGCACGATCATCGACCTCAACGGCGCAGGCCTTTACGAGATGATCGGCGTGACCGGCGTCAACTTCGGCAACAACACCATCACGCTAGACGGTAGCTGCGGTGGCCTGCGGAACAGCTATCTGGCGGCTGGCCACACCCAGGTCATCCGCGTGCCGCAATACACCACGCTCAGCGTGCCCACCAACACCTCGATCAGCGCCCCCGCCTGGGATGGCAACACCGGCGGCATCGTCGCGCTGATGGTGCAGGACGGCATCACCTTCGCTGGGACGGGCAAGATCGATGTGACCGGCAAGGGCTTTCGTGGCGGCGGCATCGACGCGACCAGCGGCGCGGGTCTGGGCAGCTCGGTGTTTCGCTCGACCAACACCGCTGACGGCGCGGAAAAGGGCGAAGGCGTCGCGGGCTATCAGAGCGCGCTGGTCAACGGATTCTATGGCCGCGGTGCTCCGGCGAATGGCGGCGGTGGCGGCAACTACGCCCGAGCCGGCGGCGGCGGCGGCGGCAACGGCGACAGTGCCCTGGCCTGGAATGGACACGGCGTGATGGAAAATAACATCACCGGCGCCATGGCCTGGACGCTGGACCCCGGCTACACCGGCAACGCCAACCAGCTCACCAACTCGGCCGGCGGCGGGCGGGGCGGCTATAGCTCGGCCACCACCGATCAGGTGGCGACCACCACGGCTCCTGGAGCGGCGGCCTGGGCTGGCGATCTGCGACGGGAAGTTGGCGGTCGCGGCGGTCGTCCCCTGAGCAATGATCCGCTGCGTCAGATCTTCATGGGTGGCGGTGGCGGTGGCGGCGAAGGCGTGACTACCACCAGCTCACGCGGCGGGGCGGGCGGTGGCATCGTCCTGTTGTTCAGTCGCGATCTCACCGGCAATGCACGCATCATCGCTGATGGAGCCGGGGGTCAGGCCTCGGCCAGCAATGAAGGCGGCGGCGGCGGCGGCGCGGGCGGCACCATCGTGGTTGCCACCAACCGCAACCAAAGCGGTGTTACGGCGCAGGCGCTAGGTGGGCAGGGCGGCAACAACGTCGCGACGTTGACCAACAGCCAGGGTGGCGGTGGCGGCGGTAGTGGTGGCTATATTGCCGTCACTGGCACGACGGCTTCGCGGGCTGCACTGGGCGGCAGCGCCGGCACCAGCAACGGCTCGGCCGTGTCAGAGTTTCCCGTTAACGGAGCGACGCGCGGCGCGGCCGGTCAGCCCGATAACGACGCCAACGCCGGACCCGGCAAGCAGTACCCGATCTGCATCCCCACCGACATCACCGTCACCACGACCGCCGGTCAGAACATTACCGTGCCGGGAGGCTCAGCGCGCTTTACCGCCAGCATCAAGAACGTCGGGCCGCTTTCGATGAACGACATCAAGCTGACCGAGACGCAGCCCCTGGTCCTGACTAGCGTCACATGGACCTGCACTGGCAACGGCGGCGCTGTCTGCGCCTCACCCAGTGGCAGCGGTAACTTGCCGCCAGTGATCGATTTGCCCGTCGGGGGCGAGCTCGTCTACGTCATGAACGGCTTGGTATCGAGCAGCATGGCGGGAGGTCAGCTGACCTACTCGCTTACCGCCACCCTGCCCAACAGCTACTACGATCTGATGCTCAGCAACAACTTCAGCTCGGCTAGCTGCAACGTCGTCGCCGGCAGCTTGATCGACCTCAACATCGCGGTGCGCACCGATCCGGTGGAGCCGGCGGTGGGTGAAAATGTCACCTACTTCTTCACCGTCAACAACCTGGGTCCCGCGTCGACGTCGGCGGCCAGTCTGTCGTTTACGCTACCGATGGGCGCGTCGCTGCGTGGCGTGCTCTTCGCCGATAACTGGAACTGCAACATCATGAACCAGACCGTCACCTGCCTGCGCCAAAGCGCGCTGGCGCGCGGTCAGACGTCCGAGCTGCAGCTCTTGGTCAGTCCGCCGGCCGATGCGACGGGGATCCGCATCGTGGCCAACGTCAGCGCTTCGGACAATAGCGAGTCCAAGCCCAGCGATAACACCGTGGTCTGGGACATCCCGATAGGCGCCTCGCGTGTATACGCGGCGGGCGGTGGTCTGGGCTGCGCACTACTCGGCACCGTCGGAGGCTCGTCTGGCTCGGGGGCGACTCCCGGACTGGGCCTGGCTCTCCTGGCTCTGGCCTATGCCGGGATGCTGGCAGTGGGGCGACGTCGCTCCCTGCGCGTGGGACGGGAGTCGTAAGCGCGTGTCTGCCCGAGAGCTTAAGAGCGCCTATCAAAACCTGTTGTGGACCCCATCGGCCGCGTCGGTCGTCGGTCACGGCCAGGAGGCCGCTCGCTCCTTCCTCCTTGCCGCTGGGGTTCCTCTCGACGCTTTTGATAGGCGCTCTAAACCTCGCCCGCGGCCGTTCCAGGAGCTAGGCCGGCGAACCGCTAGCGGCTATGGCGCCTCGCTGCCCCCAGCACGGCGAGCCTGGCTACGGATCCGCGGGCTCTTGCTCTTGGCTCTTTTCGCTGTGATGTGGCCAAGCCCCCCAGCGGCGGCCCAGAACAGCGGCTTTCAGCTCAATCGCTACGAGCCCACCACCGTCGGTGAGTGGTCGTTCATGGTCGACCATCCCTGGTATTCGTCGACTCGCTACGTCTCGGCCGGACTGACGCTGAACTACGGCCACAACGTCTTGGTCTTGGGGCGGCTCAGCTCGAAGGGCAGCTTCAGTCTCATCGACCCCATCATCACGCACCAGCTCCTCGGGCACTTTGAGGTCGCTGGCTCGTTTCTCGATCGCATCAACCTGTCGTTCATGCTGCCGGTGACGTTTCTCGAACGCGGACAAGAGCTGGGCGGCATCACGCCGCTGCCGGGGGCTGGCGTCGGCGATCCGCGGTTTGCCGGCATCGTGCGCCTGGTCGGGCACGCCGATCGCACGCCGTTTTCGCTGCACCTCTCGGCCGCCGTGTGGATCCCGCTGCGCCAGTTCAATGCCTCGCTGGCTCCGCAGCTCAGCGAGCAGACCGTGCGCTTCTCGCCGAAGCTCATCGTCGGCGGGCTCTATCGCAAGTTTCGCTGGTCGGCGACGGCCAGCTTCCTGTATCGCGCCGAAGCGCTGCTGGGTCAGACGGTCACCGTGGGACCCGAGGTGCAGCTTGGCCTAAGCGGCAGCTACGCCGATCTGTATCGCCGCTTCTCCGTTGGGCCAGAGCTGCTGCTGAGCACCGTCGTAACCGGCGGCAACGCGTTTGGGCGCGACTTCACCAGCCTAGAGACGCTGATCGGCGCGCACTACAACGCGCTGCATCAGGTGCAGTTCGGGGCCGCGCTCGGGCTGGGCATTCTGCGTCAGCCGGGCACGCCGGATGTTCGCTTCCTGCTGCGCGCGGCCTATGCCCCGATTCGCCGTCCGCCGGAGGCCGATCTGGACAAGGATGGCATCCCCGATCGCGACGATGCCTGCCCGCAAGAAAAGGGAATCTCGGATCCCGATCGCGGCCGCAACGGCTGCCCACGGCCCTCCGATGTCGACAACGACGGCGTCTCGGATGCGCAGGATCTGTGTCCGCGTGAGCCACGAGGTCTTTATCCCGATCCCAAGCGCGTCGGCTGTCCGCTGGGGGATCAAGATCGCGACGGCATCCTTGATACCGACGACCTCTGCCCCAAGCAGCCGCCCGGCGACAAGCCCGATCCCAGTCGCAAGGGCTGCCCGCTGCCCGATCGTGACAACGACGGCGTGGTCGACAAAGAAGATGCCTGTCCCGAGGAAGCGGCTGGCGACAAGCCCGATCCCAAGCGGGCTGGCTGTCCCTTGCCGCAGCCTAAAGATCCGGCGGTCGACGAAGAGTTTTTGCGCGGCCTGCGACCGATCTTTTTTGCGCGGCGCAGCGCCAAGCTCGATCGTCGCAACGAGGCGGGGCTGCAGGCACTGGCCGAACAGCTGCGCAAGCATCCCGAGCGCAAGAAGCTGCTGATTCGCGGCCACAGCGATCGCGAAGGCAGCGAGGCCGACAACGACCGCCTCTCGCGAGAGCGCGCCGAGGCCGTGCGGCAGTGGCTGATTGGCGCGGGCATCGCTGCCGATCGGCTAGAGACCCGCGGGCTAGGACGCAGCACGCCACTACCCGCCGAGGAAGGCGGAGGCGAGGCTGCGGATGGCCGAGCGGCAGCGGCCCGTAACCGTCGCGCCGACTTCCGACCCAGCGACCCCCCGCTGTCCGAGGCCGATCTGCGCCGCCTAGAAGCCCTGGAGCGCACCTCGCAAGCCGCTGAGGAAGAACCGACGGAGCGTCCCCGACGTCGTGGCAAGCGCTCGCGACTGGACGAGCTGTTAGACGAGGTCGAGGGGCAGCAGCGGGGTGGCACGCCGGCAGCCTCGGGAGCTCCCGCCAATCCCTAAGGGCTGCTGCCGCGGCGGCACCTGAGAGCGAACCTTGCGCTCGCATGGGGAGCGGTTGAGGCAGGGTTCCCCGCCTCGGGTCAGCCTGCTACGGTCAGTTGTCCCCACGGGTCGTCGTACCCACGACAGCCCAGCGCTGCGACCGACCATGCCCAGTCCATAGGGAGTGCCTGATCGTCAGCCCCAGCGCCGAGGGGGCCCCCTTCGCCGAAGTTATCGAGCGGCAAATTGTTGGGACAGTACGAAGCCTTAGCTGCTACCCGTCGATCAAACAGAGCTTGGCGGTCAGAGGGTCGGTATAGTATTTGCCAGATCACGCAGAGCACAGGAGACCTGCCCAACATGGCCCGCGATCCGTTTGCCCCAGTAATTCATCAGAGCGGCCCACCGAAGTGGTTATTCATCGTCGGTGGTTGCGTGGCGTTCATCTTGATCGGTCTCGCCTCGGTCATGTACATCGTCATCTCGAAGCGAGCCGTCGCGGCTGCGACGCCGCCGACGCCAGCCCCAGTGGTTGCACCGGCTGACCCGGCTGCTGCGCCGGCTGCGACTGACAAGCCGGCTCCGGCTGGCGATGCCGTGGCGGCCAACGACAAGCCGGCCGCCGGCGATGACAAAGGCGAAAAAGGCGAGAAGTCCGGCAGCCGCCGTCACCACAGCAGCAAGAGCAGCGGTGGCAGCGCGAAGAAGAGTGAGCCCGCCGCCGCCAAGCCGGCCACTCCGGCGCCCGCCCCCAAGCCGAAGAAGGCGATGGACCAGAAAGAGATCGACAAGCTGCTCGGCATCTAAGCGACCCCGCCTGCGGTCGTCGCCCGCTTGACTGGCACCGCCGCCTCCGTTCCGCCTCCGTAGGACACCCTGTCTCGCTTCCCGTCTGAAACGTAGCCGTTCCGATCGCTTCCGCCCCTTGCCCGAATTAGTCATTCGGGCGCTAGCACAAGCTTGATATACTCGCTAGGTCGTCCTCTGAATGCGGCGGCCGTACCCTTGAGATTTCGCTCTGTTATCACCTTGCTGGCCTTGTCCTGCCTGTGTTCGACAGGAGGGTCCGAGGCTCAGCCTGCCGCACCCCGCCCGCGGCTAGTTCTGGTCATCTCCATCGACCAGATGCGCTACGACTACCTTGATCGCTTCGGCAAGCTGTTCAAAGGCGGCTTCCGCACGCTCATGCAGCAGAGCGCGCAGTTCCTGAACAATCGCTACCGCCACGCGAACTGCGAGACCGGCCCGGGGCACGCTGTCATCCTCTCGGGACAGCACGGCTCGCACACCGGGATGATCGCCAATAGCTGGTACGATCAGCTGCTCGGCAAGTCGGTTAACCTCGTCGAAGATCCCGTGCATCAGCCGGTCGGCGGTAAGGGCCGTGGGGCCTCGCCGCACTACTTCATGGGCTTTACGGTCGGCGATGTTCTCAAGAGCAAGTCGCCGAAGTCCAAGGTCATTGGCGTCTCGCTCAAAGACCGCGCCGCGATCCTCATGGCCGGGCGTCGCGCCGACGCCGCCTACTGGTACGAGACGGCCGAAGGGCGCTTCATCACCAGCACCTACTACATGAACCAGCCACCGGAGTGGCTGAATCGCTGGAACGAGCAGAAGTACGCCGATCGCTATGCCGGCCGTTCCTGGACGCGCCTTTACAACGATGAGCGCTTTTACGAGCGCTACGCCGGCAAGGACGCCGTCGAGGGCGAGTGGGATCGCAAAGACATCGTCTTCCCGCACAAGCTGCGCAGCGCCCCGCCCGACAAAGAATTCTATGACGATGTGCGTCGCACGCCGTTCGCCGATGAGCTGACGCTGGATGTGGCCATCCAGGCGATGGCTGGGCATCAGCTCGGCCAGGATGAGCACACGGACATTCTCGCCGTCGGCTTCTCGGCGACGGACATCGTCGGTCACACCTATGGGCCAGATAGCCACGAGATGATGGATCAGCTGCTGCGGCTCGATCTCGTGCTCGACCAGCTGCTGTTTGCCGTCAATCGCAGCGTGGGCTTGAAGAACACGCTGGTGGTGCTGACCGCCGATCATGGCTCGCAGCCGCTGATCGAGACGCTGATCGCTCGCGGCCAGCCGGGACGACGTCTGCACAGCAAAGAGCTGAACAGCATGTTCGACGCCGCCTTCGCGCAGCGCTTCCCCGGCATCAAGGGCCTGATGGCCTACTTCGATCCGCCGAACTTTTATCTCAACGAAAAAGTCATCCGCGAACACCAGCTGACCATTGAAGAGGTGACGGCGGTGGTGATTGAAGTGCTGGGGGCTTCCGGCCTGGTGACGGCGGTGTACACGCAGGCGGATCTGGCCCGCGGCACCGCTGGGCTCGGAGCCGAGACGGGCGGCGATCCCTACCGCGATCTGTTCCAGAACTCATACTTCGGGCCGCGATCGGGACATGTCGTGGCGCGCATGAAGCCGTACGTCTACGTCGACGACCGGCCGGGTGGTACGGGTCACGGCATGCCGTACGACTATGACCGGCACGTGCCGCTGTTCTTCCTGGCGCCCAACATCAAGGGTGGTCGCTATCCTCAGACATGTGGTCCCGAGGACATCGCTCCGACGCTGGCCCGTTTTATTGGCTTGGAATACCCGCTGGAATACGACTCGCGCGTGCTGACTGAGATCCTGCCCAAGGTGCCGGTGCCGCTGATTGGCAAGTCGGGTGGATCGTCGAAGGGTGAGGGCGGGAACGCGAAGTCGGCCAGTCCCGGTGCGTCCCCCGCGCAGTCTGCGCCGCCGAAGCCTGCGGTCGCTGCGCCGCGCTAGCGGTCACCTTCCGCTATTCCGCGAGGTGGCAGGCGACTTGGTGCGGCTGCGTGCCCGGCCCGCTGCCAAGCGTGCGCAGTACCGGCAGCTTCGTCCGACAGACCTCAGGCTGCTTCATCTCGGCATACTTCGGACAGCGGGGATGGAACGGGCAGCCCGGTGGCGGATTGGTGGCGGAGGGCGGATCGCCAAACAGGAACAACCGTCGCCGCTCGGCCTGAGACGGGGTCTCGCGACGACGGGCCGGTCCTGACAGCGGCGTACCGGGTTCGGCGATGTGCGGCGGCTCGACGACGGAAGCGATCAGCGCCGCGGTATAGGGGTGGCGCGGCGAGCCGTACAGCACATCCGTCTCGGCCAGCTCGACGATGCGGCCGAGATACATCACCGCCACCTTGTCGCACAGGTGCTCGACGACCTTGAGGTCATGCGAGATGAACAGATAGGTCAGGTTCTGGCGGGCCTGGATATCGCGCAGCAGGTTCACGATCTGCGCCTGGATCGACACATCCAGCGCGCTGACCGGCTCGTCGGCGACGATCAGCTTGGGGCGCACGGCCAGAGCGCGGGCGATGCCGATGCGCTGGCGCTGGCCACCGGAAAACTCGTGGGGGTAACGCCGCCGGCTGTCGGCGGGCAGGCCAACGTCGGTGAGCAGGCGCTCGACCGCTTCAATCTCCGCTGGACCACGGGTGGGCGGCGCGACCAGCGCGTGGACGCGCAGCGGCTCGGCGAGTAGCTCGTGCACCGTCAGCCGCGGGTTGAGCGAGGCAAACGGGTCCTGAAACACCATCTGCACCTGCCGTCGCAGCCGCCTTAGCTCGCGGTTTGGCAGGGCGAGCAGATCGACGCCATCGATGTGGATCTCGCCAGCGGTCGGCTCTAGTAGGCGCAGCAGCGTGCGGCCCAGCGTTGATTTGCCGCAGCCCGACTCGCCGACCAGGCCCATGTTCTCGCCGGCCCGCAGCGAAAAGCTGACGTCATCGACGGCGCGCACCAGCTTCGGCGGGCCCCATAGCAGGCCCTCGCGGCCGATGACGTAGTGCTTGCACAGCCCCTTTACGTCCACCAGGGGAGGCGTCGGCTGAGCGGCAGTCGCTTCAGCCGTCATGGCGTCTCCGTGAGGGCAGGCTGAGCCCCGCTGGCTTCCTGGCGCTTGCCATCGCTGTCGATCGGGAAGTGGCAGCGCACAAGGTGCTGGCCCGGGGTTAGGCTGGTCGGGGTCGCGCCGCTGTCATCGGTCAGGGCCGGTGCTTCTTGGCGGCAGCGCTCCTTTACGTAGGGACAGCGCTCAGCGAAGCGACAGCCCTTTGGCACTTCGCCCAGTCGGGGCACGCGCCCGGGAATCTCGCGCAGGCGCTCGCGCACCATGCCCAGTCGCGGCAGCGCCGTCAGCAGGCCGAAGGTGTAGGGGTGACGAGGCCGCCGGAACAGCGTCCGTGCCGGCGCCGACTCGACGATCTGTCCGGCGTACATCACCGCCACGTGCTGACAGACGGTGGCGATGACTCCCAGGTCATGGCTGATGAGCAGCATCGACATGCCAAGCTGCTGCTGCAGCCGCGACAGCAGATCCAAGATCTGCGCCTGCGTCGTCACATCAAGCGCGGTCGTCGGCTCGTCGGCGATGAGCACTTCTGGGCGGCAGGACAGGGCCATGGCGATCATCACCCGCTGCCGCTGCCCGCCCGACAGCTGATGCGGATAGTCGCGCACCCGCCGTGCTGCGTCGGGAACCCCGACTTGATCGAGCAGCTCAACGGCTCGCTCCAGGCCCTCCCGCCGGGTCAGCGACTGGTGGGCGCGCAGCGACTCGCCGACCTGATCACCGATGGTGTAGACCGGGTTTAGCGCGGTCATCGGTTCCTGAAACACCATCGCGATCTGGCCACCCCGAATCTGGCGCAGCTCCGACGGCGAGCAGCGCAGGAGATCGCGGGCTCCGCCATCGCCCTTCTGGCTGTGAAAGACGATCTGTCCCCCGTCAATGCGGGCCGGCGGCTCGGGCAAAAGCCGCAGGATCGACAGCGCCGTCACCGACTTGCCCGATCCCGACTCACCGACCAGTCCCAGCGTCGTTCGCGCCGGCAGGCGCAGCGAGACTCCGTCGAGCGCGCGCACGTAGCCACCCCCTGGACTGCGCGCCGTGGCATGGCTCTGGCGAAAGCTCACCGCCAGATCGCGAATATCGAGGGAGGCATGCGACATGCGGCGCGAGCATGCCGCGTTGTCGTCGGCCGGTCAATCTCCTGGAGTGGCCATGTTGTCGCCGGGGAGGCGGTGTAGACTGGGGGGCATGTCGATTCTTGGGCGCCTGTCGAACCTGATTAAGTCGAACCTGAACTCCGCCGTCGATAAGCTGTCGGACCCGGCCAAAGAAGTCGATCTGCTCATCACCGAGATGGAAGAAGAGCTGGTCAAGATGCGCACCGAGCTCCGCGACGCGCTGGTGCAGGAAAAGCTGGCGCAGAAGCGCGTCGACGAAGCCTATCGCGGCGTGCAGAAGTGGCAGGACCATGCTGAGCGCGCCGTGCGGGCCGGCGAGGATGACCTCGCCAAAGAGGCGCTGGTGCGGCAGGCCGACACCGAGGACAAGCTGCGGACCGCCGAGGGTACGCTCGCTGAGCACTCGCGCATCGTTGCCAAGCTGCAGGGCGATCTGCGGCAGGGCGAGGCCAAGCTGACCGAGGTGAAGGGCAAGCGCGAGGCGCTAAAGTCGCGCGCCCGAGCGGCGCACAAGCAGAGCGGCGGCGAAGGCAGCGCGTTTGATCGCTTCAATACGCTCGTCTCCGAGATCGAAGAAAAAGAGCAGCAAGCCGAAGCCATGGCCGAGCTAGAGCCGGAGCTTGCCGCCGCGGTGCAGGAAGATCGCGACCGGCAGACCAGCGCTCGCTTCGATCGCCTGCTGGGCCCCGGCAGTGCAGGCGGACCCGGCGGCGAAAAATCGGCCAAAGACGATGAGATCAGCACGCGGCTGCGCAGCCTCAAGGCCAAGCTAGACAAGCCCGCTTCGTCTGAGGAACAATAAGCCTGAAATCCGTGTCTAAGCCGTCATCCACTCCGGGGCTGTGGGCCCGCCTGCTGCGACGCCTGGTGCATCGTGGGCGGTCGCCTGGACGGGCGGCGGGGCTGGGGCGCGCGCTGTCTTCCGATGCGGCCGCGCGGACCGATATTCCCGCCGAGCTTTACGCGCAGCGCGAGCGGCTCTATGCCTGTGCGCTGCAGCTTCTGGACGACCCCCATGCGGCCCGTCAGGTGGTGGCCGAGGCGCTGCAGCAGACGGCGATGGCTCTGGCCCAGGGCGGGGCCAGTCCGAAGTCGGTTGCAGTCGACTCGGGGTCGGATGCATCGCTATCCGGACTCTTAGACCGCAGCGTGATTCGGTTGGCGCTGCTGCGACTGCGAGTGACGCCAGCAGCGGTCCAGGCCAGCGATGGTCTGGAGGGTACGGCGGACGAACC
Source organism: uncultured Myxococcales bacterium (assembly GCA_937952145.1). GTDB lineage: Bacteria > Myxococcota_A > Polyangia > Palsa-1104 > JAEUJZ01 > JAEUJZ01. The sequence continues at coordinate 48,827 of CALFYE010000393.1, forward strand.
CAGCGACGGGCGGACTGTACGCAGCGAGCCTTTCGAGGGAGCGGCGTCGCTGCCCAGCGATGGCGTGGGTCAGCTAGAGCGAATTGGTGATGCCCTAAACAGCCTGCCGGCCGAGATTCGTGCCGTCATCGCGCTGGTGGTGATGCAAGGGCGATCGATCGCTGCGACGGCCGAGCTGCTGGGTATCGGCGAAGATGCCTGCTCATTTTTCCTGGGCCACGGGCGCAAGCTCCTGCGCCGAGCCCTGCAGCGTGATTTGGTGGCCGCCGAGGACGTCCTCGGAGCGGGAGCCATTCTGCTGCAGCCACGAGATCTCAATGACCTGCACGGAAGTAAGAAGGCAACTGCCCGCGCCTAGTGCGCAGCTTGGCGCGCAGGTCGAGGCGCACCTCGATGGCTGCGCCCCCTGCCGTGGCGAGGCCGAATCGCTGCGCGAGGTTGAGCGTCGCCTGGTTCGCTTGGGCCAGGCGCGAGCTCACATCGCGCATGCCCAGCGGCAGCAGCTAGACGATGCGCTGGCGCGCCAGATCGGCTTTGCGACGCCGTCATTTCGCCTGCAGCATCTCCTGCGCGCCCCGATCCTCCTGTCGCTTGTGCTGATGGCGGCTGGGCTCGTCGCTCTGTGGTGGCGTCTGCGGCATCGCTAGGCACGTCCTCGTCCTCGCTTTCGCCTTTCTGGGCGAGGTGGTACAACCAAACTCGTGACCGAATGTAGCCACTGCCGCAAGCGCTATGACAATGGCGTGCGCTTCTGTCCCGTCGATGGCTATGCCGTGGTGCCAGTGGCCGAGCCGCTTTTGGGTCGCACCCTGGCGGGGCAGTTCCAGATTCAGGCGGTCTGTGGCCATGGCGCGACCGGCACGGTGTACCGCGCCAATCAGGTCGGCATCGATCGCGAGGTCGCAGTCAAGATCCTGCGCGCCGATCTGCTGAAAGACGCCGATGTCATCAAGCGCTTCCTGCGCGAGGCGCGGGCTGGGGCGCGCCTCAACCACCCCAATATCGCGACTGTGCACACCGTGGGACAGACCGAAGAGGGCGTGCCTTTTTTGGTCATGGAATACGTCGAGGGCGTGCCGCTGTCCGGCCTGCTCGGCGTAGGCAAGCCGCTGCCGCTGCGTCGCATCGTGCACATCGGGGCGCAGATCGCGTCGGCGCTGGCCGAGGCGCACGGTCAGGGCATCGTCCATCGCGACCTCAAGCCGGAAAACATCCTGCTCTCGGAAAAGCGCGGCGAGTCCGACGTCGTCAAGGTTGTGGACTTCGGCATCGCCAAGATGGTGGCTCACGTCGCGCCGGGGGAAGACCCGATCTCGCGCATGGGGACGGTGTTCGGTACGCCGCACTACATCGCGCCGGAGCAGGCCTCGGGGCAGTCGGTCGACGGCCGCGCCGACATCTACTCGCTGGGCTGCATCTTGTTTCAGATGGCGACGGGTAAGGTGCCTTTCGACGGTCAGCAGGGTCTGCAGGTGCTGCTGCGACAGGTCCGCGATCCGGTGCCCGATCCGCGCAGCCTCAATCCGCGCATCAGCGATGGCCTGGCTGAGCTGATCCTGCAGATGCTGGCCAAAGATCCGGCGGGGCGTCCGCAGTCTGCGACGCTGACCATCGCGGCACTGCGGGCTCTGGTCGAAGACGGCGGGGGCGAAGCTGCGACGGGTCGGCCGGCGCCCAAGGCCTCCGGGCGACTGCGGGTAAGTGCCGCTCCCACACCCAAGAGCGAGGCGCGCAGCAAGCCGGAGTCGGGCGAGTGGTTCGACTCTGGTGACGACGAGGGGGCCGAGGCCGAAGGAGAGCCGGCCCCCCGCAAAAAGGCCGGGCCCGGAAAAGACGGACGAGCCGCTGCCGCCGCGGATGCCCGGGGCAAAGCTGAGCAAGACGAAGACTTCGACGAAGACCTCGACGAGGAAGACGAAGCGCCTGCACCTCGCCTGCCGCGCAGCAGTGGCCGGGCCGGGCGGTCAGAGGGCGGACGTCCCGCGACGGTGCGTCCCGCATCCGGTCGGGCAGCAAGCCGCCGCGCTGCGGTCGAGAGCGACGACGCCTATGCCCCGCCTCCCCCGTTTTGGCAGCAGCACTGGAAGCAGCTAGTCGGTGTGGGAGGTGCCATCGCCATCGGCGTGCTCGTCGGTCTGCTCTATGCCTACGGGCGTGAGCGTCCACCGACACCGCCCCCGACAACCGCTCCGCCCCCTGTGCCACCCCCGACCAGCGCTCCGGTGAACCTCATCCGTGGTGGCTCGACTCCGTCGCGCCCCGCTGCGCCACGTCCACCTGCCGTCGGATCGCCCGCTGCGCCTGCCGCTAAGCCTGGTGAAAACAAGGCAGTGCCGCCGGTCGGGGCACCGGGGCCCGCAACCGTACCGACGCCGCCGACTCCGACTGCGCCGACTCCAGCCCCAGCCGTGGGCCAGCCAGCACAGCCGGCGAGCCCCGCGGGGACCGCACCGGCGGTGACTACACCAGCGGTGACTGCACCCGCAGCGACAGCACCCACGGTGACGGCACCGGCGGCACCGACGAGCCCAGCACCGACCGAGGTGAAGCCGGAAGCCAAACCCGAAGCTAAGCCGGAGCCCAAGCCCGAAGCTCCGGCTCCTGCTGCCGAAGCACCGGTCGCCAAGCCGCCGGCCAAACCCCCCGAGACACCTCCTCCGGCCACTCCCCCGGCCGAAGAATCCGACGAGAACAGCGATCCCTATCGCCGCCTGCACTAGCTGTCGCAGGCCGCGGCCACAACCCGGCTAGCTGTTATGGCGGAAGTGGACGATGTCGCCGTCGCGCACGATGTACTCTTTGCCTTCGAGTCGGGCTTTACCGGCTTCGCGGACCTTGGCTTCGCTCTTGTAGGTCATGAAGTCGTCGAAGGTCATGACCTCGGCGCGAATAAAGCCACGCTCGATGTCCGAGTGGATCTTGCCGGCGGCGCGCACCGCATTGGTGCCGCGACGAATCGTCCAGGCGCGACACTCGTCGGGACCGGCGGTCAGGAAGCTGATCAGATCGAGAGCCGCATAGGCCGCCCGCACAAAGCGCGGCAGCGCCGTATCGCTCAGCCCCAGGTCGGCCAGAAAGGCCTTCTGCTCGTCGGGGCCCAGCTCGGCAAGCTCCATCTCCAGCTTGCCGGAGAGGGGAATGATCGTCAGCTTGTTCTCGGCGGCGTAGGCGGCCAGGCGGGGATCAATCGGCTTGTCGACATCGCCTTCAGCGACGTTGAGCACGATGAGCAGCGTCTTCTGCGTTAGGAAGCGATAGCCCGAGACGGCGACCAGATCCTGCTCGCTCAGCTCCAGATCGCGCAGCGACTTCCCGGCTTCGAGGTGCGCCTTCAGCTTGCCGAGAAGCTCGATCTCGCCCGGCTTGCCCTTCTCTTTTTTCAGGCGGTCCAGCCGCTTTTCGATCGGCGCCAGGTCGCCCAGCGTGAGCTCGGTCAGAAGATCCTGCACCTCGCCCAGCGGATCGGCGGCCTTGCCGTCTTCGCTGGGGAAGGCGCGGACCACCTGCACCAGCGCATCTACCTCGCGCATGGCCGGCAGCGCCGAGGTGTCGAGGCTGCGTCCGCCTGCGCCCGGCGGCGCCGCGACATCGACGAAGTGAATCTCGGCGAAGGTGATCTTCTTGGGGCTGTGAATCGCGCTCAGGGCTTCGACGCGGGCATCGGGCACCTTGACCACGCCCAGGTTGGTCTTGCCACTGCCTCGCGAGGCGTAGCCGGTCTCGGCCTTTTGCCCGGTGAGGGCGTTGTACACCGTGGTCTTACCGCTTCCAGAGAAGCCCACCAGTCCGACTTTCATCCTTACTCCCTGGTCACACCCATGGGGGGGACCTGAAAACCGTTGCGCAGTCCCGGCGGAAGTAGCACGGTTGCCGCAAGCTAGGCAAATATAGAGAGCAGAGCGCAGTCATTCCGGCATGCCGACATTCCAAGCCCATACCTGCCATCGGTCGAGTGCTCCCTCTGCCTACTTTTCAGCGGTTGCGCGGCGGCGGTCGCGCGGCGTCTGGGGTCTAGTCTGCGGACTTGCGCTGGGGCTGATTTCGCCGATGCTGTCGTCTCAGATCCCGGCGTCGCTGATCCCGTCGGCGCAGGCGCAGCTCGCTGCCCTGGTGCCGGATCAAAAAGTCATCCCGATCGAAGAGTTTTTCGAGGTGCTACGCGACTACGGCACCTGGCTGGATACCGATCGCTACGGCCACGTCTTCTGCCCCCATCCCGATGTCGTCGGTGTCGATTTCCAGCCGTACCAGCGCGGCCACTGGACGATGTCCGAGTTCGGCTGGACCTTCGTCAGCAGCTCGAAGATCAGCTGGGTCACCGACCACTACGGTCGCTGGGTCGAAGTCGGTCTGAACAACTGCACCTGGGCCTGGCTGCCCGGTCGCGACTGGAGTCCCGCCTGGGTCGAGTTCCGCGTCAGCGATCGCGTCATCGCTTGGCGACCGCAGCCGTACGGCGGTCCGCCGGTGCGCATGGCGCTACCGCGGTCGGCGCAGCTTCCGCGGGTCAGCCTGCCGCCGCAGGTCTTTTCGCACGATGGCCGCGATGCCGGCTTCGTGGTCGTCAATGACAACGACTTCACCGCCCGTCGGATCGAGAGCGTGTCGCTCACTGGCTCGCAGCTCTTCGCGGCGCTGCGCGAGACCGAGCCGCTGAGCAATCCCCGTGCCGGTCTGCACTCAGCCGAGCGGCAGCAGATCGCGGCGCGCATCGTCGCCCGTCGCGAAGCCCTGGCGCAAGCCGGAGGCGGCGGGGGCAGTGGCAGCGGGGGCACGGGCAGCGGTGGAACAGGCGGTCTAGGAGTCGCAGCGGGCGGATCAGATAGCGGCGCGCTGCCTCCTTCGGAGCCGGCAAGGCGCCGCAAGCCGGGAGCCGGTTCCGCCGCACCGGGAGCCGCTGGCTTGGGCACTGCGGCGACCCTGCGGGCCGGTGCGCAGACCGGCGATACCGGCAAGGAAGGGGCGGGGGCGCGCTCGCTGACCGGGGCGCAGCCGGGCCAGACACCGCCGAACCGCAGCACCCTCCCGACGGGACTGACCCCTGGCCATCCGGGCGAGCTTAGCGGCACCAAGCTCTTCGACTGGGGCGGTCCCGACAAGAAGAAGAAGCCCCAGAACAAGTCGAACCCGCCCAAGCCCGAGCCCGAAAAGCCCACGCCGCAGAGTCCCTAGGCCGCTTCGTCGTCCTCCCCCGACGTCGGATCGTGCAGCTGCCCGTCGCCACCCACCATCCGCGCCTTCTTCGCGCCGCGCTGCCTTTTTTTCCCGGCGGTGGCGCCCTGGCCGGTAGACTGCCCCGCAGTGTCTACGCACGTACTTTATGAGGACGACGGTCAGGTCCGCGTCGCAACGATTTTCGAGAGCCAAGACGGGGCGCTGACCATCGAGTCACCCCCGCCGCATCGCAAGCGCAGCAAGCTGCGCGCAGATCGCGTGCTGCTGCAGTTTGCGCCGGCCGCTCTCGACGGACCGCTAGAGTCGCTGTTGCCGCAGGCGCAGGCGCTGTCTGGTGAGATCGACCTGGAATTCCTCTGGCAGTGCGTGGCTGGGCAAGAGGTCCTGTTCAGCGACCTGGCCGGCGAATACTTCGGCCAGAAGCCGACGCCGCTGCAGGCGACTGCCATTCTTCTGCGCTTGAGCGGGGGCCATAGCCACTTTCATCGGCGCAGTCACGGCCGCTTCGCCCCAGCTACCGAAGCCGAGATCGCGGCCGCTAAACAGACGGCAGCCCGGCGCGCCGATCGCAGTCAAAAGATTAGCACGCTTGCTAATCTATTAGCCGAAGGCCAGCTGCCGCGCGAGATCGCCTCGCGCCTGCCGACCCTGCTCTATCGCCCCGACGGGGGCAGCATCGAAGCGAAAGCGGTGGAGCAGGCGGCTCAGAAGCTGCGCGTAAGCCCGGCGCAGCTTTTTCTGCGCTGCGGTGCGCTCAAAGACGTCCGTGACTACCACCTGGGGCGCTTCCTGTTCGAGAACTTTCCCAAGGGTCGCGAGGCGGTGCTGCCCGAAAAGGGCGGGCCGCACATCGACGTACCGGCTGGGCTGCCCCGCGCCGAGGTCGCGGCGTTTTCGATCGACGACATCACGACTACCGAAGTCGACGACGCGTTTTCCGTCACCCGGCTGCCGGGTGGGAACGTGCAGGTCGGTATCCACATCGCGGCGCCGGCCCTGGGCTTTCTGCCCGAATCGCCCGCCGATGCCATCGCCCGTAGCCGGCTGTCGACGGTCTATCTGCCCGGCGACAAGATCACCATGCTGCCGGCGCCGATCATCACGGCGTTTTCTTTGGACGAAGGTCGCGACTGTCCTGCGCTGTCGCTGTATCTGACGGTGAGCGGCGATGGCAGCTATCGCATCCTCGGCACCGATACCCGCGTCGAGCAGGTCCCGATCAAAAAGAACCTGCGCTATCCGCTGATCGATGACGAGTTCGATGAAGTGGCCATCGCCCGCGGTGGCGGCGACTTCCCCTTCGGAAGTGAGCTGTGCTTTCTTTACGGGCTGGCGACGGCGCTGTGGGAAGCGCGCGGCAAGGGCGAGATGGAGAAGACCGACTTCCTGTTCTACGTCGATCGCGGCGCCGAGGGCGAACACATCCGCATCCTGCCCCGTCGTCGCGGCGCGCCGTCGGACCGCGTCGTTTCGGAGCTGATGATCTACGTCAACAGCACCTGGGGCAAGCTGCTGGGCGATCGCGATGTGCACGCGCTGTTCCGCGTGCAAGACGGCGGCAAGGTGCGCATGAGCCTGTACCCGGCACCGCACCTGGCTCTCGGTGTAGCGCAGTACCTGTGGTCTAGCTCGCCGCTGCGGCGCTACGTCGATTTGGTGAACCAGTGGCTGCTCTTGTCCGTGGTCTACGATGAGCCGTCGCCGTTTGCCGGCCGCGATGGTGAACTGCAGAGCATCCTGCGCGACATTGAGCTGACGACGCCGGTCTACGACGAGTTTCAGCGCAACATGGAGCGCTTCTATTCGCTGCGCTTCCTTTTGCAAGAGGGGATCGAGCAGACCACCGCAATCGTGGTCAAAGAGCGCGATAACCTCGTTCGCTTCGAGCGAGTGCCGATCTGGCAGCGGGTGTCTTCGCTGCCAGAGTTTCCGGCGGGCACAGTGATTAACTTGCAGCTCTCGCGCATCGACTTGATCGATCTGACGCTGCACTGCGAGTACCGGCCCTAGGGTCAGGCGAGCCTGCTCGTGTCCGACAAGCCGCGCCGCGCGCAGGATGAGGGGGCAGACGCCCTGGACAGCAGCCAGCGTCGGGCGGTGTATGCAGTCGAGGGAGCAAGTGGCGAGACGCGCGCCCGCTTCGATGAGCTAGCTGCGGAGGAGCCGCTGGAGATCCGCGTGCTGGCCGACTGGGTAGAGGACCAAGCGAGCGCTGAGACCGTGAGCGTCTGCCGGCAGGAGCGCACGATCTCGCTGACCTTGCGTACGCCGGGGCCCGAGGTCGAAGGAGCGCTGAGCAGCGACTGCGAGCTGGCGCTTGGGTATCTGTTCGCTGAAGGACTGCTGTCGCGGCTCGATGAGATCGAGTCGCTGGCCGCTGCCGATGCGCACCGCGTGATCGTGCAGCTTCGGCCGGGGCTGCGCGTGCCGTGGCGCAGCTTCGATCGCCAGGGCTTCACACACAGCGCGTGTGGGCTGTGCGGTCGTCGCAGCTTGGAGGCTTTGTTGGCGCTAACTGCTTCCCCTGCGGTGGCTCACGCCGCACCGACTGCTCTGCCGCCGCTTCCCCCGGATCGCATCGCAGCCTTGCCCGCGGCGCTACGCGAGGCGCAAGCGGTGTTCGCGCGCACCGGCGGTCTGCATGCCGCGGCGCTGTTCGATTGGACAGGCGGGCTGCGGCTGGTACGCGAAGACATCGGGCGCCACAACGCGGTCGACAAGCTGATCGGTGCTGCGCTGTGGGCCGCTGGCTCGACGAGCGCTGCGGACCCAGCGTGGTCAGAGCAGATCCTGGTGGTCAGTGGTCGTGCGGGCTTTGAGCTCTTGCAGAAGGCCTACCGGGCGAGTTTCGCAGTGTTTGTCGCAGTCGGTGCGCCGTCGAGCCTGGCCGTGCGCCTAGCGCAACAGGCGAACATCACGCTGGTCGGCTTCTGTCGCGACGGCCGCTTCAACGTCTACAGCGGGCCCGAGCGCATCGCGCTGTTGCCGTCTTCACCCTAAGTCGGACTAGGCGGGGGCCAGCGGCACAAGCTGCACCTCGGCCAGCACGCCGAAGTGATCCGAGGGAAAGACGCCGGCGTCGTCACACTCGTCAAGCACGACGCGACACCGGTGTACCAGCCCGCGGCCATCGCGACTGGCTTGGCCGACGTAGATGTAGTCGATGCGGCGATCCATCTCTAAGAAGCGCAGCTTGTGGATCGATGGATTGCGGCGGGCCCAGGTGGCGCCGGCCCCCGCTTGGCGATGACGCAGGTCGCCATCGGCCTCTTGGGCCAGGAACGCATCCTGATAGAACGTGCGCCGTCCGCCTAGCGTGTGCAGCCCGCGAAGGAAGCGCATCTCATCGGTGTCCGGGGCGGCATTGTAGTCGCCCATCAGCACGGTGACGGCCGGCTTGTACTTCTGGATCAGCTCGTTCGCGGCAGCATCCAGCGCCAGCACCTGATCTTCGCGCTGGACGCCGTGCATCATGCGATAGGTCAAGTGAGTTGACCCAACCAGGACCGGGCCCGCGCCGCGATCCGCGGTATCGACCAGCGCCCACAGGAAGATGCGCTCGTCGGCTTGCTCGGGCATGGGGTGCGGCAGGCGGACGTGACCGGAGGCGAGGATCGGCGCGCGTGACAAGAGCGCCAGTCCCTCATCCCCGCCTCCCCAGCCCACGGTCTTTTCAAAGACGCAGTGCATGCCCAGCGCAGCGGCCAGGGTGTGCGCGGTGTTGGGAACGCTGTCCGGAACCTGCCTGACCTCTTGCAGCGCGATGACATCCGGAGCCAGCGCGCAGAGCTGCTGAGCACAGAGCTGCAAGCGGCGCTCAAGCGGGGGTTGTTCGCCCCAGAGGTTGAGCGTTGCGGCGCGCAAAATACCCGGCTCAGCGACGGGAGGAAGGGGGTGGCTGGACAGGGGCATGGCACGACCACTCGACTACATAACTTGTTGATTTGCCAACACTTTTTACCAGGGGGTGTCAGCCCCCTGTGTTAAGGTCCCGTCCGCTTGAACGGTGCAGCAAGATGCTGCCCAGAGAGGTCAAGGCCATGAGAACTCAAGTTCGCAAAACGCTATTTCCAAGCTGGTTCACCAGCCGTCCGGCCACGCCGATTGCTGGCGCGGCGCTGCTGCTCTGCGGACTGCACACCGCGTGCGGTCCCCAGGAAGAGAGCGCGCTCCTGCAGCTCGATCTCGATGCACCGTTCGTAATGGTGCCGCGAGCCGTATCGGCGCAAACCAAGGCCCTGCGCCAGAACAAGCTGCACGGGCTGGCGGCGGTGGATCAGGTCGGTCTCGGCGACGACTTCTACCTCGCCATCAACAAGAAGGAGCTAGGCACGGCGACCAAGTGGTTCCTGTCGTCGTACCTGCGCCAGAATCACCCGGCCGGCGTGTACAACTCGGCGGCGGTGTCGCTGGGAACGCGCGTCGTGTCGTTCAAGCAGCAGAACGGCCGCCTGTACGTGTTCGACACCGACTCGCGCAAGAAGACGAGCGACTTCTTTGATCCCGAGCTGCTGGTCGATGCCTATCAGCAGGTCGCCTATCCGCCGTTCGATCGCCTGCCGGGCTCGTCGCAGTTCGTGCTGTTCGATCCGGCGCAGGGCCTGAACCGCTTCTCGGTGGTGGGCGATGCTTACGCCGGTGGCAGCGGTGCCGATCGCGTCAAGGTCGAGCTGTCGTTCAGCCAGAAGTACCGCGAGACGGCCAGCAAGGACGGCATCACCTACGAGATGGTCTTTGCCGGCTACGGCGAGAAGCCCGATCCGAACAACGACGGTCTGGGCGAGGACAACCTGTTCCGCGTCGCTGGCACCCTCGGCATCGGCCTGCGTCGCTACAACGAGACCATGGGCTTCAAAGAGGGCCCGGTGGCGCAGATCGATGGCCAGGATCTTTACTTCCGCGCCCAGGATCGCCTGATCCCGAACGAGGCGGCCTTCGCCATTCGCTCGATCAAGTGGGGCGTTTCGGCCGGTAAGCCGGTCGAGTTCGTGGTCAGCGACAGCGTCGACAAGCTGCAGGCGGATCCGCGCTTTGCTGGCTATGACCTGTTCGGCGCCATCTCCAAGGGCGTGACCAACTGGAACAGCGTGTTCGGCTTCGACGCCCTCAAGGTGCGCAAGGGCACCAAGGACGACGACTTCGGCCAGGACGACAAGAACTTCATCATCGTCGACAGCGACCCGAACTTCGGCGCGGCCTTCGCCAACTGGCGCAGCAACCCCAACACTGGCGAGATCCGCGGCGCGAGCGTCTACTTCAGCCCGATCTTCGTCGAGATCGCCGACATCATCTTCGATGACGATCCGCCGATGCCGCTCAAGCTGGGCACGGTCGACAAGCCCAAGCTGTCGCTGCTGAACTGGGACTCGATTGGCGGTCAGAAGATGACCGACAACTGCATGCTGTGGGCGCCGATCTACAAGGGCTCGCGGCCGGAGCGCGGCGAGACCGAGCGCCTGGTGCCCCGTCCCCGCGACGGCGCGGCCTTCCTGACCAAGAAGCAGAAGGTCGAGCAGTACATCACGCACACCATCCTGCACGAGATCGGCCACACCCTCGGCCTGCGTCACAACTTCAAGGGCTCGCTGAAGTTCAACGATGCCATGAAGATCTACACCTCGTCGGTCATGGAGTACGTGGATGACTTCGACGCGGTGAACGCCGACAAGCCGCAGAGCTACGATATCGACGCCATCAAGCTGCTGTACGGTCTGTCGACCACTCGCCCGACCGACAAGTTCTGCAACGACAGCGGCGTGGCCGTCGATCCTGACTGCACCACGTTCGACCGCTTCGATGACCCGTACACCAAGACCTATCTTGATGACTACCTGTTCATCATGAAGGACTACATGGACGGGACCAGCACGGTGTCGCCGAACACGACGCTGAACGCGGTGCTGAACTACGTGCGCGCGGCGCAGACCACGACGGCGCGAACCAAGGCGCTCAACGACCTGTGGAACACCATGGGTTACGGCCTCAAGGTCGGTGCGCTGGATCCGATGAAGCTGGCGATGAAGCCGGGCTACGGCGCTCGCGCTGACGTCATTGTCCGTCGCATCTTCCAGCGCCTGGTGATCGAGTCGCTGCCGGCGGGTTCGCGCTTCAGCACGGTGGCTTTGTCGAGCACGATCCGCGATGCGCTGTTCGCCGAAGCGGTCAAGCAGCTAGCCAACACCGACAAGGTGCGCAGCGTCGATACGCGCCGCATGCTGGCCGGCTGGATGAGTCAGCTCCAGACGATCGACGCCTACAAGGCGCTGGCCGTTGGTGCTTCGACGCTCGATGGGGAAATCCGCGCTGGCATCGCCGACCCAATCGAGGCGATCAAGGCCGAGAGCGCGTTGAAGTACATGGACAAGCTTCTAAACGAATTTCAAATCAAGTAGCCGCAGCGCACCTCCCTCCCCGGGGCTTCTCGTCTGAGCCCCCTTGCTTTCCCCCCAAATCGCCAAATCGCCTCGCCGCTGCTGCTCGCGCAGCGGGGGCTTCCGCTATTGGCCGAAGCGCACGAGGTGCCCGTCACGCAGGCAGAGGTGCCGGACATCGTAGCTGCCACCGTCGACATCCACCCAGGCCAGCGTGACCTTGTCGGCTTGCTGGCGTGTTCCCGGCAGCAGCGAAAAGACCTGGCCACTGAAGGGCAGGGTGCCCTTGCCGTTCTGGCAGTAGGCGTCGAAGGTCGCGGCGTTCAGCGGATAGTGATAGGTCCCGCTGGCTGTGCCGACGTGGATCTGACGCAGCGTGCCGCCCTCGAAGGCCAGCGCTTGGTCCCAGACCAAGTGCTCGTGACCCGAGAAAAAGGCACTGACGCCCCCGCGAACCAGCAGGCTGCCGAGGCGGTCGCGGTAGGTCTCGCTGGTCTTGCCCATCATCGAGACGAGCGGCACGTGACCAATCGCCAGGCGCAGCGCAGCGGTCGTCGCCTCGTCGCTGGCCAGCGCGGCCTGGGCATAGGCCTCGACCTCGGGTTCAAGCTTCTGATCCACGGTGTGCAGGAACAGCAGGAAGACATCGTCGACGCGCAGCGCGTACGAAAGGGGTAGCTGACCGCCCAGTGTACCGAGGCCGCTGCTTTGTACGTCCTGCGCCAGATCGGCCCACGCCGCGACATAACCGCGGCGATGCGCATCGGTGTAGTAGTCGTGATTGCCGGCGATGGCGAGAATCGGGATCCCGGCTTGTCGCAGCGGTGCCAGCGCGGCTCGGAAGGCGATCCACCAGGCTCCGACTTTTTCGTCGCTGACGCCGTCGCCGGGATTACCGACGGTGGCATCGCCGGACACCACGACGAAGCGCGGCTGGGCGGCGGCGAGCTCCGCTACGACGGTGGTGAAGTCCTGCGGCACCTTGCCGCTGCTGTAGACGTGCACGTCCGAGATGATGGCGAAGCTCCAGGCAGCCATGACGATCCCCCTATCTTCCTGCGCTGATCGCCGCGGCGGTGGCCCGTCCCCGCTTGGTGGGGCGCAGTGGTGCGGGGCAGAGCCGAACGCTGCGGCGAGTCGTAGCTTCACAGCGCAGCACCGCTTCGTACCCAAACATCACCTGCTCTTGACGCGGCGTGGCGTGATCATATCCCAGAAGGTGGCACAGCCCGTGGACCGCGAGATGCAGCAGCTCATCGCCGAGGCGATGACGCCGCTCGGTGGCCTGGCGGGTCGCGATGGGCACCGAGATCACGATATCGCCCAGCAGGATCGGCAGCGCCGCCGGCATGTGCAGCGGGACGGTGGCTTCCAGCTGCGAGAACGAAAGGACGTCGGTCGCGTGATCCTCGCCGGCGTACGCAAGGTTTAGCTCGTGCAGCTCGGCATCGTCGCTGAGCGTCAAGCAGACGAGCGCTGGGCCATGGCCAGTGGCCAAAAGCGCCCGACCCAGCTGGCGCCGAAGCCGTTGCCGCAGCGTCGGCGAAACTGCCGTCCGCACGCTCTCCCGTACCAGGAGCTGGATCGCGGAGCCGCTTGACCTAGCGGGCATAGTCGGTGGAGCGGGTCTCGCGCACGACGCAGACTCGCACTTGGCCGGGATACGCCGCTTCCTCTTCGATCTTCTTCGCCAGATCGCGGGCCAGGATCGTCGTGCCATCGTCGGCGATGCGATCATTTTCGACGAACACCCGCAGCTCGCGACCGGCCTGAATGGCGTAGGCCTTCTCGACGCCGGGCAGGGTCTGACACAGCTTCTCCAAGTCGTGCAGGCGCTGCACATAGGAGGCAAGCTGCTCGCGACGTGCGCCCGGCCGCTGGCTCGACAGCACGTTGGCGGCATCCACCAAGTAGTCGAGCAGGCTCTGCGGCGGCCGCTCGCCATGATGCGAAGCGACAGCATCGACGATGCGCTGGTGCTCGCCCAGCTTCTTGCACAGTGCGGAGCCCACCGCTGCGTGCGAGCCTTCGGATTCTTGGTCCAGCGCGCGACCGACGTCGTGCAACAGACCTGCGCGGCGCGCCGTCTTGGCGTTGAAGCCCAGCTCGCTGGCCATCGCCCCGGCGAGCCACGCCACCTCGACGCTGTGCTGCAGCAGGTTCTGCGTACCGGTGCTGCGATACTTCAGCTTGCCGAGCGCGCGCAGGAGCTCGGGATGCACTTTGTGCAAACCCAGATCGAAGGCCGCCTGCTCGCCCGCTTCTTTGCACTGTTCGTCGATCTCTTGCGTCGCCTTGTGCACCGCCTCTTCGATGCGGCTGGGATGAATGCGCCCGTCGGAGATCAAGCGGGAAAGCGCGATGCGAGCGATCTCGCGCCGCACCGGATTGAAGCAGGAGATGATCACTGCCTCGGGCGTGTCATCGATGATCAAGTCGATGCCGGTGGCAGCTTCCAGAGCGCGAATATTGCGACCCTCGCGGCCGATGATGCGACCCTTCATGTCGTCTGATGGCAGCGAGACCACACTCACCGTGCGCTCGGCAACGTACTCGCCCGCCTGACGCTGCACCGCGGCCGAGATGATGGTCTTGGCGCGCTCCTCGGCCTGGGCTTTGGTCTCTTCCTCGATGCGCTTGATCTCGGCGGCGGCCGCCTTGCGAGCTTCGTCACGCACCTGCTCAGTCACCAGTGCGCGCGCTTGATCAGCGGTCAAGCTGGCGATCTGCTCCAGCTTGTTCTTCGCTTCTTGCGATAGGTCTTCGGCCTTTTTGGCGTTGGCCTCAGCGCTCTGTTCCTTGTTGACGATGTTGCGCTCGCGTCGGGTCTGTTCCTCTTCGCGCTTGGCCAGGAGCTCCGCTTTGCGCGCCTGCCCCGCCTCCTGCTTCGATAGGCGCTCGGCCTCTCGCTCAAGCTCGGCGCGGCGGCTGCGTAGCTCGCTCTCGACTTCGCGCTGGGCCCGCAAGAGGATCTCTTTGCTCTCGACCTGCGCGTCCTGCTTGAGCTTTTCAGCCTCGGCCTTCGCGCTGTCGAGCAGACGCTGCGTGTCCTCGCGCGAGACCTCGGGCTGGGGCGAGATGCGACGGCCGACGAGCCAGCCCAGCAGCGCAGCCAGCGCAGCCAAGACGATGCCCAGGGCGTAGTTCATGGTTTGCTCTCCGTTGGTTGACGAACGGTCCCAGCGACGGTGGTTTCCCGACTGGCCGGCGGCGTACTCAGACGCTGCAGGCGATGCCGGGTCCGGCTGCCGGTCGCAAGACAGGCCAGCGGCGTGGCGAGCAGATCCATCCGCTCGTCGTGCGGCTCGCTGGGGACCGCGGAAATTTGCTGCCAGGGATGGCAGATTCCGACGCGCAGTGCGTCAGGTTGAGACTGCAGACAGGCATCGTAGTAGCCGCGCCCCTGGCCCAGTCGTCGCCCTGCCAGGTCGAAGGCTAGGCCGGGCACGATGAAGACGTCGATCCCCGCTGGCAGCACTGGGGTCGCGGTCGCCTGCGGCTCGTACAGGCCGAAGCGAGCCGGGGCCAGCTCGGCAGGATCGACGACCGCGTGAAACGCCAGCTTGGGCGGTCGCTCGCACACGATTCGTGGGTAACAGGTGCGCACTCCGCGAACGCTGAGCTGCCTTCTGAGCGGCTCGGTATCTAGCTCGTGACCGACGGCAGCATAGAGCGCGGCGCAGCCCACCTGCGACCAGTCGACGGCGTCTGCAAGCTGCGCCCAAAGCCCCTCTCCTGCCTGCTGAGCGGACTCGCTACCGACGGCCGGAGCACATTCGCTGCGCTTCCTTCGATGCTCGGCTCGCAGCGCGCGCTTTTGAGCTTGCGTATCCCGCTGGTGTGCGTTCGCCTCGCTCCCGCTCTCGGCACGCAGCCGGGACTCGGTGTCGCGGGGCTCGGCTGGCTCGCTGTCTGAGGGGTGTTGGGTGTCGGCAAATGGCACGCGCTGCACTCGCTTTCAGCGGGCTTTCGGGCTTGCGGTCGCGGCGACCTTGGGGCTGCGCGCCGCTCGGCGATTCGTCGACGCAGAGCCCGCGCTGGGCGAGGCCTGCAGCTGCGCTTCGACTTGCCCTAGCATCAGCTCGACTTGACCACGGACCTGGGCGCGCAGCCGCGTCTGCGACTGCTTTTCGTGCTCAAGCTCGTCGGCGAGCTTCAGCGCCGCGAGCACCACATCGGACTGCGTCGCCACTTGTCGGCTGCCTTTGAAGGCATCGAGGCGCGCATTCACCGAGTCGGCTAGAGCTTGGACGTACGACTCATCCGCATCGCTGCGCAGAATGTACTGCTGACCGCCGATGTGGATTTTGATCGTGCGCTTCACGGCGAGCCCGCACAATATCGGGCCATTGGCCAAAGTCAAGCACATCTCCCTCGGCCAAGCGGCCCGGATTCAGGCGATGTGACTTAGGCGAACGATGTCGTGCGACAGGACGTGCGGACCGATGGAGAGCCCAACTCAGGCAGGCGACCGCCTTTAGGACTGGCTGCCCTTGAGCGCCTCGGCTTGATAGTAGGCGCGCAAGGCATCGATGATCTCTTGGATGTCGCCGTCGAGGAGCTTAGGCAGGTTGTGTTTGGTCAGGCCGATGCGGTGATCGGTCAGACGATCCTGCGGGAAGTTGTAGGTGCGGATCTTTTCTGAGCGGTCGCCAGTCTTGACTTGCGCCCGTCGCGCTTCGCGCTCGGCGGTCTCCTGCTTCTCGCGCTCGATATCGAGCAGCTTGCTGCGCAGGATGCGCATGGCCATCGAGCGGTTCTTGTGCTGCGACTTTTCCTGCTGGCAGCGCACGATGATGCCGCTGGGGATGTGCATGATCTGCACGGCCGAGTCGGTGGTGTTGACCGACTGGCCTCCCGGTCCGCCCGAGCGCATGACCTCGATGCGCAGATCTTTTTCTTCGATCTTCACATCCACGTCTTCGGCTTCCGGTAGCACGACTACCGTCGCTGCTGAGGTATGAATGCGACCCTGGGCTTCGGTCTCGGGCACGCGCTGCACGCGGTGGACTCCGGACTCGTACTTGAGCTCGGAATAGACGCGACCACCGGCCGGGGCGCTGATCATCACCAGGACTTCTTTGATGCCACCCGACGACGAGTCCGACAGGCTGAGGATTTCCAGCGTCCAGCGCTTGCGCTCGGCGTAGCGGCTGTACATGCGGAACAGGTCGCGGGCGAACAGCGCCGCCTCTTCGCCGCCGGTACCGCCGCGGATTTCCAGGACGATGTTCTTTTCGTCGTTGGGATCCTTGGGCAAAAGCAGCAGCTTAAGCCGCTCCTCTAACGTGGTGCGCTCCGCCGTGAGTCGCGCCTCTTCCTCTCGCGCCATGCCCCGCAGCTCGGCATCGCTCTCGCGCAGGAGCGGTGCGTTCTCTGCCAGCGCGTCCGTCGTCCGCTTGTACGATCGGTAGGCGTCGACGATCTCGGCGATGTCCGAGCGCTCCTTGGCCAGCTTCTGAAAGGTCTGCTGCTTGGCGAGCACTTCGGGATCGGCGAGCTGGGTCTCCAGCGCTCCGTAGCGAGCTTCGACCTCGGCTAGCTTGTCGAACATAGACATGGATGTGACACGGAAGGTAAGGGGGGCAGAGCCAGGACTGCGGCCGCCGCTGCCCTCAGCAAAGGGTCAAGGACGGGCATAGCCGCGAGTTCACCCAGGGCGCGACCCGATCCGGCTCACAAGGTCGCGCTGAGCGCCGATCGAGCGTCGAGCTACGCTTAGGCCTTGGCTTCCGGCTTGGCCGGCTTCTCAGCCTTCGCGGGCTTCTCGGCCTTGTCCGCCTTAGGAGCCGCGGCCTTCGCGGGCTTCTCAGCCGCCTTGGGCGCCGGGGCCGCCACAGCGGACCCACCCGTCGGTAGCTGATAACGCTTCTGGAAGCGCTCGATGCGGCCGGCGGAGTCGTTCAGCTTCTGGCGGCCGGTGTAGAACGGGTGGCAGCTGGAGCAGATTTCCACCGTGAAGTTGCCCCGCGTCGAGGCCGTCTCGTGAACGGCGCCGCAGGCGCAGGTGATCGTGGCGGTGTTGTAGCGGGGATGGATTCCGGCCTTCATGGTCTTCTAGATCCTTAAAACGCAGGCATTTTCGCGTCCTTACGACAGCAAGGATCGCGAGACCGCTTTTCATATCCGGTCTGCCCACAAAGCGCAAGATAAAGAGCGACCTGTCCTGCTGCAAAGCGTTTCAAAAGGCGGGTCCCAGCGGTACGCTGCGAGTGTTCATGTTGCGGCTACAAGATAGCGGTTCTGCGACCAGCCAAGCGATTGGCCCCAAAGCTCGTCGGTTGGCGGCGGCGCTGCGCCTGGGGCTGCCAATTCCTGACGGACTCCTGCTGCTGCCGGATGAGCCGCTGGACTCGGGGGCGCTGCGGTCTGCTCTCACTGGGCTGAGTGCGGGCAGCCTGCCTCCAGCCAGCGACAGTGGCCTCGGTCTGGCCGAGGGGCTCCGTCCGTCACCGTCGCCACCGCGGTTTGCCGTGCGTTCCTCCGCGATGTACGAGGATCTGCCGGGAGCGAGCGCCGCGGGTCTGTTTCTGACGCGGACCAATGTCGCCATTGAAGATGTTGAGGCGGCGATTGCTGCCGTGCGGGCCTCGGGTGAGAGCCTGCTGGTGCGGACCTACTGTGGTGTGCCGGTGGCGGTGACGGTGCTGATTCAGCCCATGGTCGCGGCCGACAAGCTGGGGGTCATCTACCTCGACAGCAGCGCCAATGCCGTCTGTGAAGAGCGTCCGGCGGACACGCCGGAGTGGGCAACCGTGACCACCCACGCGCTCACCGCCGATGATCCCTCGCCGCTGGCGCTGGGGGCGCGGACCTTGGCGGCTCTCATGCAGGAGGAGTTCAGTCAGGCCGAGCCGGTGGCTTCTTTCGTCGAATATGCCGTGCTCTCCGACGGCACGGTGCAGTTCTTACAGGTACGCCCAGCCCCCGCAACGCCCGCTTCGGCCGCCAGTGCGCACGAGCTATGGACCCAGGCCGCTGATCCCGAGCTGGTCTTTAACCAAGATCAAGAGCATAACCCCGATCCGCTGTCGCTGGCGCAAGCAGCGCTGGTGGCGGGGGTGGCGGATCTGACGCCTGGGCTGCGGCAGCGCGTCATCCACGGCTACCTCTTCTATGCCGAGGTGCCGGGGGCGACACCGCCGCTGCAGCCGATCGAGCGCTTGGCCGAGCGTTACAGCAACGAGATCTTGCCTGCCTGCACCGCGCTCTTGCAGCCGCTGGAGCAGTATCTGCTGGCGGCCGATGGAGCTCTCGATCCCGTCTATCAGGCTGATCCGACGCGGATCGGGCTCTCGCTGGCCGAGGCATGGCAAGCCTATCGCGCGGTCTATCACCACTATGTGACTGAGCTCTCGCCAGCGCTGCGTCGTGCCCGACAGCATCTTGATCAGCTGCTGCGCTCGAACCTGGGCGAGCCGCTGAGCCAGCATGGCGATCTCTTGGCGGGGGCGGCGGCGACCTCAGTTGCTCGGCTACAGATGCTGTGGGATCTGGCGCAGCCGGGGGCACGGGATGGCGATGTCCGACGGTATCTGGCGCGCTACGGCGCCTTTGCCGCCTGCTGGGATGTTGCGGCCCCCTGCGACGACGAGCGGCCCGAGCGAGTTCGCGATATGGCTACCGCCTTGGCCGATCAAGCGGCCCCCAACCAGCAGCTAGCCGAGAGTGAAGATCGCTATCACGCGGCGTTTGCGGCGCTGCTCGATCGTCTGCCGCGGATGGCGCGCGGAGCGTTCAAACGGCTGCTTCCCCTGGCTCGCACCGCTCAGGGCATCGCCGAGGACGATGACGCGCTGTTCTTTCGCGCGCAGCGCCTGCTGCGCTGGGCTCTTTTGCGACGGGGGGCGCTGCTGGTCGGACGCGGGCTGCTCGATCACATCGACGAGATCTTTGAGCTGCCGTGGACGGCCAACGCGCTCAGCTTGGCCGATGGGGACAGCGCAGAAGAGATCGAGGTTGAGCAGCTAGCCGGTCGCGACGGGAACGCGCTTCGCCGTCTGGCTGCCACCGGTCGGAAGGAGCGTCTGCACGCTCGCAGCATGGTGCCGCCGGTGCGGCTGTCGCGCGGTCAGCCGCTGTGGACGCCGCCACGCACCGTTGTGCTGCGCGGCTACGGCGTACCGGGACCGACGGGGCTGGTCCGTGGACGGGCCCACGTCATCCGCGACCTATTCTCTGCCGAGCCGACTCTGCCGCGTGCCGGTGAGCCGGGAGGGGGCGATCCGGTCGCTGGCCACGGGCTCTCTGACCCACCGCCGCCCGTGGGGAGCAGTACGCTGGATGACGTCATACTCGTCGTGCCGGCGCTCTTGCCGTCGTGGGCTGCGGCTTTGTGGCGGGCTCGCGCGCTGGTCGCGGACAGTGGCGGCCTGTTTTCGCACGGGGCGATCCTGGCGCGTGAGCGCGGGTTACCCGCCGTCGTCGGGACCCGCCAGGCCACCCGCCTGATTAACGAAGGGCAGGAGATCTGGGTCGACGCTGAGCGCGGTCACGTCTACCTGATGCCGGGCACGACATCGCGCTAGCGTCGCCACCCCGAGAGCGTCCGATCACGCCAGCGCCGGTCTAGCGGCGAGGCTGGCGAAGCGGCAGCTAGTCGGAGGCGAGCGCCACGCTGTGTCGGTGATTGACACAGTCGCAGGCGGGGCGAGCCCGTCGGCTGCGCAGCCAGAACAGCTGAGCCCCGACGAACAGGAGGAGCCCGATGTGGCGCGGCCACTCCTGACCGTAGATCCAGCCCAGTCCGCTCATCACCACCGCCGACAGATAGATGGCCAGGCTGACCCCAGCCGGATCGGTGTCGGGGCTGCGGCGGGACACCTGCAGGCCGATCAGCACGGCCGAAAGGAGCGTCAGGCCACCTTCCAGCCACTCGTTGCGCATCCACAGCGCCGCCGCCGGCATGGCCGCCGCAAACAGCGCGGTGCCAACGCAGTGAATCAGGCACAGCACGGGCAGCAAGCCGACGAGTCGCGTGCGCAGAGAGGATGAAACCAGCAAGGCCATGAGCAGCCATTAATGCAAGCGATTTGCAACAATGTCAAGGCCCGCCGGCCATCCCCGAATGCAAATCGTTTGCAATAACCCCGGGAATCTAGGCAGCCGGCCGGGCGAAGGCCTGTAGCAGCACGCTGACGGCGCGTGTGGCGTCGGCAATCGCGTCTCTTCGGCTGATACGGCCCATGATCCAACCGTCCAGCGCCGCCCGGCCGGCGGCGACGACGGTCCAAAGAACATTTTGAGTCCTGCGCGGGGGCAGGCCGGTCAGCTCGGCCAGGCGGCGCTGCCACGGCTTAAGCAGGTCCGCCAGGATGGTGTGGCCAATTCGGCCAAGCTCGGCATCAGCGCGGGCGTCAAGCAGCAGCCAAGGGCCGGCCCCGCCCTCGACGATCGCCGCACAGCTGGCTTCGACAAAAGCTCGTGTCATCTCTTCCAGGCTACCGGGGAGGCTGGCGAGCAGTGCGGCGTGGAAGCGCTCACCCAGGCGGGTGGCAAAGTCCTGCAGCAGCGCCTCGACAAGCTGCTGTCGCGTGGGGAACAGGCGATAGACCAGCGGTCGCGACACCCCGGCCTGCTCGGCGACCTCGGTGATCTGTACCTGCTCGACGCCGTGCGCGGTGAGGATACGCGCCGCGACGTCCAGAAGCTGTCGCCGACGGACGTCCTTGGCCACGCGTCCAGAAGGTGGCTGGCGAGGCTGGGCACCGCCTGCGTGACGGGGGGCGGTGGCTGGCGTTGGGCGAGCGCGCCCGCGTCTTGCTGCAGACCTGGCAACCATGCTCGGCAATCTAGCGCAGGCCCGGCAATTGACAGCTAGGAACGATTTCTATTACATCGTGTAACGCATTGTTCCCTCTGCTAACCAAGGATTGCCTGCAACGTCATGCTGACCGCTGATCCGCGTGCTCCCGCGAAGAGACCCGCCGCCGTTCCGACCTGGGCGCGCCTAGTCGATGGTGCGGTGCCGTTTGCGCTGGCCGCCGCCGGCTTGCTCGTCCCCGACCATCACGGGCTGTTCTATCTAGCGTTGGGAGTGGGCTTTGTCGGCATTGCGACCGCAGTCATCGGCGGCGCCGCGCTGGTGACTTTTTTTAGCGAGCGCAGTCGCGAGCGGATTCAGGGACCTCGTCGGCAGCCGGGACCCTTCCGGCGCGAAGCCCTCGACACGGCGCTCGCGGCGTATATCGCGGCCTGCTTCTTGGCCTGGCCGCTGTGGCGCTTGTGGACGGGGCGACCGATTGGCCTGACCTGGTCGATCACGCAAGCCGGAGGGCTGCCGCTCGTCCTGTTTCAGAACCTGATCGCGGTCTACGTGCTGGACGCCTGGCTTTACTGGAAGCATCGCCTGCTGCACACGCGGCGGATGTTTCCCTTCCATCGCGCGCATCACACCTATCGCGATCCTTCGGCCCTGGCGGGGTTTGCCGTCGGTCCGGTTGAGTCGGTGTTGACTTTCTGGCCGCTGTGCCTGGTGGCCGTGCCGCAGGCTACGCACTATGCGCCGATTTACTTCGCACTCGTGGTCGGCTTCATCGCGCTGAACTACTACCTGCACTGCGGCGTCAGTGTCGGCTGGATCGAGCGTTTGCTGTCGCCGCTTTCGATCAACACATCGGCGTTTCACAACATCCACCACTCGCACGCCAACGCCAACTTCGGCGAGGCGATGACGCTGTGGGATCGCCTCTGTCGCACGCGACTTGGCGACACGCCACGGCGCACCGAGGCCTAAGGCACAAGGCCAGAAGCACGGCTGACAAGGGGATTAGCGAGAGAAGCGCGAGGGGCGTGAGAGGTGAGCGGGGCGAAGGCCGCGATTAGGTCGCAGGCGGCGGCTGGTACATCGGCTGGCCGGGCGGCGGATAGCTAGGCTGGCCGGCCGGCGGCGGATACGCGGGCTGGCCCGGGGGCGGGTAGCTCTGCGTGCCGGGCGGCGGATACGAGGGCTGACCGGCCGGAGCCGGATACTGCGAGGGCTGGCCCGGCGGAGACGGATACTGCGACGGCATGCTCGGCTGCTGCGCGTTGTTCATGCTGCGCTGCGCCTGCAGCTTCTGGTTGAGCTGGTTGAAGCGCTGCTCCATACCCGTCGCTTCGGCGGCCTGCTTTTCGGCGTACGCGCGAGCGCTGTCCCACTTGCCCCGCGCGTCGTTGGCCTGCTGATCGAACTCGCCGACGTTGAACTTCGGATCCGGCTGCTTGCCCTTGGCCTGCGCCAGCCGCGCCTTCTCTTGCTCATAGCGCGAGGAGGCCGAGTTGACGTGCTCTTCCGCGGCTTCGATCAGCGCCTTGGCGTAGCGTCGCTTCTGCTTCTGCCAGTCGTACTTGGCGTCGGCGACATCGCGCGCTAGCTCGACCTCGGTCAGCTTGCCCTTGGCCTGGTTGATGCGATTGAGATCCTTGCTGCTCTGCGCCAGCTCCATATCGGCCTTGGCCTTGCTGACTTCGAGCTTGGATTGGCCGTACTCCGAGTCGGCCACCGAGACGTCGCGCTCGGCGATGGCGAGATCGGACTGCGCCTTGTTCAGCTCCTCTTTGGCTTGGTTGATCTCGTTCTGGGCGCTGAGCATGCCCTGCTTCTCCGAGACCGCGACATCGGCCAGGAGCATGTCGTCGATGCGGTACTTCGGACCGCTGCTACAGGCCGGACCTAAAAGGCAGGTGGCCAAAAGAATGCTGGGTATCCAGGTGCGCATGACTCCTCCAAAAGTTCTCTGATCCTACTCGAATTGGCCCGCGACGGGGAGGTCCCGCGCTGCCCCCCGATCATCAAGTGACCGGCAAGTGACCGCCAACAGATCGGCAAGTGACCGCCAGGCCAGCTAACGCGCCGCGCACGCCACGTTCGCCCCCCGCAGAGCACGGTTGACGGACGACGGCGGGTTGGCGATGCTCGCCGTCCTTCGAGTCGGCTCGAAGCTCAATCCGCGAGGACCGCCATGCTGTCGCACTGCCTACGTCTCCCTCGGTTGTTTTTGGGCGCTTGCCTGGCGCTTGGCGTTACGGTGTCCTGCGATACCGGCCCCGTACCACCGGGGGACACCACCCCGCCGGGTCCGCCGCTGCTCCCCGACGAGATCCGCCTCAAGATCGATCGCCGCTGCCCGGGCGATGAGGGCTGCGCCGACACCGGCGATGACGAGCTTTTCGTCGGCTATTCCGGTCATGACATCACCCCCGACATCGAGCCGTTCACCGACCAAAACGGCAACGGCGTCTGGGATGCCGGCGAGCCCTACACCGACAAGAACGGCAACGGCAAGTTCGACGAGTACTGGATCGCCGGCTATGGCAACGGCCGCTTAGCGACCGGCGTCGCCGATCCGATCTGGGCGCGGGCGATCGCGATTCGTCAGAACCAGACCACCGTCGTCCTCGTCTCAGTCGACACCTGCGGCCTGTTCCGCGACGAGTCGCTGGCCATCGAAAAGCGCCTTGATCCTCGGCTGGGCATCGATCTATTCATGCTGCACGCCACCCACGATCACGAGGCGCCCGATCTGACCGGCGGCTGGGGTCGCGACGTCTTTACCTACGGCGTCAACGAGGAGTGGCACCAGAAGGTCCTCGATCACATCGTCTCGGCAGTGCACGAGGCGGTGCAGGGGGTGAAGCCGGCGCGCGTCAGCATCTCGTCGGTGCGCGTCGAGGATCCGGATGGTTCGATGCTGCGCTACGTCAACGACTCGCGGCAGCCGACGGTCATCAACAACCGCCTGCACACCCTGCACTTCGTCGAAAAAGGCGAGGCCGTCCCGCCGCGCTCGATCGCTACGCTCATCAACTGGGCCAACCATCCCGAGGCCGCCGGCTCGCAGAATCCCCTCCTCACCTCAGACTTTGTGCACACCCTGCGCGACGAGGTCGAAAAGCAGGGCGCCGGGCCGGTGGTCTATGTCTCGGGCGCGCTCGGCGGCCTGCTCGGTCCCGGACATGCCGAGCCGCTCGACGAGACCGGCAAGCCGATCAAAGAAAACGGCCTGCCCAAAGCCCGCGCCCTGGGCCGCGAGATCACGCGCTTTGCACTGCAGGCGCTGGCCGATCCGCAGGCGATTTCCGTCGAGGGACGCGCAGCCCGGCTGCAGTTTCGCAGTGCGCTGGTCACCGCTCACATCGAGAACATCAAGTATCACTGGGCCTCGATGCTGCGCATCTTCCGCCGCTCGTTTTGCTGCTATGACCAGAGCCAGCCATTTTCCGACGACAACCTGCCGCAGGTCGAGACCAAGCTGGCCTATCTGCAGCTTGGCCCGGCCGCCATCGTCACCAACCCCGGCGAGCTTGCGCCCGAGCTTTTCATCGGCGCTTACGACGGCTCGGCGCGGGGCACCTATCCGCTGCTCAACGCCAAAGAGCCGAACGGTCCTGATCTCAGCAAGGCCCCGTCGCCGCCCTACCTGATCGACCTTTTGGACGGCCCGCGCGAGCACCGCATGGTGTTCGGCCTGACCTTCGACTTTCTGGGCTACATCCTGCCCCGCTACAACTTCGTCCTCGACGAGCAGAAGCCCTATTTCGAGGACGCCCCCGGCGACCACTACGAAGAAACCAACTCGATCGGCCCGCGCGCCGAGCCCGAAATCGTCGGCACGCTACGCCAGCTAGTCTTGGCAAAATAAAGCAGGGAGAGAGCATCCATGGCCCGCTATGTCCTCGCGATTGACCAAGGAACCACCGGCAGCACCGTGCTGCTCGTCGATGAGAGCCTGCAGGTGCGGGCGCGCGGCTACGCCGAGTTTCCGCAGATCTACCCCGAGCCCGGCTGGGTCGAGCACGATCCAGAAGAGATCTGGAAGTCGGTCCTAAAAGCCCTGGTCAGCGCGCTCACCGACGGCAAGCCCGGCCCTGACGAGATCGTCGCCATCGGCATCACCAACCAGCGCGAGACCACGCTGTGCATCGACGCCGCCGGCCGCCCGCTGCACAACGCCATCGTCTGGCAAGACCGCCGCACCGCCGACGCCTGCGCCCGCTTAAAAGCCCAAGGGCACGAAGCGATGGTGCGCGAGCGAACCGGCCTCGTCCTCGATCCTTATTTTTCCGGCACCAAGATGGCCTGGCTCCTCGACAAGCTCCCCGGACTGCGCTCGCAGGCTGAGGCTGGGCAGGCCCGCTTTGGCACCGTCGATACCTTCCTGATCCATCGCCTAAGCGGCGGCGCGGCCTGGGTCACCGATGGCAGCAATGCCTCGCGCACCCTGCTATTCGATCTGCACACGCAAAAGTTTAGCGATGCGCTGTGTGCTCTGTTCGGTGTGCCCCGGGCCGCGCTACCAACGCTGGTGCCCAGCCAGGGTGTGTGTGCGACGACGCGTGGCGTGCCCGGTCTGCGCGATGGCATCCCCATCGCGGGCATTGCCGGCGACCAGCAGTCGGCGCTGTTCGGCCAGATCTGCTATCGCCCCGGCGAGGCCAAGTGCACCTACGGCACCGGCGCGTTCCTGCTGATGCAGACCGGCGATCGCCCCGTGCCCTCGACGCGCGGCCTGGTGACCACCCTCGGCTGGCAGCGTCCCGACGAGACCACCTATGCCCTGGAAGGCAGCGCGTTTATCGCCGGCGCCATGGTGCAGTGGCTGCGCGACGGCCTGGGCATCATCCGTCAGGCGTCTGAGATCGAGGGGCTGGCTCGCTCGGTGCCCGACTCGGGCGGGGTGGTCGCGGTACCTGCCCTGTCCGGCCTGGGCGCGCCGCACTGGCGTCCCGAAGCGCGCGGTCTGCTGAGCGGTCTTTCGCGCGGTACGACGCGGGCCCACATCGCTCGCGCTGTCCTGGAAGGCATCGCGCTGCAGAACTGCGATCTTCTGGGCGCCATGGAAGCCGATGCTGGCCTGCGCCTAAGCGCGCTGCGCGTCGACGGTGGCGCCGCGCAAAACGATCTGCTGATGCAGCTTCAGGCCGATCTGCTCGGCGTCGAGATCGTGCGCCCCAAGATGCTAGAGACCACCGCGCTTGGCGCCGCACTGCTCGCCGGCCTCGGTGTCGGGCTGTGGCCATCGATCGATGCCGTGCGCAGCGCCTGGCAAGAAGATCGTCGCTTCCAGCCCAGCATGCCCGCCGCCACCGTCGCCGCGATGAAGGGTCGCTGGGCCGAAGCCGTCAAGCGCGCTTGACGAATTTTCAGCTCCGTCCCCGCCGCCCCGCTCGCCCCGCCGCACTCAGCCCGACGACCCCGCGCCCCGTCGCCTGATCCCGTCAGAGACCGCGGCGGACCTGCGTACCTACTGCTGTCGCCCCCGCGTCGCCCCACCCTTCGCCAGGTAGGTCCCGGATGTCCATCGGTCAGCACGTATTTATCTCGTCTGCGCCTCCGCACTTTGACTTGGTCGCCCGTCTGCGGGCCCGGCTGCATCAGCACGGCGTGGCCGTCTGGCAGGCGGCGGCTCAGGTGGCAGGCGGCGACATCGCGCAGCGCGAGGTGCAGCCAGCCATCGCCAGCGCCCGCAGCGTGCTCGTCGTGCTCGGACCCGAGACCGCGAATCATTCGCACGTCCGGCGCGAGGTCCGCCAAGCCGTCGAGATCGCCGAGCGCTGCCCCGACGACGGCTATCGCGTGATTCCGCTGCTCTTGCCCGGGCTTGAAGCCGCGGCGCTAGAGCTTTGGTTCGACAGGCCACCCGCGCCGATCGTCATCCCTCCCGGCGTCGCGGGTCTTGACGATGCGCTGCCGGCCATCCTTGCCGCCCTTGGCCTGTCGCTGCCCGAGCCGTCGTCCCCCGACGAGCCGTCCCCCACCCTGCCCGTCGAAGAGCTAGTGCTGATCCTGCGCGATCCGGCCATCACCTACACCGACGGCAAGCGCATCCTGTCAGCCCGAGCCGAGCTGATCTTCGAGCCCGCTCAGTCCGCGTCCCCCAAGCTAGAGAGCCGTCGCTATCGCGTGCAGGCTCCGCTCGGCCCCATCGAGGCCGACGAGCTGCGCTGGTATCTGGAGGAGTACTATCGCTGGCCCTTTGGCCTGTTCGCCGAGCGTGGCCAGCGCATCGAAGCGCAGCTTCCCGAGTGGGGTCGCATGCTGTACGACATGGCCCTGGCCCCCGTCGCTGCCCGCGAAGCCCTGGTCGCCTGGCAGCAAGCCGGCGAGCACGGCGCGCGCCGCTTTTCCGTGCACGTCGATCAAGATGTTCCCGAGGGCACCCCTGAGTCCGACGCGGTCAAGACGCGCGAGGCCGCCGCCGCCTGGCTGAGCCTGCCCTGGGAGCTCCTGCACGATGGGCGCGGCTATCTGTTTCAGGGCGCTCAGCCGGTGCGCGTGCGCCGTCGCCTGCCCAATCGCGACCGCCAGCCGCTGCGCACCACCGCGCTGCCGATTCGCGTGCTCTTGCTCAGTCCGCGGCCCGAGCAGACGCAGGATGGCCAGCCGATCGGGTTTATCGATCCGCGGGCCAGCGCCAAGCCGCTCGTCGAAGCCGTCGAGTCCCTGGGCGAGCTTATCGAGCTAACCCGCCTGCAGCCGCCGACGCTGGCTGCCCTGAACCAGGCGCTGCTCGATGCGCACCGTCGCGGCAAGCCCTATGACGTCGTCCACTTCGATGGCCACGGCGCCTGGAGCAAGCAGGCCGGCCTGGGCGGTCTTTACTTCGAGCTAGCCGACGACGCGCAGCGCGCCGAAGGCCGTCGCGCCGACTTCGTCGATGCCGAAAAGCTGGCCGGCATCTTCCGGCAGCAGCGCGTGCCACTGGTGTTTCTGGAAGCCTGCCAGACTGCACAGGCCAGCGACGATCCGACGGCTTCGGTCGCGGCCCGGCTGCTGCAGGCCGGTACGCCGTCTGTCGTCGCCATGAGCCACTCGGTGCTGGTCGAGACGGCGCGGCGCTTCGTGCAGGCGTTCTATCGATCCTTGGCCGCTGGCGAGCGGGTCGGCGAGGCCATGCTGGCCGGGCAGCGCGCGCTGCACGACGATGCCAGTCGCGGCGTCATCCCCGGCGGGGGGCCGCTGCGGCTGGCGGACTGGTTTGTGCCGGTGATCTATCAAGAGCGCCACGATCCGCAGCTCATCACGCGCGTCCCGTCGGCGCAGCTTCAGCGCCTGGCGGCTGCGCGCCGACAGATCCGCCGCGGCGACCTGCCCGACGAGCCCGCCCACCGCTTCCACGGCCGTCGGCGTGAGCTTCTGCGGCTAGAGCGCCTGCTGTTCACCGCGCCGCGCTGGCTGACCGTGACCGGCATCGGCGGCCAGGGCAAGACCGCGCTTGCGACCGAGCTTGCCCGCTGGCTGCTGCAGAGCCGCCGCCTAGACCGCGCCGCCTTCGTCAGCCTAGAGCGCTACCAGGGCGTCGGGGCCGTCCTTGACACCCTGGGCCATCAGCTGCTGCCGCAAGGCAAGCAGTTTTCCGTCGCCCAGTTCGACGATCTGCAGAAAGCCCGCCTGCCCATCGAGCGCGCCCTGCGCGAGGCCGAGCGCGGCGTCATCCTGGTCATCGACAACGTCGAGAGCCTGCTGCCCACCGAAAAAAGCGCCGCGCGATTTGATGAGAAAACCGACACAAGCACAGAAAACATCGAAAAAACCAACACGCACACGGACAGCGAAGACAGCGCCCTGCCCGCGATCCTGCAGCTTGTGCAGGGGCTGCTGCAGGCCGCCCCGCACCTGCACGTCGTGTTCACCAGCCGTTCGCCGCTGCCCGCGCCCTTTGATCATCCCGGCCGCCATATCGAGCTGTCCTCGCTGGCCCCCAGCGACGCCATTGACCTTGTGCGCGAGGTCCTGACCCAGCACGGCGCCGCCCCCAAGACCGATCCCGACGGCACCCCCGCCCCCCACGTGCGCGAGCTTGTCGAGGCCGTGCGCTGCCACCCCCGCGCCCTGGTCCTGGTCGCGCGCGAGCTAGCCAGCCGCAGCCTGCGCAGAACGACGGCCGACCTGCGCCAGATCCTCGCTGACCTGGATGCCCGCCACCCCGGCGACCGCGAAAACTCGCTGTACGCCAGCGTCGAGCTCTCGCTGCGCCGCCTGTCCCCGCCGACCCGCGCCGCCCTGACCCCCCTCGCTGTGTGCGAGGGCGGGATTCAGCTCGCCGTGCTGCGAATGCTGACGGGCCTCGACAACGACGACATCGGGCAGCTTGCGGGGGAGCTGATCACCGTCGGCCTGGGCGAAGACCTAGGTCACGGCCACCTGCGCCTGGACCCCGGTCTGCCGCCGTATCTGCTGCGCCTGCTTCCCCCCGCGCAAGTCGCCGAGCTGCGCACACGCTTCGCGGAAGCCATGGCCGAGTACACCGGGTTCCTCTATCAGCAGCTATTCCAGAATGCCCAGCTGGCCAGCCAGCTTACGCGGCACGAGCTAGCCAACCTGCTGACCATGCTGACCTGGCACAGCCAGCACGCCCCTGCCGATCAGGTCGTGGATCTGGCCGACTCCGTCGAGCGCCTGCTCGCGAACCTGGGCCTGCCGCAGGCCCTGGGGCGGGTGATCGCGATGCGCCAGCACGCCCAGCAGCAGCTAGGCACAGGCTGGTCGCACAGCCGATTTGTCAGCGAGAGCGCCACCGTCGATCGCCTGCTGGAGCGCGGCGACCTGCGCAGCGCGCTGGCTGCAGCCCAGCACATCGTGCAGCAGTGCCAGGCCACCGCCCCCAGCGTCTATCCCGAAGCCGCCTATGACCTGGCGCTGGCACTTCTCCGCCTCGGTCGGGTCCTTGAGATGGGCGGTCAGCCGCAGGCGGCCCTGCAGCCCCTGGGCGAAGCTCGCGCCCGGTTTCTGCGGCTAGCCGAAGCGGGCAGCTCTGACGCTGACCAGATGGCCTCCACGTGCCTGACCGAGTCCGGCGACTGCTTGCGCGCCTTGGGTCGCTACGACGCAGCGGCAGAGGCCTATCTGGCCGCGATCGAGCAGGCAGAGGCCCAAGGGCGACGGCGCAGTGTGGCCGTTGGCAAAGGTCAGCTAGCCACGACTCGCCTGCAGCAGAAGCGATACCCCGAAGCCCTGGCCCTGTATCAGGAAGTCCGCGAGATCTTTACGCAGCTAGGCGAACCCCGCAGCGTCGCCGTCGTGTGGCACCAGATCGCCAGGTGCTACGAAGAGGCCGGTCAGCTGGACCGTGCCGAGTCCGCGTATCGCGAGTCCCTGGCGATTCGGGTTCGCGAAGGCGATCTGGCTGGCCAAGCCAGCAGCCTGGGTCAGCTGGGAAACCTGTACGACGCGATGCGCCGCCCCGAGGACGCCGTGGCCCTGTACCAGCAGGCGGCGACGATTTGTCAGCGACTTGGGGATCTGGCCGGCGAAGGCCGCTCGCAGAGCAACCTGGCGTCCACGCTGATCGCGCTGAAGCGATACGCCGAGGCCCGTCGCGCGCTGGAGCGCGCCGTGGAGTGTGATAGGCCCTTCGGGCACGCCGCACAGCCGTGGAAGACCTGGGCTCTGCTGTCGAACCTAGAGATCGCCACCGGGCAGCCCGAGGCCGCCCAGGCCGCCCGAGCCCGGGCGCAGGCGGCGTACCTGAGCTATCGCCAGGATGGTGGGGACAGCCAAAGCAACCGCTTCGCCTGGTTTGCCGCCACACTGCAGGCCGTGCAGCAGGGGGCCGGCGCGCAAATCGCCGCACAGCTTGAAGCCCTGCGCAAGCCGGAGCATCCCCCCTTCATCCGCGCGATCATCACCGCCCTGCTCGCGATCCTGCACGGTGACCGCCGCCCGCAGCTTGCCGACGATCCCGACCTTGAATATCTCGACGCCGTCGAGCTTCGGCTTTTGCTGGCCGCGCTGTCTGAGGAGGCTGCGCGCTAGTCGGCAGGGTGGTTGGGTTCGGCGGGGGGGATCTTCAGGCGCAGGCCGGGGTGGTTGCCGTTGGTGAATTCGATGCCGGCGGCGCCTAGCACCTGCACGACGCGCTGCAGCGTCGCTTCGCGGGGCTCGGTCTGGCCGTTTTCCCAGCGCAGGAGGGCCTGCCTAGACAGGTCGGCAGCCTCGGCGAGTCGGTCCTGGCTCCAGCCCAGCAGGGCGCGCGCCGCTGCTACCTGCCTCCCGCTGATCTTCATTTTTTCGTTGACTCTCCGATAAATGGACAATATGTCTACGAACCATTGAGCGATCGTCTGCCCGATCGCCGGAAACCCGCGGACCTTGCCACGCTCGTCCTGTCGCTGTCTAGCCAGGGGTGGGGGTGGGTCTGCGCGCTGTCGCGAGGATCTTTTTATGCCTGCTTGGGTTGCGGAGAATGTCGATGCCTGATCGTCTGCCCGATCGTCTGCCCGGTCGTCTAATCGACCAGCACGCGGTGCTGTGGGGTTCGATGGTGCTGCGTCGGCGGCGCGAGGCGCTGGGCATTTCGCGCGCGGCGCTGGCGGAGCAGGTCGGCATCGGCAGCGCGGCGATCCGCAACCTCGAACGCGGCCGCACTCGCAAGCCGGATCCGCGCATGCTGCGGCGCCTGTGCGATGCGCTGTCGCTGCCTCTGCCGGGGGAAGAGGGGCTGTATCTGTGCCTCGACGGCGTCGCGGCGCGGGGCCTGCGGGGAGTGGTGGCGACGGCGCTGACCGAGTTCGCGGTGCGGCGGCGGGATGCTCGCCGCTTTATTGCCCAGGTGCTGCCGCGGGCTTCGCTGGCGCAGCGTCGCGCGGCGATCACAGCAGCGATGGCGGATCGCGATGTGGCGCATCGGCTGCTGGCGCTGCTGCGTCCGGTGGATGATGTGGACGCTGCCGACCAGGTGGCCGGGCTGCCTCCGTCGCTGTCGGGGCTGGATTGGCTGCGGCGCTAGGGGTCCGGGTACGCTAGCTGCCATGGTCATGCGACGGGTGGTGTGGCGACTCTCCGGGCTCTCGGCGCTGCCGGTGCTGGCGGCGCTGCTGTTTTCGATCGCTGGGCTGCGGCCGGGCTATGGCTGGGTCGATGCGACGAACAGCGCGACGCTGCCCGGCGGCGAGTTCACGATTCGCGGGCTCAGCGGGCACGCCTTCCACACGCACGGCGGAGCCTCGGCGCAGGTTGGGCACGTCCGCGTGGTGTTTGAAAATCGCGGGCGCACGGCGCAGCGCGTGGCGGTGAGCGACATCGAGTTTCTGCGGGGCAGCCACGACTGCGAGCACGCGCCGCAGAAGGTTGCCTCGCATCCGCGCCCCGGCGGCATCCTGCTTGACGACGGCAAGATGCGCGAGAGCGCTCGCCAGGTCGAGATCGCCCCCGGCGCCACGGTCACAGCGACGGTCGGCTTCGTCGCGGTGCCGGTCTATTACACCTACTGCGACCGCTTCGCCTTCCGCGTCATTTTCCAGGTCGGCAAGGCGCGCATCGGCGTCGTCAGCGAGGTCAACGTCACGCGCGAAGAGCCCCTGCACCCCGACGAGCGCTAAGGGTGGCGGTCGGGGTACGCTGTCTTCTATGGTCAAGCGACGGGTGGTGTGGCGACTCTCAGGGCTCTTGGCGCTGGCGGCGGTCCTGTTCTGGGTCGCTGGGCTGCGGCCGGGCTATGGCTGGGTCGATGCGACGACGAGCGCGACGCTGCCCGGCGGCGAATTCACGATTCGCGGGCTTAGCGGTCACGCGACGCACTCGCACGGCGGAGCCCCGGCGCAGGTCGGGCACATCAGCGTGGTGTTTGAAAACCGCGGGCGCACGGCGCAGCGCGTGACGGTGAGCGACATCGAATTCCTGCAGGGCATCAAAGACTGCGAGCACGCGCCGCAGAAGGTCGCTTCGCACCCGGCCTTCGGCGGCATCCTGCTCGACGACGGGAAGATGCGGGAGAGCGCTCGCGAGGTCGAGATCGCTCCCGGCGCCCGGGTCTCAGCGACGGTGGGCTTTGCCGCGGTGCCGGTCTATTACGTCTACTGCGACCGCTTCGCCTTTCGCGTCGGGTTCCGGGTCGGCAAGGCACGCCTCGCCGTCGTCAGCGAGGTCAACGTGACGCGCCGAGAGCCGCTTCGCCATCACGATCCCTGAGCCGCCGGAGCCGACGCGGGCGGTTTGGCCGACGCCTCGCGAAGCTGAGCCAGCGTCAGGAGCAGCAGTACGCCGAGCAGGTAGTAGTAGTTGCAGAAGGCCTGCTTGGCCGTCGCGAAAAATCCCAAGTAAAGCAGGCTAGCCAAGAGCAGAAAGCCACCGGTTCCCGACGGCAGCGACCCTGGCTTGCGACGGGCGAAGTACCACAGAGGCAGGGCCAGGCCGAGGGCGGCGGTGGCTCCCGGCAGCTTGAGATCGGACAGGGCGTAGAGCAGCGCGGGCAGCGATAGCGCCTCGGCGCGGAAGGGCTGGCGAAGCTGAAACAGCACGACGTCTTCGACAAAGTCGGCGGGGGCGGCGAGCGCAAACGGCAGGTAGCTGGCGACGAGCGGAAGTAGGCAGACGAGCAGCCAGCGCAGCCGCTGCGGCCGCGACCAGCCGGGCGTGAAGTGGGCGTGCCGCGACGGGATGCACAGCGGCAACAGCAGGAGCAGCGCGTACTGCTTGCAGGCCAGCGCGACACCAAACAGCAGCGCATCGGCCAGCCATCGGAACGAGGGGGCGGCGGGCTCGGTCGTCGTTGGGGACGCATGGGCCGACGGGACGCGGCCGACGCGCTGGCCTACCCACAGGGCGATCGCGGCGGCGAGGAGGGGCTCGGTCCACGACTGCTCGATGACTAAAAAGCCGCGCGGGTGAAGCAGGTGCAGGCAGGCCAGGGCCAGGCCGCGATCCCAGGTCTTACCGGCGTCGCTCCGTCGCTGGCCGAGGCGATACAGCACGCCGGCAACCAGCAGGTGCGCAAGCAGAAAGAGCCAACGGACATCGCCCAGCAGCCGGAAGGACAGCGTCGATAAGGCGAGGGAGAGCGGCGGGTAAGGATAATGATCAAGGGCCGGCACCCAGTGCCCGAAAAACTGCGTAGTCTCGACGGGATCGTAGGGGTTGGGGTAGAGCGCGGAGTAGGGGTTCTGGCCGGACAGCAGAAGCTCGGCACCGCGCTGCTGCAGCCCAAACACATCGATGCGCGGGCTCGGCGCGTGGCGCAGAAGATAGGCGAAGCACAGGGCGGTCGCGGCAAGGGACAGGCCCAGCCACAGCCCCGGACTCAGGAACGATCGAGCCGGCCTGCGCGACGCGTTGCGACCAGCGGGGCGGGTGGCGCACAGCAGGACCAGGCCCAGCGCTAGCGCCCACAGCCGATGCACATACGGCGAGGTGGTGGGCAGCAGGGCATCACCGGCCTCGCGCACAAGCTGACAGGCGACAAGAACAAGTCCCAGCCCGCGCAAAAGGCGGCGGCTGTCGTCGCTGGGGTCGGTGTCGTCGGGGATCTGAGCGGGAGATGTCGGTGCGGTCAGGCTGCGGGCCAAGCGAAGGAAGCGATGCAGGCACAGCAGAAACAGCGGCGCCGACGCCAGGCCCAGCGCGCCGGAGTGGGGAGTCAGCGTCAGGAACAGCAGCCCGGTGGCGACGAGCAGGGTTCGATACGCATCTCTTCGGACGGGGTCGGGACCGGCCTCGGGAAAATACACAGATGGCGACGACATCGACGTCACGGCTCCTGCCGCAGCCAGCGCACGCCCAGCCCCAGGGCCAGGATCAGAAGCGGCAGGCAGACGACCCACAGGACAAACAAGCGCTTCAGCTGCGCCGCCGTCAGCACCAGCCGCACCTGGCCGGGCTGCTTGGGCGCAATGCGGTTTGTCGTCGGAAGATCGGCCAGCCAGGCCACCGCGGCGAGCACGAGATCGCGGTTGTACAGCACCAGGGTGTCGTTCCACGCAAGCTGCGCCGAGCCGAGGACGACGATGCGCGAAAGCGGCGCCGGGCTGCCGGCTTCGGCGATGGCAGCGATCGGCTGCGCAGCGGGTGGCGAGGTCAGCGCGGGCGGGGTCGGCGACGGGTCGGTCGAGTCGGGGGCGCGGACGCTACGCAGCAGGGAGAGATCGGTCTCGGCGCGGCCGGCCTCGCTGGTGGTGATCAGCGTCTGGGCTCGCCAGCCGGGGAGCGGACTGGGTTCGGCATAAATCGGTCGCGCAAGCGGCCACAGCGTGCGGCGCGCCAGCAGGGGCCGGGTGATGGCGTGCGGGGCATAGCCGGACTCGACGACGAAGGCCAGGCTATCGCCGAGGCGCTGCGGCGGATCGAAGACCACCGCCTGCCCGAGGCGCAGGCCGCGTGCCCGCAGCAGATCTTCGAGGCCGGTCGGTAGGAAGTGCGCAAGCTCGCGATCGATCAGCGCGCCGCTGAGCAAAAGCAGGCGCCCGCCGGCATCCAGGTAACGGGAAAGCGCATCGCGTTCGACTTCCAGGAAGGGCCGCTCGGGGCCGGCGACGACGACGACATCGCAGGTCGCGGGCAACAGATCAGACAGGGTGGGCAGGGCGCGGCTCGCGAAGCCCTCGCGACTCAGAAACAGCGATAGCTCGCTGCCGCCTGAGCCGGTGAGGCTGTCGTGCTCGGACTCGCCGTGGCCGCGGGTGAAGCACAGGCTGGGGGTGCGCTGACTGACGACGGCGAGCAGGGCCTGATGCAGCGCCGCTTCGCCGAGATAGCGCACAAGCTGCGGCTCGGCAGCGCCCTCGTCGCGCCGAAGCTCGCCCAGGCGATCGCGGGGGATGGCCAGGTGGCGCTCGTGCCCGGGGAGGCCGCTCTCGACGAGGAGCAGGCCCAGGCGCAGCTCGTCGCGATCGAGGTGATGACGCTCGGCGAGCAGGCGGACTTCCTCGCGCTGTCGGTCGAGATCGAGATAGCGCACGCTGATGCGGGTCGGCGCGGCTTGTTCGGCGCGCACCAGGGTCTCGTGCAGGCGCTGCTCTAACTCATCACGGGCCAGGCCCTCGCTGTCGCCGCTGAGCACGGTCAGCCGCACTGGCCGCGGCAGGGTCTGCAGCGTGAAGAGGAGCTCGGGCGATAGGGCGTGCTCGCGGCTCTGACTGAGATCGGCGCGCAGCGGATGCTGACTGCCCAGAACGTTGAGGCCGACGTAGCTGCACAGCAGAAGCAGCGACGACAGCAGCGCAGAAACCCGCCCCCGTCGGTCGCCGGGTCGCAGCCGCAGAAGGATCGTCGCGACCAGCAAGCACAGCGCGGTCAGGCTGCCGTGGTAGAGCAGGCGTCGGCTGTCGACGATGCCGCGGGCTAGCTCGTCCATGTGGCGAAACTGATGGGCGTACGACAGCACACCCCGCAGCCAGGGATCGACGCTGTAGGCATCGACGACCAGGACCGATAGCAAAAGCAGGCTAAGCAGCACAAAGGTCAGGGTGGCGGCGATGAGCTGCGTCGGTGCGATGACCGAGGCCAGAAGACCAAAGGCGAGCGCGCTCTGCCCGGTGAGGAAGACGCCGAGATAGCCGCACAGCGCCGAGCTAGGCAGGATCCACGCTGCCTCGCCGCCCTCGCGCAGCAGCCACAGGAGCGGCAGCCCCGTCGGGGCCCACAGCAGGGCATAGAGCAGGCTGGCCCCCAGGTGCTTGCCCAGGACGATCGCCCCCTCGGGCGCACCGACGCTGAGCAACAGCTCGCGGGCTGAGCGTCGCTCGGGGCCTTCGCCGGGGGCGGCAAACAGGCGCATGGTCAAAACGGCGATCAGAAAAAGCAGAAAGAACCAGTACAGGAAGGTGCCGCCAAACAGCGACGACAAGATCGTGCTGACGCTGGCTTGCCGGCTGTTCAAGCTATCGAGTAGCAGCCAGAACGAATAGCCCTGCGACAGCAGAAACAGCGCCCACAGGATGTACGTGACCGGCGAGAGCAGGTACGAGAGCAGCTCTCGTCGAGCTAAGACGCAAGTCACGCGCAGCCAGGCCAGCATAGGCCCGCGGTTTTATCACGCCGCCTCCCGCCTGGGGCCCTCGACGCACGCGCTGTGCACCAAGCTAGGCAACTGCTGCCGCGGGGTCGCCGATAAGTCGGCGTGAACACTCGCCTTTTTCGGTTTTCGTCGTGTGCCCGGTCTGCCCATCGCGCGCTCTGCCGGCTGTGGCCGCGGTCGCGCGAGGCGGTCTTGGATCTGC
Organism: uncultured Myxococcales bacterium; assembly: GCA_937952145.1. Classification (GTDB taxonomy): domain Bacteria; phylum Myxococcota_A; class Polyangia; order Palsa-1104; family JAEUJZ01; genus JAEUJZ01. The sequence goes on from CALFYE010000393.1 coordinate 86,284, forward strand.
TGTTTCCGCGTCGCTGCGCGGCCTGTGAGGGGCCCAAGCTGGCGCCGGGCCTGCCCTTCTGTGCGGCCTGCGCGGCGACCCTGCAGCCGGTGCAGCCGGACCACGCTTGTCGTCGCTGCGCGATGCCGTTAGAGGCGTCAGCGGAGGCGAGGAACGAGGTGCGTCGCTGCCGTCACTGCGCCGCCTGGCCGGCAGAGCTGTCGTCGGTGCGTGCGCCCTTCGAGTACGGTGGAGCCTTGGCCGAGGCGATCATTGCCCTCAAGTGGCAGGCTCGCGATGATCTGGCGGAGCCGCTGGCCCGGCTCTGGCTGCCGCTCTTTGAGCTGCGGCTGGCCGGCTGTGACGTCGTCGTGCCGGTCCCGCTGCATCCACTTCGGCTGCGCGAGCGCGGCTACAACCAGGCGCATCTCTTGGCGCAGGCTGGCCTTGCCGCCCTGCCTGCGGCTCTGCGTCCATCGCTGCAGCCTCAGCTTTTGCAGCGCCATCGCCCCGATCCCCCGACCCGACACGCCAGCCAGCAGGAGCGCGTGCGTCGTACGCGCGACGCCTTCTTCGCCCCGCAGCCGAGGCAGCTTACGGGAAAGCGGGTGCTGCTCATCGACGACGTGGTGACGACGGGAGCGACGCTGTCAGCCTGCGCGCATGCTCTGCACCGGGCCGGAGCCCGCCAGGTCACGGCACTGACGCTGGCGCGCGCCGTGTGAGCTAGGGCGTTTCCAGCCACAGGGCCAGCCAGGCATCTAAGGTTGCGCCCAGCTGAGGCACCGTCTGCGTCGTTGCGATCGGCGGTGGGCTGAGCGGATCGCGGGGCTGCGCAAGCGTCGGCAGGCGCTCGGCATCGGTGTAGCGCGTGCCCAGCGTCGAAAAGAAGCTGACGATGTAGTGGCGCGCAAAGCCCGGTCGACGATCGCGCAGGCCGCGCACGATCCCAACGCTGCTGCCCGCGACATTGGTCAGTCCAGCCTTGCTCAGGTATTCGACTTCGGCCTGGGCCTGGCAGCGCGACAGGTCGCCCGCGAACGGTGAAGAATCGGTTTGCGGATGCGCGGCGTCGACGACGCGCGGGTAAGGATGGTCCCCTCCCGGGCTGTGCAGCCGATGGCCATCTAGCCACTTGGCCGACAGGCGAGCGGGAATGCCGGGCGCGGGCGGCGGTCCCGCATCGGCGGGCAGGGACGGACCCGGACAGCTGCGGTTGCTCACCAAGCCGAAGGCGGGATAGACATCGCGCAACAGATCGCGAAACAGCGCCTTGCCGGCGTCACTGATCGGGCTTCTCGGCAACGACTGCCCGGGTGCGACCTCCCAGCGAGGCTGCAGCGCGGGGGGCAGATCATCCACGAGCCACAGCAGCCGCGCCGTGTCCCACGAGGTCATGTGCGTGTTAGCCACCGACGCCGTTGCCCGGTCGTAGTTGTCATCGCCATTGCCCCAGCGGCCGCTCAGCGCGATTGTGCGATTCATCTGCAGCGTCGGCAGACCCAGCCCTGCCAGCAGGTCATTGAGGCCATTTTTCGTCGCTGCAGCGCGCGGAAAGCCGCGGGCATCGACCTCCGGGCTCTGTACGATCTCGCCGTGCGCGTGCAGGTACCGCACAAGCCCCGCCGTGGCGCAGTTGCTGCTCCACTGCAGCATGGTCTCAAGCGCTTGTTGCAGCGACAGCGTCTGCGGCTGGGGCGGGCAGGATGTGACCAGATCCGCGCCGGGCAGCGCGATGGGCGTAGACCGGCTAAGCGGCTGGCCGTCCCCCGTCTGACCATGATCCAACAGCCGCAGCAGGTAGGTGGCCACCATCAGCTTAAAGACGCTGGCCGGCCAGGGTGACATGAAGTCGATGTGGGCTATGCCGTCGCTGCTCAGCGGCATCGTGCCCAGCTCGTCCTCGACGGAATAAGGCGCCTCCCAGGACTTCTCGGTGCCAGCGACGATTTCGGCCTGCGCCCGCTCGCCGTCGCCCTGCAGTCGCCAGCGTCCACCGTTCCAGCGTGCCTCGTCCCAGCGGCGGAAGCGGATGTTGGTGATGGCCAGGCTCTGCGGGTCGTGGACTGCAACAAACCCCGTCGGGTGCTGACGATCAAACACCACCGTCGCCTTGACCACCGGCTGCGGGCAGCCCGGCCGATTGAAGGCGATGACCGACAGATCGATCTGCGGAAAGTGCGCCTGTCCCGTTCGGCCCCGCAGGCTTGCGCACGCGGGCGAGGGCTGCGCACTACAGCCCGCTCCGTAAAGCGGCCCAAAGTCCGCGACCTCAGCAAAGCCAACGCTGCCCACCGCCGCCCGCAGACCCTCGGCCAGCAGCGCATCCGTCAGGCAACGCGCCGCATCGTTACCGGGACGCGGAAAGCGCGAATCCGCGAGCAGCGCATCCGCCCGCCGCCGCCACTCCGGCTGATGCCGACACCCCACCAGAAACCCCAGAATCGACACCCAGAGCAAGACTCGCCGCATCCCGAAGCGATACCGAATCCCAGGCGCGCAGAGCAAGCGGACTCCAGATCTAGAAGAAAGCTCTGACGGAAATCTGGCATGAAAGCTGGTGTCTTGGCCCCTTCTCCACGGTCAGATGACCGATCGGTCACATGCGGGCCCATGACAAGCTGGCCGGCCCCCGATGATGCCGCGGCGTTCCTGGGTGATTGACTGGCCCAGCGTCGCGGGCAAGGCTCCGGCCCCGAAGACTTCGTGTTCCCCTGCGTCAGCCGCGGCGGGAGCCACTACCGCAAGGAGTACATCGAAGGCTGCTGTGAACGCGTCGCCGAAAAGCTGGGCCTCTCCCTGATGTGGTATCAGGCGACGCGGCACAGCTTTGTGACGCGCAACCTTGCGGCAGGGGTGACGCTGGATGAGGTAAGCAGCGCCGTCGGCCATAGCTCCCCCGTGGTGACGCGGCGCTACTACGATCATCACGTCCGACGCAGCTTTTCCCCAACGCTGCGCAGCGGTCTAGGGCTCGGCAGCAGCAGCGAAGCGCAGGTGATTCCGCAGCGACGTCCCGTCGGCACTGGCTAGCCTGCGGCCAGTAATTCGACCTGCTGGGCTCCGTGCCAGACCGCCACGATCAAAACCGTGTCTCCATCGATCCGATAGAAAAAGCGGTAGGGCAACACCAGGAACTGACGGATTGGCCCAGTGGGCGACTCGCGAACCACAACACCCATCGCAGGAAATCGCTTCAGGCGATCCAAGGCGGCATCTACGTCAGCGACGAAGTGTTCAGCGGTGAAAGGGTTGTGGTCCAGCAGGTAGTCGATGACGGCGCTGTATGAGGCTTGCGCCGCATCGGTGAAGCGGGATTTCATCGCGTCGGTTCGATGGACCTTCGGGCCTGGATTCGCTCGCGCATGCGACGCTGCACTTCCGCACTGTCGGTCGTGCGCCCCGCTTCGATATCGCGCTCGCCTTGATCCAGCAGAGTAGCAAGGCGCGCTTCGCTCTCTGCTGCGTCGGCGATACGCCAGCCGGGCGGTACAGGATAGGCTTGCGATGGCTGCGATCCGTTTCCCGATGAGCCACCATCGGCAGGCCGGGCCATCATGGGGAAATTGAGATTGGAAGGCATCAACACTCCTCGCCGCTTCGGCGGTTCCACTGTAACACCACGCGAAGGTCCGACCGAAAGCACTCGTTATGCGGGCCGTCTGCACCCTGTGCTGCGAAAGCCCGGCAACGGGTGACAAATAGGTGACAGAGCCCCCGGTTGCGGGCCCCGGATTGAGCAGCGATTCCCCCAAAAGCAAAAAGCCTCTCTTCGTCGAGAAGAGAGGCTTTTCACTGTTGGCGGGGTGGACGGGACTTGAACCCGCGGCCTCCGGCGTGACAGTTCGACGGAACGTCCTTTTGCGTCCGCCCCTACCGGACCCCTTCACGCAATCTCCGACGGAAAATCGACCAGCAGCCCGCAAGCCGTCCGCATCCGCCGGACCCTAAAGTACGGCAGCTTGTTACATATTTGTTACACGAACCACCGACGGAAACCGCGGACGAGATGCCCATTCACCGCTATTGGTGGTGAACACGACACCTTTAGCGGTGATATCACCGCCTTTAGTGGTAGATTGAGAGGCGGTCCCGACGATGCTTGACCGACTCTTCGGCGAAAGCGCCGCCCGCATTCTGCTGTTCATTCACGCCTACGACGACGGCTACGCCAGCGAGATCGCCGCCAACTTCGGCATCTCGCTCAGCGCCATCCAAAAGCAGCTCAGGCAGCTAGAAGAGGCGGGCGTCTTGTCCAGTCGGCTGCGCGGGCGCCTGCGGCTCTACCAGTTCAACCCTCGCTATCCCTTCCTGCCTGAGCTGCGCCGACTGTTCGAGCGCGCGATGGAATACATGCCCGCCGCCGACCGCAAAAAGTACTATGAGCGCCGCACGCGCCCCCGACGGGCCGGAAAGCCGCTTTGACCCTGACTCCGATCCGCAGAGATATGTCTGTCGCTGAGCTTGCGGCGCTGGTGTGCCAGCACCTTGCCGACCAGGGCATCGAGGCGGTCTTGACCGGCGGCGCCGTCGTTTCGATCTACTCCGAGAATGAGTATCGCTCCGACGATCTCGACTTCATCTGCACCGCGCGGCAACGGGATCTGGTTTTGGCGATGGCCGCCATCGGCTTTAGGCCCGACAAGGGACGCTACTTCGTCCATCCCGACACCGACCTCTTCATCGAGTTTCCCGCCCCGCCGCTGGCCATCGGCAACGAGCCGATCCATGAAGTCGCCGAGCAAAAGCTACCAAACGGGGTGCTCAAGCTGCTGACGCCGACGCAGTGCGTGATGGATCGACTCGCGGCTTTCTATCACTGGAACGATCCACAAGCCCGAAGGCAAGCCGCCCTAGTCGCCGCGCATCATCCAATCGACTGGCCCCAAGTCGAGCGCTGGTCCCGCAACGAAGGCAGCCTAGAAAAATTCCGCAGCTTCCGAGCCTCCCTCACCGACCGCAGAAAGTGAGCGTCAGCCTCGGAAAGAAGCCTTGACGCGCCTCGCGCCGAAAGACACGGTGGGCCCGTGTTCCTGATCGCAAACGGTAAACCCTCGATCGATTTCGACCTTGATGTGTTGCAGGAAATCGCATCTGTTCTCGACGAGAGACTTGATGCGATAGAGCGGAAAATCCAAGCGGGTGCGGACGCTGACTGGTACGGCGACACAGCAGAGGGGTTCTGTGGCCTTGGTTTTGTAGCCTGCCAGCAATACATGGTAGCGACGGCAGGTTGGCTAAAAGTCGGCAAGGGAACGGCGCTTGACTGCGGCCCCGTCCATCCCTGCGGCAACACCGTGGCGTCGATCGTCAACCATGCAGCGAACTACTGGAAGCACGGAGACGAGTGGGACTTGGGAAACAGCAAAGGCCAACAAGCCAAGACACAAGATGGCCTAGAAGCCATCCTCGCTGATTGCGAGGGAGGATATCCCCTCACTGTGATCTTGGCCCGCCTCGTCCCCCCGTCGAAGAATTGGCGATTCGCCGAGCTAATTCCTCGGCTGGTCGATTGGCGTGACGACCTGCACGCAAGGTTCCCTCTACGCTAGTACACGGCTGTCCGCGAGGCTTCTTCCATCGGTGGATGGATACACAGTAGCTGCTGGGGTTGCTCGATCGAGAGCGTAGCCTTGCGTGCCCTCGTGGTAGCGTCCGGGGTGTGTCGGCAACCCAATCGCCCGTCGTGGCACCTGCTAATCCGTCCGCACCCATCCTGTACGCAGACCAAGAGCACGGGGGGGGGGAACCCATCTGCATGCCCTGTTTTCTGCGCTGGAAGCGGTCCGCTACAGATCCGCAAGAGCGCCAACGATGGCAAGAATGTGAACAGTACGCGCAAGAAACCTGGGTAGAGATTCCCCCAGCAAGACGGCAACGCCTTGGCATTGCCGATGAGACATGCGGCTGGCTGCTTCTCATGCTGGACGCGATGAAATGGCCGCGGCTGACCAAAGGTCGCTGCTGGCGCTGTGCGCACACGCTGGCGATCTCGTTTCGTCAGCTCATCGAAGAAGCGCAGGGTGCTGACGCTGCGCGGGACTACGCGGCCAAGTGCAAGCAGGCAGCCATCGCAGCCGACAGCCTGGCGCTAGAGATGGAGGCGGCTGGTTTTCAGAAGCTTGAATTCGTCGCCGACCTAGATCGAGTCCGGGGAGACTTCAAACATGCTCTGGACCGACATGTCGCAACGCTGCGAACGGTCTTGCAGGAACCTGACGCACTCATGGCCAAGATGCTGTGGCAACACGTGAAGCGTGCGCTTTTGTTGAGCCTGTTCGAGAACCTCCTACCAGAAGACGGGGACTTGCAGAAGTATGACCCTCTAGCTGAGGGGCTGGGTCGGGTGCGTGCTATCGCGGTCTCTCTGATACAGACCTCGCAAATGGCGGACGTCACGCGGCACAATTTCGCCGGAGTCGTACAGGGACACTCTGCTGCCGTAGGCCGGCGACCCGAGCGACTGGCCTTGGTTGTGGCGCATCAGTGGGCTCAGGCGCTATCGCCTCCCATGGGGTACGGCGAGCTGGCCCGGGTCCTATGGGAAAGCGGGGTGACCAAATCCCTGTGGGGCGGCGATGCCGTTTCCCTGGAGGCCAACATCAAGCAGGCCGTCCGGCACTTCAAAGATCGAGGCCCGATTCCGACCCAAAACCACGGATCTTAGCGGGGTACAGAACTCATCGTTTTTTGACCGATTGTGTACTGTGCCAGCGATAGCGAAGAAGCCTTACCTCTGGATGCGCAACCAGCCACTAGAGGTAAGCAATGTCGAGCAACACCCCGTCCCCAAGTTCCCCTGTTTCACTTCTCCCCGATGAGCTGCGCGCGATCATCCAGACCGATCGCGAGCGGACGCTAGCCGACTGGCAACGGCTGCATAGCCCGGTCACGCTGACTACCGCACAGGCTGCGGTGCGCTGTGGCCGCGTGCGTGCTGATGGCTCGCCGAACGTCCCCGCGTTCAAGATGTTCCTCGCCCGGCATCCCGATCTGCCACGCAACAAAGCAGGCCGGCGTCTGGTGTTCGATGCGGTGGCGCTGGATCAATGGCTGACCGCTCAGCCGATGACCGCACGTCAGGGGGCCCGCCATGGCGCTTGATATCGCATCCGAGGTCAAGCTGGCCCTCCAAGCCCCCGACATGGCGGAGTGGATGCGCCAGGAAATCATCAAGCGCGGTGTGCTGGATGCACTGGCCGCCGCGGCTGCGGATAGTTGGCTCAACGCAGCGCAAGCTGCGCGTCACGTCTACGGCTGCGAGGGCCAAGAGGAAGCGTTCCGCAAGCTGCGCGCACGCCACCCTGAGCTTGATCGCTTTTCCGTCGGAGAACACAAGCTGCGCCGCTGGAAACGGGGCGATCTGGATGCGTGGCTCGCGTCTAATCCTCGCGCACGGCGCCGACGGGAAGGGGGGGAACATGCCCCCCAAAAATGAAAACGCCCACCGGCCAGGGTGGGCGCCTTCGACTGCGACAGAGACAAGCGGCACGCTATCGCCGCAGGGGGCAGAGGTCAAGGATAGGCAGCCAGCATGGCCGGGGGACGATGCGCCGCCGATGCCGCTGGATGCCCTTGCGGTGCCCCCGTGGCCTGATGATGCTCTGCCGCCGACTGTTGGCGAGTTCGTTGACGCGGTGGCTGCGTCGGTACAGGTTCCGCGCGATCTGGCGGGCATGGTGTCGCTAGGCGTCATGTCTGCGTGCTGGGCCGGCAAGGTGCGCGCGTTGCCCTTTGGCGAGTATCGCGAGCCGCTGTCTGTCTACGCCGTCGCCGCCGCCGATGTGGGCGAGCGGAAGTCTGCGACGTATGCAGCCATGGAAGCGCCGCTTCTGCTCTATCAGCAGGAACGGCAAGCTGAGCTTGCGCCGCTGTGGTCTGACTATGAAGCAGAGCGCAGCCTCTTAGATGCACAGCTTGGAATGGCCATTCAGAAGGGCAGGGCTGTGCATGATTGCGACGACGGCGAATCGTCTGCGCTCGATTCTGTGCGCGCGCTGCGGCGCAAGCTGGATGAACTGCGCAAGCCCCCGCGGGCCGACTTCATCACCGGCGACTGCACCGCCGAAGGGCTGTCGCGGCTGATGAGCGAGACGGGCGGCCATGCCTGCCTGATGAGCCCCGAGGGGGGCGGCATCTTCGATCTGATCGTCGGTCGCTATCACAAGGTTCCCAACCTGGATGCGTACCTGAAAGGCTACGACGGCGAACGCATCACGGTGACGCGAGCCAATCGCGAGCGAGAGTATCCGCCGGTGGCCATGCCGGCGCTGGTCATGGTCGTGACGACGCAGCCGGCGACCCTGCGGAAGCTGGCCAAGTCTGCCGATCTGGCGGACCGGGGCTTGCTGGCTCGCATGGTCTACGCTGTCCCGGCGCACAGCTTTGTGGGCTATCGGTCGCCGATCGGGCCGACGGTTCCCGAGTCGGTGCGCGATGCCTACAGCGATCGGATCGGCTGGGCGCTGCGCATCGACCGGCCCGAAGTGCCGCACGATCTGGTGTTCGATGCCGAAGCTCTGGAAGCCTACAAGGCGCTGGCCGCGGACATCGAGCGGCAGCTACGACCGGGCGGGGCGCTGTGCGGGGCGGCGGGCTGGGGGAACAAGCTCACCGGAAAGATCGTGCGCCTGGCTGCGCTGTATCACCTGATGAGCCGTTCCGACGATCGCGAGCCGTGGCGCATCCCAGTGACCGCGGCAGTCTTTCAGCGAGCGGCACGGCTGCGGGAGTACCTCATCGCGCACGCTCTGCGCGCATTCGGGCTGATGCAAGAACCCCGCGAAGTCAGCGCCGCTCGCAAGTTGCTGGCGCAGCTGGCTCACAACCGATGCCAGCGATTCACCACGCGCGAAGCGCAGCGCTTCATCAGTCACAACGGCACGGCTGAGGTAACGCGGCGCACGCTGGAACTGCTGGCTGCGCATCACCAGATCGCGCGCCTGACTGGATCGCGCCACGATTCGGAACTCTGGGTAGTGCATCCGGCGACCGTGGCGACCTGGGAAGCGCGGCCCGCTGCTTCGCCAGCCAGCCAAGCCGGGACAGTCGGTACACTTCCATGATGTCCCGTCGGTGTGGCTGGAAAAAATGCTGTCCCGTGGCTTGGGACAGGCCGGGACGGTCGGGACACTTCGCCATCCCGCGCGGTGCAACTGTCCCGACTGTCCCGCACGGTCCCCCGGGCTGGGACACCGAAAACGGCGTGTTTCCCGACGCTGCGCCCGCAACTGTCCCGACTGTCCCTCCTTTCGGCCCAGTGCGTAGCAGTGAACGGACGCGCTGGACACTGGCGAAACAGCCCCGACACCCCCATACCCCATCTTTTGTGGCGTTAAGGCTTGATTGCCGTGATTTGGCAACCGCGAAAACTCGCGGGGGGACATATAGGGGCCCGGGGCCCCGCTTGATGCGGTCCGAATCGAGCCGGATTTTTTGCCGCATTCCTAAACAGCGAGATCGGCTCGCGCGCAGCAAATTCGCCGTACCTCTAAAGGGGGGCCGGCCAACGGCGTGCTGCGCGACGCTGCGCTCGAAAGCGAGCGTCTATCTTGGCTCTGGCGCGGATGCAGCCCGCCGCCTTGCTGGCAACTCCTGTGGCCCGACGCCAAACGCTAGCCAGGCCGGCGACACTGCCAGCGCATGCGCGAAGGCTTCCACCGTGGCAACGGTCGGGACGGATGTTCCGCTCTCTGTGCTACGCACTGCCGTGTCTGTCAGGCCCGCCAGCCGTGCGAGAGCACGCATGGTCAAGCCGCGTTCCTGACGTACTGTGCGCAGTCGCATCCCGATCGTGGTTTCAGCCCCTGCTTTCACAGGAGCCGCATCGAGCCCGTATGCCAGAAACGAGGGGGATATCCCAAGCGCTGCGGCAACCTTGGCTACGGTATCCAGCCTGGGGACGTGTCCAGCCTTGCGCTCCAGATGCGCGACGGAACTTCCATCCGTCATGCCGGCTAGTTGGGCGACGCTGTCAAAGCTCAAGCCTGCGGCATCTCGGGCTTTTTTCAGACGGCGAGGCAGCCCAAAGTGCAACGGGTTCTTTCTTCCACGGACCACGGCTCTCGGTAGCACGCTGTCCGAGCGTCGCTCTAGTTGGTTGGAAATATCGCCGCTGATGAGGCTAGAATATTGCAATCAATTGGCACTCAAGGTAACAACAGGTAACGGGGCCACGTCGCCCCGGAAATGAAAAAAGGCTCGACCGTCGGCAAAACGATCGAGCCCACAGCCCGCGCCGGACCCGAACCTACCAAGTAAGCGTCCGACGCGAACGGAGGCACTCTATGTGCTTTGGTCCCCTTGCTACAAGTGCGTCTTCTCGTCGCCGTCCCCCGTCGCTGAGGAAGAGTCCGCCACGCATTGCCGCGTTGCTTCAAATCGACAAGCCAGGCGAGCGGCAAGCGATGGACACGTTGCAGCACTACACGACCGGCCAGCGCCGGATCTGGAAGGTGCTGGCGATGCGTCGCGATGCTGGGGCTCTGCGTGTCGCTGTCGAGTGGTCCCGACGTCGAGCTGCCCCGTGGTTCGCGCTGGTGTCGATAGGGTTCTCTGACGGTGTCGTCGATTGCCGCTTTATGAACTCGGGCCAGGCTGCCCGGGCTGCGCTTTTGAGCTAGGCCATGGCTCACGTCTACAACCGAGGCAGCAAACACGAGCCCCAGTGGTACGTTCGCTTTCGTGATAGCGACGGTCGCTGGGTATCGCGTCCCTGTCATCAGCAGACCAAAGCGCAGGCCGAGGCGTACGCACACCAGATCGCGGCCCGCATCGCCGCTGGCAAGGTTGGGATCGAAACACCAGACAAGGAACCCCCTTGCCGCGACTTGATGGAAACGTGGGCTGCTTCACTGACGAACCGCAACGCAGCCGACGATCGCAGCCGACTGGGCCGGCACCTGTTGCCTGCATTCGGCGACCGCGCGCTAAAGGACATCACCCAACCCATCGTTATGCGCTGGCTGGATCGCCTGCGTGCAGACGGCAAGCTAGCGCCTGCATCCATGCGTCACTGCTTGAACCTGCTCAGCCGCTTCTTTAGCTGGGCCATCGAGCGAGGCCACACCACGATCAACCCCGTGAAGCAGATCCCCACAGGCAAGCGTCCCCAGCAGCCCCACAAGCGCGATACGCCGTGGCTTGCCGATGACGCGATCGTGCGGCGCATCATCCATGCCCTGCCTGAGCCCGTCGGGCTGATGTTCTACCTGGGCAACTGCTCCGGCCTGCGCACAGGCGAGATCGCCGGCCTGCGCATGGCCGATCTGGATGGGCTGGCCGAAGGCGCGATTCGCGTGCGCTTCTCCTACGCCGGCCCGCTGAAAGAAGACAAGGCCGGCATCGGCAAGGTGAAGTGGGCCCCCGCCCCAGATGATGCCCCCGCGTTCCTTGGCCCCTGGCTGGCCCAGCGTCGCGCGCAAGGTGCCGGCCCTGAAGACTTCGCCTTCCCCTGCGCCAACCGAGGCGCCAGCCACTACCGCAAGGAATACATCGAAGGCTGCTGGGAGCGCGTCGCCAAGTCGCTGTCGCTCTCCCTGACGTGGTATCAGGCCACGCGGCACAGCTTCGTCACCCGCAGCCTAGCCGGCGGTGCCACGCTGGACGAAGTCAGCAGCGCCGTGGGTCATAGCTCCCCGGTAGTGACGCGGCGCTACTACGATCATCACGTCCGCCGCACCTTCTCAGCGGCCCTGCGGGGTGGGCTTGGTCTAGGGGGCCCGGGGACCGATGCCCAGGTCATCCCCCTACGCAGAGAGGTAGCCGCAGGAAGCGTTTGACGCCGGCCCGCCCCGCTCGCTACTTGGCCGGCAACTGAATCGCCCCCCCCTGTCGTTTCGATGGCAGGGCGCAAGGTCACCGAAAGGTGGCCTTTGCTTTTTGGGGGTACCGCAGCCGGTCTCGCCTGACCGCTGTCAATGTCCGGCAGCTTGTTACACATTTGTTACAGCCCCGCCCCCCCACCCCCCAGATTGAGCGCCGATCCCCCAAAAGCAAAAAGCCTCTCTTCATCGAGAAGAGAGGCTTTTCACTGTTGGCGGGGTGGACGGGACTTGAACCCGCGGC
>CALFYE010000394.1 GCA_937952145.1 uncultured Myxococcales bacterium
CGCCGAAACTCCAACTATTTTTACTTTTGTTGAAAAGGTAAAAAAACAAGCGGACTAAAAAATTGATAATGAACGAACTAAATTGGAAAAACGCCCAGGGGATCGATCTTTTTGCCGCAGAATGGCCGGTGGAAAAACCCAGGGCGGTGATTGCGCTCGTACACGGCCAGGGCGAACACATCGGTCGCTACGGCCACCTGGCAGCCTGGTTCAACCGGCAGGGGATTGCCGTACTCGGTTTTGACCACCAGGGTTACGGGCGCAGCGGCGGCAAACGCGGCCACGCCAAAAACCTGGATGTACTGCTCGACGACATTGGTTTGTTCGAGGAGTCCCTCTTTCTCTACGGCGACGACACGGAACTCGGGCTTCCACTCGGCGTTCTTTTCCCAAGGCCACGAGATGATGAAGGCCACGGTCCATACCCAGACCAGGGCGGTAAAAATCATCAGGGCGATGAATATCTTGGCAAATAAGCCGCGTTTGTCTTCCATATGTCTCTCTATGCCTGACCGAGCTTGGCCAGTTGTGGTTTGAGTTGCTCGAGCGTTGCCGTGAAGTCGGCGACGCGCTGTTTTTCCTGCTCAACAACGGCGGCCGGGGCACGGGCGACGAAGCCTTCGGACTTCTTGAGGAAGGCAGCTTCGGCACGTCTACGTGCTTCGCCGGTGAGTTGGCGGAGGGCAATGACGCGGTCGCCCATTGTGGGCTTGGTATAGGGTCTCGGCTTCGTCGCGGCGACGACGGGTTCGACGGTGCTGGTGCTGGGGGTCATGTGGGGCTCCACAGAGCGGATGTGAAGTCCGCTCTGGGGTAAGGTAGCGAGGTGGTGAGGCGGGCTAGGCGGGGGCGGTACGGTCTTCACGCCGTCGGCGAAGCGGGTGACGGTGGCGGGGGTGGCGGCGGGCTTGACGCGCAGAGCGACGAAGAGGCGGAAGTCCACGCTGTCCTCGACTGCGTAATGCCTTGCCTTCAGGACGAGGTCGCGCAGTTGCTCCGCCGTATATGGCTTGTGTGAGACGACGAAATTGGGAGCAAACTTCTGCTGTACACCATCGTAGTAGCCGACGCTGACGCCGTAGACGCCGCGGTCTGCGTACTTGGCTGCCGCGCTGTCACGCCACGACGACGCCATGCCGCCGCCAAGCTGCCCGCCTATCGACGCCCCAGCCACCCGATCGCCGCGCCGTCCGATATCTGAACTAATGTACAGTACCACGCCGCGCCGTCGCTGTCAAGGGGGCGTGACGTGGCGGCGGCGAGGAGGCGATGACCGAAATGACTGGCATCGTCACTTCATCGTCACAGCGAAAAGCCTATCTTTACTTGTACTTAGATGCCTGTGACGTTGGTGACGTTAACCCCCCCTATGGGGGTCTTTTTTTTATTGATTTACTATATAATATACTACGGGGGAGGGGGGTGGGGGGGGTCAACGTCACAACGTCACTGCTATGTAACTATGCGGATTGACTCAATTTAGGCTGTGACATGCGCTTTTGTCGTCGTCACGCAGCGAGCTCCGCCGATCGCTGTCGCCGGGGTTGATCGCTGTCAACGCCAGTTCACACCTGCTGCGGCGGCGGAATGCCGCAGCGAAGCCAATATGCGCACAAGTCCTTGATTCTTATGCGCAAATCGCTGCCTATACATCAGTATAGACTTACACACTACCTTGTGGTACGATGCTTGATAGTGAGTGCTGGCCATCGCCAGCCGCAGGTATCAGAGGTAGTACATTTAATGACCAAGAACACGTTTAGCTCCGCCAAGTCCGCCACCCTCGAAGCCCTCGAAGCCGCCGCCAGCCTTGACGCGCAGATCCGCGCCGACATCGTTGCGGCGACGTCGCCGAAGCACACCGCCGCGCTGCGAGACCTCTGCAACCAGCGGCTGAGGGCACACGGCAAAGTCGCCGCCGCGGTCCGGTATTTAGATCAGTGCGCGAACCGACCGAGCGCAGACCCTGTGCGGGCGGCAATTTTGCGCGGCGACGTCGAAGTCTACGGCCCGGTGCTCATGGGCGAGGTCTTCGAGCAGGTGGACCTGGAAGACGCCGATCCCGAAGGCCAGATGCTCCTCGCCGACGTCTGGGCGGCGTGGCTTAAGAGCCACGGCGTCGTCGAGGAGATAGCCGTGCCGGATCTCTCCGACCTCGACAAGGACACGGGGGCCAAGTGGCTCCGTGTGCGCTCGCAGTGGCTGCACCTCGTGGCTGACACCCTGGCCCGCTGCGCCGAGTGGCTCGCGAGCGACCTCGCCGCAGAGCAGGAGATGGCAGCAATGCTGCGACGACTCTCGAAGGAGCAGCTCGGCGGTGCAGCTGGCCTCGTCGTCGAGGGCAAAGCTACCTGGAGCTACGAGCCCGCAGAGCTTGAGCAGTCGCTGCACGTCACCGCGACGCTGGCGCGGAACGCTGCTGCCAGGGCCAAGGAAGCGCGGGCTGCAAAGCTGAAGGTCGCCTAGGTCGCCTCGATACCTTAAGCAAAAAAGCCCCGTCGGCGCTGTAACGTCGGCGGGGCAGAGAGACTACGACAATGCACAATGTAGCACAAATTGAAGATATCCGCACTGCACTTAGAGACACCTCGTCGCCGTGGAAGCGGCTGGAGTCGATCCGCATCCGCGGCATGCGCTACCCGGTGGGTGTGACGCCCCTCGGCTCGCCCTTCGACGAGTCCATGGCCGACTGGCTGAAGTACCGCATGAGCTGTCGAGGCAAGGAAATGCCGGCACGGGGGCTCACCGACTTCGACGAGCGCAAGAAGCGCCTGCCCTGCGAGATGGGCGCGATAATCGACCTGCACGGCCAGGCGATGGGGAGCAAGCTGAATAAGGACTTGCTCGGGTTCACCTGGATATTCATTGATAGCGACGATAAGCAGAGCGGCGCACAGCTCAGGGCCGAACTGCAGGCGCTGCAGGTGGCATTCCTCATGACCGAGTCGGTCTCGTCCAGGTACGGCACCGGCGGCCCCCGGTGGCACCTATTCCTGCCGCTGGCTGAGCCGAAGATGCTGCCCGTACGTGGCGCGGACACCCATGTCGGGGCGACGATACGGCAGACCGCGACTTGGTGGCGCGGAGTCCACGACCACGTCGCCAGCTTGATTTTCACCCTAGGCGGCCTCCGACCCGAGACACGAGACACGACGGCGGCGACGATCGCCCGCGTCGCCTTCGTGCCGCATCGGCCGCCAGGCGGTCTTGAGCGCGCGATGGTTTTCCCGAACGACGGCGGCGGGAAGTGCTTAGATTTGGACGCCTTCCTGGAGGCCACCGGGTTCTCGGGCAACATAGAGCCGCCGCACATCCTCAAGGGTGACGTCGAGGAAGCCGACAACGGAGGCGGTGAGTCAACGCCTGTCCAGGTCAGCGGCGCATCCGATGGCGGCACCGAGGGCGAGAGTACAGGGACGCTCACATACAAGGGTTTGAATTACTTCGGGCTCGTTGACAACAGCCAGGAGATCGAGCCTGGCAAGCGTCGCGTCCTGTGCCCGTGGCGCAAAAACCACGAGAGCGCCGTCGCCAAGGGCATCGAGGATGACTTCTCCAGCAGCGTCACGATTTGGACCGAGGGCGGCAGCGAGGGCGAAGACGGCGGCTTCGAGTGTTGCCACCGGGGCAGCGGACGTCCCGGTGAGTGCGACCAGGCGACGGCAGCCGACGTCATTCGCTGGGCTCGCAAACACGGCTGCCCTTCGTCGGTGATGCCGGACAGCAAGCGATGGGGCGGCGGTGTCAGCGATCGGCCGCCACTTGTCGCCGACGCCGAGCAGTCGACGCAGGCTGTAGAACTGCCGCCCGACTTCCCCGGATGCCCCGAGGCATCGATGGAGCCGCCCGCCCCGTCGCCACCTGCGGTGATCAGCGCTGTCGACAAAATCATGATTCAGCTCCAGCCGGGCAGTATCAAGCAGATGCGCGACCTCGGCGCTCAGGCTATCGCTCAGCACCCGAAGTTCTTCAAGGTCCGCGGCAAGCTGATCAACGTCACTGAGGAGGACGGCGAGCACCTGCCCCAGACGCGAGTGACCACGGTGGCGTTCCTACGTCCCGAGATTCAGGACGTCTCGACGTGGTTCACGCTGGAGAAAAGGAAGCGGAAGAAGGGGGAAGCCGACGACGATGCCGACGGTGACACGGTGATGAAGGAGTGTGCGCCTTGTAAGGACACCATCGCCGAGATCCTCGCCATCGGGAGCTATCCGGCTGTGCGCGAGCTGCGCGGCATCGTGACGACACCCGTTTTCCATCGCGATGGCGTGCTGTTGCAGACCCCAGGCTACCACCACTCGCTCCGCGTGTTGTACCAGCCCAAGAGCGGGGAGCGCATCCCACTGATCAGCCCAGACCCAGGCCGCGCTGAGCTGGCTAAGGCCAAGGGGCTCCTTATGAAGGTCATCGCCGACTTTCCGTTCAAGGCGGGTGAAGAGGCCCTCAGCCGTGGCGTCTGGTTGTCGTCGATCTACACGCGGCTGTTGCGCTTCTGCTACTCCGACAACTACCCGATGTTTCTCGTAAATGCAGGCGCATCTAGCTCAGGCAAAGGCAAGCTCGCCGACTCCGCCTGCATCATCAGCGAGGGCACGTCGGCCATGAAGACGCGCTACAGCAAGGACGATGCCGAGAACGAGCGCGTCATCGGCGCAGTCATCACCGGCAGGGCTCCGGTGGTCGTGCTCGACAACATCGAGCGCGGCGTGGTGCTGGCGTCGACGGCGTACGAGGGGTACCTCACCACCCGCTCGTGGACCACGCGCAAGATCGGCACGTCCGACCAAATCAAGGTTGAGAAGTCCGGCTTCGTCGACAGCCTCTGGTGGGCGACGGGCAACGGGCTGAAGACCAGCGGCGACATGGCGCGGCGTACCCTGCGCATCAACATCGAGGACAAGTCGGGGAACCCGGCGGCCCGTAAAGTGAGCATCCCCGATCTTGAGGCATACTGCCAGAGCGAACGTCCCGCCTTGCTGTGGGCGGCGCTGACGCTGCTTTCAGGTTTCTTCGCAGCTCGTAACCGCGGCTGGTCGGTTGAACTGCCCCCGTTCGCGAGCTTCGAGCAGTGGTCGCTTGTGCGCGAAGCGGTGGTTTGGTGTGGTCTCCCCGACCCCTTCCTAGCCCGTGGTCGTCCCCAGGATGACGCGGCGCGGTCCGGCTTTGGCTACTGCATCGACCATCTGCTTGTCCTTAGCGAAGGCAAGGCGATGACGAAAGGCGACTTGTGCGCCAAGCTGGTGAAGGACGCTGGCGGCAAGGGCGTGTTCGTAGATGCGTTCAACTTCTTCAAAGATGCCTTCACCACCGAGGGCTTGGCGGGCTTCGAGTCCAAGGACCAGGGCAGCCGCAGCATGGGTAAGTACCTGGCCAAGTTTGAAGACGACGTCGTCGAGGCTGGGGACGGGAAGAAGTACCAGCTCAAACTCTTCCATGACCGCAAGGGAAACTTCTTCCGCGTCGTTGCGGTTTAGCCAACGTGCCGCGTCATTTTTCCTCGCACAGCGGGTTACCTGCACCGTACGCTTTCGGTATCTTGAAATAGCCTATTTCAAAAAGGTCCTGTTCTATCAACTTATTAAAAGCGCGCCCTTTGAAGCTCAGCCCATCATCAGTCCTGTCTACGACCCCTAGGCGTTCTAAATGATTGGAGGCTTTATCAAGGTAATCGAAGGCTCCTTCTGGGGGTGGGAATGGTGACCCTAGCAGCTTAGGCGCATTTTTGGGTTTTGGAAAGGACATATGAAACCCCCCTTCTTGAGGGCGCAAGAAATACGGTCGTGATAATCTTATCGATACCTTCTGCCCCGCTGTATTAAAAGGGTAGGGCCATTTGCCGATAAAGCGCAAGTGTACAGGTGGCATCAATGCAGTTGCGGTAATCGTAATTTCCATAGGCGGAAACTTAGCATGTGGTTCAAGGGCTAAGGTGCCTTCAACTGGACCATAAAGGTAGTCCGGAAAACGCAATTCTCTAATCGAGTCTACGATCTCATTGGTCCGCTCCGAGTAAATTATGCAGTCTGGCACCTCCTTTTGATCTTTGAAAACTTTAACCATCACTTCCTCCTCCTCATCGCCGCCCCCACCCCGTCGCCACCACGACGACGAGGACAGGGGCAGCTCATCATACCACTGCGCAGTCTGCTTAACCCGCTATCCTACGGCAGCCTCGTGATGCTGTGCGGCTCAGGCAGCAGCATCACCAACGTCGCTAGCGCGACAAAGACGAGGAGCCACCACTTCATGACTTCTCCGTCGGAGCCGTGGCTGCCAGCTCAGGGGCGACGGAGGCTAGTGCGGCGACGAGGCGACGGCGCTGTGCGAAAATCGGCGAGTATCGCAGGAGCTCGACGTCGCGGAGCCCGAGTTGGCTCATGTCTGCGAGCTCGGCGAGCTGTTTTCGTGTGAGGCCGCATACCTCGCGGCATTTTCGTAGCCAGGTGCCAAACTGCTCAGGGTTGCCATCTCCGTCGGACAATCGCTGCATGTAGCCCTCCAAGCAGCGAAAGTGCCTGAAAAGTCAGGTGCTTACAAGTCAAGTCTGCGCTTGAGCTGGTGACTATGGTTAGGTGGCTTGGTGAGCACTCTCGGGCACCGGCTCAGCAGCACCCGTCAAGCGCGCGGTCTGTCCGTTCGTGAACTTGGTAAGCTGGCGCACGTCGCACCTCAGACCATCGCCGACGCGGAGCAGGGACGTCACGAGCCCAGCCTGTCGGTGTTGCGGAGGCTGGCGTCGGCGCTTGGGGTAGGGGCTTGTTGGTTGGCGGCGCTGGATGAGGAACCGTCTCCGAGTGAGACGAGTGGTCCGACCTGATTCGTTCCCGCGTTTCGCGCTGTCGCTACCGCAAGCCTTAGAGCGTGTTTTGGGAACGAATCAAGTCGGGCCGTCAGACGGTGAGCCTACCTGCCGGACATTGGCGGCGATGAGGTCGGAAGTAGATTCCCGTCGGTGATTTTAGGGTCCTTTAGCCTTCGGAATGATTCAGGAAGGATTCAAGGTCGCCTCAAAGGTAGCCAGTCGGGCAGCGTCGGCCGCTTCGTCGCTGACGTAGTGCGCCCGAGTGATGCGAGGCGACGAATGGCCAAGCGCTCGGGCTACAGCTTCTAGGCTAGCACCAGACTCGATGCCGAGGCTGGCATTAGTGCCGCGCAAAGCATGAATGCCGACGGCAGGAATACAGGCACGCTCACAAAGGCGCGTAACCTCACGGAAGAGAGCTTGTCGTGACGCAGTGCAGATCCTTTCGGTACGCCCCCTGCCGCGACATGCTTGAGCCAGAAGTTGTTGGAGCACAGGGGAGAGCTTGAGGCGTCGCCGCGCAGAGGCAGTCTTCGTTCCGGTAATGAAAATCTCCCCGCCGTCCACGTCACGCGGGGTGACAATGAGAGCCTCGCCTGCGCGCAGGCCGAGCGAGAGACAGAGAAGCGCAGCCAGCGCGACGACGTCTCCGTCGCTTGCAGCAGCTTCGGCGGCTGTAGCAAACGCCTTGGCCTCAACTGGCCGGAGCACAAGTTTGCCGCGGTTCACCCTTCCAGCCGGTTCAACGGCCTGCCAAGGATTCGTGAGGGCGTGGCCTCGTTCGATCGCCCAGCGCCACAGGTGCCGAGCGACCTGCAGGTCGAAGCGATGCGTCGCCGCGCTCAGTGGCTCACCTGTGCGCCAGCTTGGGGTCAAGCGGTGGGCCTCATACCGTGCTGCTGCGCGGGCGCTTGTAACTTCGTCCAGGCGCAAGGAGAGTAAGTGGTTTTGAAGCGGAACGCTCTCTCGTCTGCGGTTGTCGGCGCGGTGCAGACGGACCAATGAGATCGTAGACTCGATTAGAGAATTGCGTTTTCCGGACTATCGCCTTGATGACGCGGTCAAGCTCGTCGCGGGCAGGGTGCGACTTGGAGACCAGCCACGCGACGACGGGCAGACTGCCGATCATCGGGCAGTCGATCGCGAGCATGATCACCATCAGCAGTCCGATGAATGACTTTCCCGCCCGGCGGTCACTAAGCATCTCGCCGACTTTGTGCGGGTGCGGCTGCTGCTCGCGGAACGCCTTGAGGCGGTTGGCGAACCACCGGGCGGCCTCTTGCTGGCTCTCCATGAGGTCGACTCGCACAGGATGCAGCGCCGCCACGCGCTCACCCTTGCCGTCTCGCCGCCAGTCGCGCTTGAGCGTGTCCCACTGCCCCCCGGCTGCGGCGATGACTTCGGTACGTAGTGTGACCTCGCCGCCATCCCAGCGCAGCACCATCCCTTCCTCGGCAGTCGTGCTCGCGCCTATAATCTCGCTGACGACCGGCTGCACCCCGTCGTCGCCGACTTCACCGGCGATCCACTGTCTGCCGGTGTCGTCGGTGAGGTAAGCACCCTCGGGGGCCTTGCCCGACAGCGTCAGCCGGCGCAGCTGCATCGCGAAGTCGCGATAGCGCGTGCTGTCGATGGACTCGGCTAGGAGCCGGTCTAGCTTGGCATCGAGGCTGAGCCGGGGCATGCCCTACCCCTGCGCTTCGATAGCGTCGCTGATAGCCTTGAGCTCTGCATTACAAGGGACGAACCCAGCACCGGCGAGTGCCTTGACGGCGGCGAGCCTGCCGTCTGGCTGCCACGTTGGCGAGGTCGCGGCGTCGTGTGCGAGCTGGCACAGCTTGAGGAAGGCGAACAGAACGATCGCCACGGGGTCATCATAGGGGGGCGACGCCAGGTCGACGGTGTCGTCTCCCTGCAGTCGCAATCGCCGGAGCTGCAGCGCCTTCTCGCAGCGGGCGGCCTTGTCCTTCAACCTGCCCAGCTCGCGGACGATTCCCACGACCGCGACCAGGCGCGGTGCTTCCTCTTCGCTGCAGGTCTCCATAGCAACCGCGGCCCGCAGGTTTAGGCCAGCTGCCCAGCTCTCGACTGCGGCGACGCCGCGGCTCGGCGGTGACGGCACGTTTTGTAGTTGTGTGGGGATGGGGAAGTCGGCGCAGTCGGCGACTACTTCAGGCTGCGGCGTCGCCTTGACGATGGCGACGCCGCGGTTCCGCTTCAGCCGCGTCTGAGCAGCGCCGCCGAGTCGCTTTCCTGTCTGTGGGTCTTTGCTGGGCACACTTGCAAAGGTATGGTGCCCGGTGCCCGCTACAGAGCGGCGCTGGATTGCGCTAGGAGGCGTCGTGCAGTGCCCTGCGCCACGGCATCACCATCGCCGCGGCATCGCTTCCTAGCGCAGTCTGGGGCGACTGCGGGGCATCTGCGGGGCCGCGGTCGGGTTAGGGCTTCCCCAGGGTATTTGAAGATAGTCTCGCGCCGGTGTCCCCGTGGCCCCCCTTATAATTTGAGGGGGTGGGGGCGCCACGGCGTCGCCCAGCTTGAAGCGCATCTCATGGCTCTTGCCGCCGCGATAGATCTTGAGATCGAGAATGTCGGACAGCGCGTTGACGACGGACACGCCGACGCCGTGCAGGCCGCCGGAGACCTTGTAGGAGCCTTCTTCCTCGGTGTTGGCGAATTTGCCGCCCGCGTGCAGCTG
>CALFYE010000395.1 GCA_937952145.1 uncultured Myxococcales bacterium
GAACGCCGGACCAGATGCCGAGCACATGCCCGCGCCACTCACTCAGCACATGCGCCGAGGAGACCCTCACGATCTGCGGCCGCTCGCTTTCCGCCATCTAACCATCTTACGAAAAAATCTTTCGCGCTCCCAGGGGAGCGACCAAGCCGCTACAATAGCGACGCAGGGAAAAGCGAATGACCCCCACACAACCAACCGATCATGCGCCCATGCGCGAGTCCGCGCCGCTTGCCGCATCGCCGAAGCTCGACCGTTTCGCGCGCGGGTTTCTGCTCGCCTCCGCGATCGTGCTTCTGGCGTACGCGCTGCCGTTTCTCTTTGCACCCAGGCTCCTCGGGCAGCTCGTGCAGATCGAGTATGTCGGGCCCAATGCCTACATAGAGATTCGCGCCTTTTACGGGGGACTCGAGCTCGGCATCGCGCTCTATCTAATCTGGTCGGCACGGGCCGCGCAGCGTACGCCGTATGCCCTCATGATGTTCGGCCTGGTTTTCTTTCCGGCCGGTGCCGCCCGAGCCTGGGGCGTGCTGCAATACGGTGCCACGGGGCCGAGCCAGCCCCTCGTCGCAGCCATCGAGGTGGTGGGGGCCAGCGCCGCACTGTGGCTAGCGAGAGCGCTGCGCGCGCCGCGCGCCTGACGAAGTCATATCGCCTATGGAGCGACGATTCGGTCTTCATCGTGAAGGGGGCCGATCCGCCTGCATCTCGCGAGAGAGACTTTCCAGCTCCTTGTTGCCAGGCGGCCAGGTAGGCATCCGCTCGCGGCACCGCTGTGCGCGGGCTGGCATGCCGCTCGTTTGCGACCGTGGCCTACGCGGCACGAATGCTACCATCGCGACGGTGTCCGGCTGCTTCAAGACACTTCTGGCGGCCAGCTCTAGTCTTTCGCAGGGTCAAGCCCTGCTCTTCCCTAAGTAGAGCCATAGGGCGGAAGCGGCGTCACAGGAAGACCCTCATCGTCCTCAATGACGGTATCTTTGTGGCGAGCCAAAACCCCCATGAACAGATCTATGATCTCGTCGAGCGCCTCTTGCTGCAGATTCTTCAGCTTTATGTGTCCATGAGATCTTCTCGTGGAGATCTCTGCCCACACTTCGCCTCCGAGTTCTCTGATGGTACGCTTGTTCATGGTTGATTCTCCCTCACGGTCCTACCTGGCCAGCTTTAGATAATCCTCGCCAGATCTAGTCTTTCGCCGGGTTGGCTCCTGCTCCTCCCCAAGCAGAAGCATAGGGCGGCAGCGGCGTCACAGGAAGATCCTCATCGTCCTCAATGACAGCCCCTTTGTAGCGAGCCAGAACACCTATGACCAAATCCATGATCTCATCCTCCGCCTCTTGTGGAAGATTTTTCAGCTTGGGGTGGCCATGAGTCCTCCTCGCAAAAACCTCAGACCATATCTCGCCGCCAAGTTCTCTGATGGTACGCTTGTTCATGCTTGCCGCTCCTCGATATCCTACTTGGCCAGCGCTAGGTAGTCTTCGATTAGTTTGTTGATGGTACCGCTGTTCGCTGCGTCGCCGCGGACATGCCCCTGGAACTTCCCGACGATGTCTGCCATGCCGCCGGATGTTGGCTTGATGATGACCCTACCTGCATTGCTGCCTCTAAGTTCGTAGAAGCCCCTGCCGAGGTTACGCGTGCCAATCCCTGGACTGGTGTTGCCATTTGCAAACTGCAGCAGCAATTTGTCAACATCTCTTTGTGCTTGCTCGGACATGTCTTCTGCAAGCCGCACCGCATACGAACTGTCCTTTATTCTGCTCCGCAGCGTCACTGGAACGGAAGCAGAACCTCCAGATCCACCTGGCGCCTTATCTCCTCCGCCAGCTGGCACGCCGCTTCCGGACTTCCCAGCAGCCGATTCGTTGTCTGCTGCCTCGCCGAATCTTCGAGTCAGCGGGGGCCTGGCCCGCAGCGGACCCGTGGCACGCGCGGCCCCAAGGACATTGAGCGCCATCATCGCCTGATCTTCAAGGGACGGATTCGGATTGCAATCGAGGTACCGTAGGATCTCTTCCCCGATCAGCGCAGCTCGTCCGCCGAATTCATCCAGAGCGACCATGGACGCGATTCCGGGGTTGTCTTCCGTCCCGTGCAGGATGCTCACCTTGCCTTCGCAGACCTGCTGGCGATACTTTTCTTTGTTCTGCTTCGCCTCTCGCTCGCCCTTATCGACGAAGTCCCAGACCGCCTTGCGGAAGCGAGCATGCAGCGGAATCTCGACTACCTTGCTCCCATCGTCCAGACGCAGCACCGAGCCCGTCTCCCACAAGTGCGTCCCGACGGCGAGCCGCTGGCCGCCCTTGACCACGATCTGGGAGGGCGAGTCAGGGGCGGGCGTGCCGATGCAGAACCACTTAGTCGACGGTCGTTCAGGAGTCGAGTCCGTCCAGACACACCCATCGGGTCCCAGCACCGGATCGATGGCTCCCAGCAGCTTCCAGATGAACGTCGGAGTCGTCGTCGGCTCCGCCGCTTTGCGCTCCGCCCAGGGATTTTTGTGCTTCCTGCCCCAGGAGATCTGCAGGCGGGCCACAGCCAGGAACCCCGCTTGACCCTCCAGCACTTGCGTTCCTACGGCGACGCCTCCTCCGTAGCCGTTCACAGACTTGCCGAGAAAGCCGACAAGCAGGTTGTGCTCACTCGGGAACGCCTGATGGAGCGAGAAGCGGGTGAGCACCTCCGCGGTCAATCGAAATTCATCGGCTGGAGTATGGCCCACCCCGCGCCAGAGCCAGGCACTGACTGTAGCCGTGAGATCGAAGGCGACCGGACGTGGTCTTGCGGCATCGGGCTGCGCCACCACCAAGCCGATGCTGCCGTCGAGATCTACACGCCCTAGCGACTGGCCGGCGACTAGGCGCAGCGTTCCTCGTGACAGGGCCGGTGGCTCGGACTGGCCAAAAGGGTCCGCGACCAGATCGTGCTGGTAGCTTAGCGCTAGGCGTAGCGGCGAGCCGGCAAGAGACGGCAACGGCAAGGGTAGAAGGCGCAGCCGCGCATACAGCGAGATCGGGGCGGAGACAAACTGCAGGGCGCTCTCTCCATCGCCCATCAAGTGACCCGCGAACGATACGCCCCCCTCCGCCAGATCGTAAGCAGTCAGCGAGAGCCGCAGCGCCCCTTGAGCGTCCCAGTACGAACGCGACGAATCGGTGCGGAACGCCGTCGCGGTCCCGATGTGCAGGCCGATTTCATCAAACTGCGAGCATTCGACGAGAAAACCGCACTGCGACCCGGGCGTCAGGTGAATGGATTGACGCGGGCTGGCGCTCTGGGCATGAGCAGAACGCCAGGGACATAGCAACGCGAGTACAGTAGCTACGGCGAAAACGCGAACCAGGGAACCACTGTTTGACATGACCCAATCCATGATGTGAAAGAACAATAGGCAGCGCGACTCTCGGGGAGCTTGCGAGTGCGCGGCAGCCTACCACACGCGCAGGACAAGCGGCCCGCTCAGGAACGGAAGGACCACGCCGCTTGGTGATGCGCACTCGGTCCTGAGAATTAAGCAAGGCTCGTGCTAAGCCCAATCGTATGCGGCAGTGGGTTCGTCCCGTGAGCTTTTCACCGACGAAGATCTTGAGCAAGCGCCATTATCGGATAGGGAGGAGGACTGACCTGCTGCCGGCTTTGGGCATGCGGCCAGTCTCAAGCCTGAGACCAGAAGTCTCAGTCTTGGGACTTTGCCGATCCTGATCGCTGGCAACCATGTGGTCTCTGTTCACGCGAGGCGTCAGCTGACATCTAAACCATGACCCAGATGAAACCCAAAGTTTTACCTAGGAGTGGGTGGCACCGGAGACGGGGACCCCGACGCGCAAGCGGCGGCCGGAGGCTGGGGCCCCCACGCAGTGGGGCGGCTCCGGTGACAGGACCCGCTCCGGTTCGTATTTCGGTTGGGTCGTGGTTTACATTTCCAGAGGCAACCGAACCGTCCCTTTCTGGAACACTCGGTCACAGTCCGAGCCCGCGCGCCGGCATGTGCGCGTCCCACACCTCGGACAGCGGATCGCGCTCCTTCTAGGTGCCGAAGATTTTGGCACCGCGCCAGGCTTCACTCGGCTACCACACCAAACTCGGCCCCAGAACCCGCAGGCGCTCTCGGCGGGCGTCGTAGTCCGGCAGCAGGCGGCCGACCTGGGCCCAGAAGTCGCGGCCGTGGTCGGGATAGATAAGGTGCGCCAGCTCATGCACGACAACGTACTCGACCAGCGGCAT
The DNA here is from genome assembly GCA_937952145.1 of uncultured Myxococcales bacterium. Taxonomy (GTDB): domain Bacteria; phylum Myxococcota_A; class Polyangia; order Palsa-1104; family JAEUJZ01; genus JAEUJZ01. The sequence continues at coordinate 4,228 of CALFYE010000395.1, forward strand.
GGGCGCCTGGACGATGCGCCAGTTCAGGCGCAGCGTGCCGTCCTTGGCGGCGCTCCCCCAGCGCTTCGGCGGATCGGTGATGATGACCTTTGCCGGGACGACGCCGACCTTCGGGGCGAGCGTTTGCACCTTCGCGGTCAGATACTCAGCGGCGCGCTGCCGATACCAGGTCACAAGCGCATCGCGGGTACATCCCGCTTCTTCCGCCGCGGGCAGGTTCGGCGGCACCGACACGAGCAGCCAGGACCCGCGCAGACGCACCGCCGCATCATCAGCCCTATGTTCCAGCTGCAGCCGATACTGCCGCCCGAGGTAGCGGCACGCTGCGCCCGAGACAAGCTCTTTGGCTGGCACCGGGGTCGGCAGCTCGCGCTTGCGCCGGAGCCGCTCCAAGATCCAGAGCGCCTTGTTCCGCACCAGCTCATCAAGCCGCGGGACCGCCGCCGCTTCGGGCGCGGTGACCAGCACTCCCGCCCGCGCGTCCACGGCGATCGACACGGTCCGGCGGCGCCGGCTGCGGAAGATCGCGTAGGGGATGAGCGTATCCCCAAATCGCGCTACTGAGCGCTCAGCTCCGCGCGCCATCATCCCTTGCCCTGCCGGCGCTTGAGCAGATCCACGATTTCCTCCGCCAGCGGATCGATCTGGTCCTCGCTGTACTGCGAGGCCCGAAGCTGACGCTTGATGAGCCGCCGCATCTCCTTCTGGACCTTTTCCTTTTCGCTCCAGTCCACGAGCTCGGTCTGGGGTCGCAGCGTGTCTTCGAAGATCGCCGCCAGCTCCCGCTGCGACTCATACACAGGACGCTGCTCGGCTGCATTAAGGAGGTGCGTCTTCGCAGTGAGCAGTCCATAGATTGCGTAGCTCGTCTCCGATAGGCCAAGCCGCTGCGCTGCCGCTGCGCGCCCTTTCATATCGGCTTGCAGCGTGCCAAACAGCTTCAGCTGCTCTGCGGCATCGATGCGGCGCGCCTTGCGGTCTTCGATAATCTGCTCCAGCCGCTGCCGCAACGAAGAGAAAAAGACCGGGTCCTCGTCGAGCTTGATGTGAATCTCATCGCGAATCGCGTGCTCCATCTCCGAGGCGCGCGCCTCATCGGACTTCAGCGCCGCCAGCTTCTGCTCGAACTCGGGAGTAAACAGGTTCACCTGCTTGACCAGGATTTGGATGCCCTCGGCGACAATCGACTCCTCGATGAGCTTGCGGACCTTGGGCCCGCAGTCCGAGATATCCAGCGCCTTGTCGCGATAACGCGCCGACGCCGCCTGCCGAATCTTGCCGAGCCACTTGAAATCCCCGACGAACCGCGCCGCCCGCGGGTCGGGCAGCAGCATGTCGAGCGACTGCGAAAAGCGCCTGAACGCCTGATCGAACTCGGCCCGCACGTCCTCGGCAGCGAGCACCGCCACGCACTCATTCAGATCGTCCTTCTGCTTGACCCGGACAAAGAAGCGCAGCGCCGCCTGGTGCCGGGTCTCCAGCCGCGGCAGCTCGTCCGCCTTAGGCTTCATCGCCCCCTGCACATCGGACGGCGAGAAGATCGACAGCGCCTCTTCGAGCGCCTCGGACACGCCCCAATAGTCGACGACCAGGCCGTACGTCTTCACCTCGTCATAGACCCGGTTCACGCGCGCGATGGCCTGCAGCAGCGTGTGCTCTTTCAGCGGCGAGTCCAGATACATGACCTGCTCGATCGGCGCATCGAACCCGGTCAGCAGCATGTCGCAGACAATCAGGATCGACAGCGGCTCGGCGGGCCTGAGGAACCGCTCGATGAGCGCCGTGCGCTCGCTCTTGTCCGTGTGATGGGCGGCCAGGTGCGCTTCATCGTCGTTGGTGCTGGAGAACAGGACCGCGGACTGTGGCGCGTGGAGCCGGTCGAGGGTGTTCTTATACAGGACTGCCACATCGCGGCTCACCGCCACGATCTGCGCTTTGAAGCCGTTTGGCTGGATGTACTTGGTGAAGTGCTCCACAAGGTCCAGGCAGATGGCCTCGATGCGCCGCGGGGCGGCAGCGATGGCCGCTTCGGTCGCGTACTTCTTCTTGATGGCCTCGCGCTCGTGCGGCGTGCGGTCGGCGAACACCCGGTCAAACAGCGCGTCCAGGGAGTTGCCGATCAGGCTCAGCTCGGGCAGCCGGCCTTCGTAGTAGATCGGCACCGTGGCGCCATCGGCGACGGACTGCTCGATGGTATAGGTATCGATGTAGGGACCGAAGGTCGACAGCGTCGAGCGATCCTTTTTATCGATGGGTGTCCCGGTGAAGCCGAAGAACGCCGCGTTCGGCAGCGCCTTGCGCATGTTGGCGGCCAGGCTGCCGTACTGCGTGCGATGGGCCTCATCGGTGAGGACAAAGATATTGGGCGCCGTCGATAGCGTCGGGTACTCCGCGCGCCGCGACGCCGCGGCCTTGCCGGCGACCTCTTGAAACTTGTGAACCGTCGTGAGGATCGTCCCGCCGCCCGGACCGGACAGGAGCTCCTTCAGCTCACGAACACTCTGCGCGGGGGTCGGGTTGGGGAAGCCGCAGGCCACGAACGTCTTTTTGATCTGCTCATCCAGATCCACGCGATCGGTGACCAGCACCAGCGTCGGGTTTTCGTGCAGCTCCTCGCGCCGCAGCTTCAGCGCCAGCCACAACATGGTCAAGCTCTTGCCCGAGCCCTGGGTGTGCCAGACCACGCCGCCGCGGTCCGCGGGCCGCTTGGCCTTGCGGGCGCGCAGGATCGCCTTATTGACGGCGGCGAACTGCTGGTAGCGGGCGAGCTTCTTGATCGTCTTGCCCGAGCTCTCGTCGCGCTCGAAGACCACGAAGTTGCGGAGCAGGTCGAGCAGGTTCGCCGGCGCCAGCATGCCGCAGAGCAGGATGTCTTGAGGTGTCGGGGTGCGACCAAGCTGCGTCTGCAGCTCGGACTCGCTGCGCGGGAAGGCGCTCTTCCACTCGGAAAAGAAGCGGTGCGGGGTGTGGACGGTTCCGTACGCGGCGGCCTGGCCGCAGGTGACGATGACCAGCTGCACCGTCTCAAAAAGCCGCGGCATGCCGCGCTCGCGATAGCTGTCGCCGACCTCCTGGTAGCGGAGCAGCTGCTCGATGGCGTCGCCCTTCCACTTCTCACCGAGGGTGGGACTCTTGCACTCGATGACCGCCAGGGGGATGCCGTTTACGAAGACGACCAGGTCAGGAAAGATCTTGGTCTTGCTGCCCTGCAGCTTGTACTGGCGGGTGACCAGGAATTCGTTGTCCTGCGGCTTGGCGAAATCGAAGAAGCGGATGTTGCGGCCCTTCTTGCCGTCGCGGAGATCCTGCTCCAGGGAGATGCCGTAGGTCAGGGCGGTGTAGAGCTTCTCGTTGGCGTCGAGCAGTCCGGCCGCCGGGACGGTGGTGATGGAGCGCACTGCCTTGTGGACGTTGTCTGCAGAGAGCCAGGGATTGAGCTTCTGGACGGCGCGGGCGAGGCGCTTTGTAAGAACGGATTCCTTAATGGAGTCGCGCTCGGCTTCGAGCGCATCGGGGGCGACGTAGGTGTAGCCGAGGTGTTTGGAGAGGAGATCGACTGCGGGATCTTCGGAGAGGCGCAGCTCGTCCCAGTCTTGGCCGGGTCGGGGGGTCATGTGGGGAGCTCGTCGGGGGTGACGCGGAGGTCGCCGGAAAGGAGGGCGGACATTAGGGCGGACTTGAGTTCATCGATCAGAGATCTTGATGCCTTCTCGACTGCAAAGCGATGGTCGATATGGGCAAGAGCGGCAGCAATCTCTTGCTGTTCCTCTACGGACGGTATTGCCATAATCATTGAGGCAAACCTGGTTAGTCCAAGGTGCGCGATCGACGTCGTCTGGGTCGCAATTTCTGCGAACCGCCCTGCGTGTTGGCACCAGCGGAAATATTGCTCGGCGTAATCAGCACACACAGCGCCCGTCGACCGAAAACGAATCAGAGCATTCTGAAATGCACAGGGATATGGTAGCTCACCTCTATACATGCTGCAGCGGCCAACCAGTTCGATGCTCTGCCCCTCATTTAGTAGAACGTCTCCCGGCTGCAGCTCGAATCGCCGAAACTCTGCGTCACTGAAGCCCATCTCTAAAACATCATCTGTCTGAATTCTTCCATCAAAGACATTGGCGACGCGCAAGTAAGGTCGAGGTTTGTCAATCGACCTGGGATCTTTCGCTTTGCCTGAATCAACTGCTCCGGCTTGGCCCACTGGGAGAATTTGCCACCCCTCCGGCACTTCCCCAATTTCTGTCTGCTTGAACTTCGTGTGGCGGCCGGGAATACCGCGTGTCAGCAGCTCGGCCATAAGGGCCTTCTTCACGACTCCGAGCTGGTCGACGACGGCCTGGGTGGTCTGGATGGCGTCGTCTACTGAGGAGAGGATGGCGGCGATTTTTTTCTGTTCAGTGCTCGGCGGAACGTCGACGGGACATTTTAGCCATTGGGCGATCTTGAAGATCATCTTCTCGACATCAACACCATGGCTGGAATGAAAGCAGGTCCGCTGAAAGTACGGTGTATGACTGTAGTGCCGAAGGAACTCCATTAGCAGCTGAGGTCGTGTTCGCAATGATGAATACTCATTCGACACAACAGCATTGTCCAGCTCGGGCGGGACCACGCCACAGGCGCCATGGATGATCTGCCGCCGAGAGATTAGAAAATCACCTTCCTTGATTCTAAACTGCGTCTTGGTGAGGACCTCGCGCCCCAGCAATGAGCCACGGGATACTATCCCCCCACGGCTACGCTTCGCAGTCACCAGCTGATAGCTGCGATCGGGATCGAGTTTTTCTGGGCGCTCAATGGCCTCAAGGACATCGCCGAACGTCGTGCGCGACCAGCCCGGTGGTGTCTCTCCAAGCTCAGGGAATCCCGGGTCAACGCTGGGGGGATAGAGCTTGGTTCTAGCCAAAGCCTAACTCCTTTAGTGCTGCATTCAGGCGAGCTTCAGCTTGATATCGATCTACCTCCAGCTCCCGAAGCCTCCGAACCGCTTCTTTTACGTCAACCTTCACCTGTTCTTCGCTGGTCTCGACGTAGCGGGAGATGTTCAAGTTCCAATCGTTGCGCTCGATATCGAATAGATCCACGACTTGGGCGTACTTGGTAACGTCCTTGAAGGCGTGAAACGTCTTTGAAGCAAGCTCAACGTCTTCTTCGCGAAGGTAGTTCTGGGTCGTGCTTTGTTTGAATCCACGCGAAGCCTCGACGAAGATGACCTTCCGTCTCCGTTCAGGTCGTTTCGCTCTGTTTAAGATCAACACCGCGGCTGGTATACCCGTCCCATAGAACAGATTGGTCGGTAGACCGATTACCGCTTCCACTAGATCCTCTTGAAGGATCGCCTTTCTAATCTCGCCTTCTGCCGCTCCTCGAAACAAAACCCCATGCGGCAACACAACTCCGACCATGCCGGAGCTATTCGTCGTCGCGATCATGTGCTGCAGGAACGCCAGGTCGCCCTTGCCCTTGGGCGGCACGCCGAACCGGAAGCGGCCGAAGGCGTCTCGCTCGGCGAACTCGCGGCCCCACTCGTCCAGTGAGAACGGCGGGTTGGCAATCACTCGATCAAACAGCATCAGACCATCGCCGGTGCGTAACTTGGGATCGCGGATGGTGTCCCCTTTCTCGATGCGCGCATCCGGCAGACCGTGCAGCAGGATGTTCATCTTGCAGATCGCCCACGTCCCCAGGTTCTTTTCCTGGCCGAACAGCGACAGGTTCTTGGGGTCCTTATGGTGCCGCTCCAGGTAGTGGGCGCACTCGATGAGCATCCCGCCGGAGCCCGCGGTCGGATCGCAGATGCGCATGCCTTCCTTGGGGGCGAGGATCTCGACGATGAGCTTGACCACTCCGCGCGGCGTATAAAACTCGCCGCCTTTCTTGCCGGCGTCGTCGGCGAACTTGCTGATCAGGTACTCGTAGGCGCGGCCGAGCATGTCGGGCTCGGAGAGGCTCGCATTCCTCAGGCTCAGCTTGGAGAAGTGTTGCACGAGGCGCGCAAGGACGTTGTCGCGGTTGCGGTTGTCGCCGAGCTTGCGCTCGTCGTTGAAATCGATGCCCGAGAGCACGCCTTCCAGGGTCCGCGCGTTTTCCTCTTCCAGCGCCGCGGCGGCTTTATTCAGGACCTCGCCGAGGCTCGTGGCGGCCTTCTGGATCTCGGACCAGCGGGCGCGCCGCGGTACGAAAAAGTCGTGCTCGTCCGGATCTTCCGGGTCGGCGCCGGCGACGGAGCGGAGGGCGTCGCACTCTTCTTCAAAGCGGTCGGACAGACGCTTGAGGAACAAAAGCCCGAAGATAAAGTGCTTGTAGTCGCTGGAGTCAATCGAACCGCGCAGGATGTCGGCGGCCGACCACAGGTGCGCTTCCAGCTTCTGCTGCGTGAGCTTCTCGCCCAGCTGCAGCTCGACCTGCACCGGGGTGGACCGCTTGGAGGCGCTGGACTTGCTCGGCGCGGGAGGAGGGTCGGGCGGGGGCGGCTCCGCGTCGCGCTCCTTGCCGCGGCACAGCCTGTCGATGAGCGGCGACTTCTCGCGCCCTGAGTCGTCGAGGGAGCGAAGCCGACACAGCTCCTTGAGGCGATCGCGTGAGAAGCTGGGAAGGATCGCATCCAGGGTCGCCTTCTTGGATGCGGCGATCGCAGCGACCAGCTCGACGCGGACCCGGCGGTCGTCGACATCCAGCCCAAAGGCCTCGGCGATCGAGGCGAGCTCGTCGCGGGTAAGCAGTTCAAGGATTGCACGCTTCTGGCTCATCGTTGAGCGGACGTTACGCGGGGTTGCCGCGGAGAGCAAGAGCGGCGGCGAGGGGGGGATTCTAGGGCAGCTTGACCAGCGGACCGTTCACAGGGTTTTATGCTGACATGGGTTTTCTCGATTTCTTTCGTCGCAAGGACACGGGGCAACAGCCAGCCCTCTCACCGGACGAGCTTCGCGAGCGGCTCTTCGAGGCGGCTGCCAGCGGGCAGAAAGACTCGTTCGCAAAGCTCTTCAGCGAGTATCGCGCGGCCATTATCGAGCACTTCCCAGCGTGGCAAAAAGTGCCCGAGTCCGTCCGTAGTGATCCGGCGGCACTGCAGGGGTACGCCCAGGGGCTTATCGGCACGGCGCAGCTCTGCGCCGCCCTCGGCGAACCTTCGCTGTTGGAGGGGCTCAGCCGCGGCGCGGCGGGCAATCCGCTGCGTGAGTGGCAGGAGGGGCTTGCGGCGGCGCGACAGCTGCTGGATGACGGGCGCTTTGCGGAGGCCCATGAGCGACTGGTCGGCCTGGAGAAGGCGGCGGCCTCCCTCAAGGGCAGCGGTGTTGCCAGGCTCCTCCCCTACACCCTGGAGTTTCTTGCCGAGGCCCGATTTCATAGCGGCGACGCGGCCGGCGCGGTGGAGCCATTGAACCGAGCGCTCGCGATCTGTAAGGACACGGACGATGTCGATGGAATGCTCGCCTGCCTGGGCAGCCTGTACGAAGCCGCGCGCTACCTGGGCGAGTTTGACCGCGCAGCCGAGCACGCGGACGCACGAGCGGAGCTGCTTCGGCAGCTGGGCAAGCAGTCCGAGGCCGCTCAATTTCAGCGCACGGCAGAGCGGGTGCGGGCGGGCGAGCCGCTGCTGCGGGTGGTCCTTTCCATCGAAGGAGAACGCCGCGAGCTCGAAGAGGACCTGGGACCCCTGCCGGAGCGGGTTCAGTTTATCTTTGAACGGAATCGGCCCAGCCTGCGGCTCGCCGAGCGGCTCACCAAGAAAGGCGAGCGGCTCGCCAGCCAGGGGCAGCTTGAGCAAGCGCTCACCCAGTTCACCGAAGCCGAGCGCGTGGACCCTTTTGATCCGCACAGTCGCTATCTTGCGGCACTGACCCTGATCGAGTGCAAACGCTATAGGGAGGCGCTGGCGCACTACCAGATTGTCGAGCGGCTGGCGCCCGGCTGGTTTCATAGCCGCGCTGACGCAGACCTCGCGGCGCGCCTCGCTGCCGGAGCCTTGCCGCATGACGCCTTCGTTGTACTGCGCGTGCTGGACGATGACGGACGGCCGCCGGCCGAGCGGCTGCAGCTGGCCGAACAGGCCGCGCGGACCTGGAATCTCGCCGCCGCACACCTGGAGCGGACGCGCGCGTTGGCGGCTCTTGGGAGGACCCAAGAGGCGCTCGCCGCGTGCCGTGAGGGGCTGGCGCTCAGCAGCGAGCCGGACCTCCGGTCCCGGCTGGCCGTCTTCGCGCTTCAGTGGACGGACGGCGAGGAGCGGGCCGAGCTCTTGCGCATCGCGACGGACCCGCGGGGCAATCTGATCGCCGCGGCGCAAGCGCGGGTGATCCAATCCCATCGTCCTGGCGGTCTGCGTTCCAACTGATAAAACGCCCAGCGACTGGGGTGCATTCGCTCAGTTCGTCCGCCAGCGCGGGGTCGGGCTGTGGATGGGTTCTGGCATC
>CALFYE010000396.1 GCA_937952145.1 uncultured Myxococcales bacterium
ACCGACGACTGACGCAGCGGCCGGGGTCCGCAGTAGGTTTTGATAGGCGCTCTTAATTTCCTGGGCTTTCCAACGGGCCCCCAACCCCTGCGCTCCCCCCTCCTCACAGGGTCCGCGCGCACCTGAAGCCGTACTGCTTCGCTTTGTTTTCGGCTGGGGCGCCGAAGCGGTAGGAGGCGGTGCTGAACCAGGGGGGGCTGTCCCAGGCGCCGCCGCGGAGGACGCGGTTGCCGGGGCGGGTGCCGATGGGGTCGGTGACGGGGGCGGAGTCGGGGGTGACGTCAAAGAGGTCGTGGCACCACTCCCAGACGTTGCCGGACATGTCGTAAAGGGCGGCGGTGTTGGCGGCTTTGCCGGCGACGGGGTGGGTGGTGCCTAGCGAGTTGTCTTTGTACCAACCGATGGCGTCGAGGTTGGCGTCGTTGCTGTTGCAGTCGAGGAGGGGGCCGTTGTAGTAGGCGGTGGTGGTGCTGGCGCGGTAGGCCAGCTCCCACTCGGCGTCGCTGGGGAGGCGGTAGCCGGGGCAGCCGTAGATCTGTTTTCCGTCGTAGGTGGGCGAGTTGCTGCAGCGGACGCTGTCGCCGCTGCCGGTGCAGACGTAGCAGGGGGTGAGGCCGCGACGGGATGAGAGCTCGTTGCAGTAGGCGACGGCCTCGTGCCAGGTGACTTGCTCGACGGGGCAGGTGATGCCGCAGGCGGGGAAGGCGGCGGGATTATAGCCCATGAGGTCGGCGAACTGGGCTTGGTTGACCTCGGTGGTCATGAGCTCGAAGCCGTGGGTGAGCGTTACGTCGTGGCCGGTCTCGACGGAGGACCAGCAGCGCGGATCGTTGGCGCGGCCCATGCGGAACTTCGATGGGGGGAATGAATGGAAGCCGGGGGGCGGTACGACGCCTCCGCCATCGCTGCGACGGAGATCGGCGGGGCCTTGGCTTCCGTCGGGGCGACCGGGACCGAGGTCGCCGGGCGGATCCATCGACAGGTCGGGGCCTCCGCCGCCGCTGCTGAGGTCGATGACAAATGAAGCGCCGCCCGACGAGCAGGCGGCTCCCGAGGCGAGGAGGAGCTCAGCGAGGACGAGCGGCAAGAGGCGTCTCATCCCGCTCGTGTACCACGCTCGTCGGCGTGGCGGGAAGAAGAGCGGGAGCGAGCGCTAGTGGGCGGGCTTGGCGGCCGGCTTGGCCGGAGCGGGCGCGGCCGGAGCGGCGGGAGCGGGAGCAGCGGGAGCGGCGGGCGCAGCGGCTTCGGCTTCCCCTTCGCCGGGGCCATCGGGGACCGACATCAGGACGCGGGCGGTCTTGGTCGAGCTAGTGCAGCCACCGCAGCGCGTGCAGTAGGCGCTGCCGGGGAAGAAGCGATAGGTGTTACAGGTGTTCTGCTGCCAGGGCGGGGTGGCTGGGGCCTTGGCGCGGATGGCCGCGTCCACTTTGCAGTCGAGGCTGGCGCAGGCGTTGTTCTTGTGCTGCGTGCAGTAGGCCCAGGCGTCCTGCCAGCTACAGCACACGGCGTTTTGGTTGTTGTTGTCGAGCTTCTCTTGGATGCACTGGGTCAGCGCGTTGTTCCCGGCGGTGGGCGGCTGCCACTGGGCGGCGCACTGGGTCTTGGCGGTGTTGGGATCGAGGGCAGGATTGGCGGCCATGGCCTGCATCCAGCAGGCGGTCACGAAGTCGATCTGCTCGTCAGCAACCAGGGCCTGGCTGCTGCTGCTACAGGTCGAGTCGCCAGCGCAGCAGTTGTAGGCGGTGACATCGGGGTGATTGGTCGAGATCCAGGCGGTGGACTGCTTCTGACCGCCGATGTTCGTCGTGCCGACCGCCAGGATGCCGGGCGTGCTGGGCGAGCCGATGATCTTGCCCCAGGCCTGACGCGCCGTAGAGCCGAACACCGCCACCGGCAGGGTTCCCGTCGCCAGCGAGCCGAGCGGGTTGGTCAAGAGCTGCAGCATCGGGTTTAGGTACAGGCCGCCGGTGGTGGCGTCGTTGTACGTGGCCTGCGGCACCGGCAGGTGGGCGTCCTGGCCGCTTCCGGGGGCGGCGACGGGGCGCGAATCGACGATGGTCTCGTAGGCGTAGGGATTGGCGGCGCCGGCGGCATCCAGCACGCGGCCCCAGCGGCACATCGTGTAGTTGCTGAGATAGTCGCCATAGCTGCCGTCGGGGTTCTTGCCGGTCAGGGCGGTGAGCGGCGGGTAATCCAGAAACAGCGTCGTCTTCTGCGTCAGCATCGGCAGGCCGAGCGGCAGATACATGGCCCAGGGCTGGCCGCTCTTGGGCGCCGGGTCCCAGCACTTCGGATCGGTCGGCGTCGTGCACAGGCTGCAGCTACCGCAGCTGGTGCAGGCCTGACACTTTTTTGAGCCATCCGTGCTAGCGATGGACTTGCCGATGAAGTCTGGATGTACCGTCTTATAACCGTCAATCGCGGGATTGCTCGACGAAATCGTCACGATGTAATAAAGGTCAAGCGTGCCGCCGCGCGATACCTTGACCTGCGCATCGCTGAAGCCATCGCGCACTGCCGATTGCTGGGTAAAGCTGCGGATGGTCTGTAGAATATCGGGATAGTACGACCAATACGCTTCGGGCAGGCTGGCCTTGCTGGGATACAGGGGATCGACCCAGATATATGCACCCAAGCTATAGGTGGTCGTCGTCAGCTCGCCGACTTTTTCGGTCTTCGACGGCGGGGGCGGGGGGAGCTCGGGCGGATTGGCCCGCCAGTCCAAGACTCGCTTGATGGAGTCGGGATAGGTCCCCAAGGAGGTCAGATCAATCTTGGGTTTGGCCGCTGCATTGGTTCCTGCATTGGCCCCTGCATTGGCAGGTGCGACGTTCTGGGCCGGTGCATTGGTGGGCGGTGGGTTGGTATCTGGACAGGCGGTCAGGGAGGCGGCGGCTGCGATGATTAACAGGGGTTTTATTCGCATGGTGGGGGAAGTTTGAATGACAAGAAGTCAGCAAGGCAAGCGAAGTTTTTTAATATTTTTTGTGATTTTGCGCAGTCTCGATACCCGCAAGACAAATGCCGCTTTCGCGAGGCTTTCCTCTATACAAGTCCGGTCGGCTTGTCCTAGGCTGCGTCGAGCTTTGGCGATGCGCCGATGCGTCGCTGATCCCCCTGACCCCGCTTTCTGAGGCGTAAGAGGAGTGGCTGACCGATGATTCGACTGAACATCAACGGCAAGCAGGTCGATGTCGATGCGTCGCCGGATACCCCGCTTTTGTGGGTGCTGCGCGACTCGCTGAACATGACCGGAACGAAGTACGGCTGCGGCATGTCGCTGTGCGGCGCCTGTACGGTGCAGGTCAACGGAGCGCCGACGCGCTCGTGCTCGACTCCGGTGTCGGCGGTGGTGGGGCAGAAGATCACGACCATCGAAGACGTCGAGAAGAACCCGGTCGGCAAGGCGGTGCAGGCCGCCTGGCGCAAGCACGATGTGGTGCAGTGCGGCTTCTGCCAGTCCGGGCAGATCGTGGCGGCGACGGCGCTTCTGACGACGAACAAGCGCCCGACCGACGCCGATATCGACGCAGCGATGTCTGGCAACGTCTGCCGCTGCGCCACCTATGTCCGGATTCGCGCGGCGATCAAAGACGCTGCGGCCACGCTCAAGTAGGGGGACCGACCATGAAATTTCTCGACCTTCATCGATCCTCTCGTGCGGACAAAGGTGGCGCGGGCCACAGTCGGCGCGAGTTTATTCAGCTTGGCGTCGTCGCGGGCGCGGGCCTGACCCTGGTGGCGCTTTCGCCCGGGGATGCTCCGGCGCAGGGCGTGGCGGCAGCGGGAGCGGCAGGGCCGACGTTTGCGCCGAATGCGTTTGTGCGCATCGGCGAAGACAACGTCGTCACCGTGATGTGCAAGCACACCGAGATGGGCCAAGGCAGCTACACCGGCCTGTGCACCATCGTCGCCGAAGAGCTAGACGCCGACTGGGCGCAGGTCCGGGCCGAGGGCGCGCCGGCCAACGCTGCGCTGTACAACAACCTGGCCTGGGGCAAGGCGCAGGGCACGGGCGGCAGCACGGCCATCGCCAACTCGTGGGAACAGCTTCGCCAGGCGGGAGCGGCGGCGCGCGCCATGCTAGTGGCGGCAGCGGCGGCAGAGTGGAAAGTGCCGGCGGCGGCGATCACGGTCAGCAAGGGCGTGGTGGCGCACAAGGGCTCGGGCAAAAAGGCCACCTTCGGCGCGCTGGCCAAGGCAGCGGCGAGTCAGCCAGTGCCGGCGGCGACGGATCTGAAGTTCAAAGATCCCAAGCAGTACGTCTACATCGGCAAGCGGGTAAATCGCGTCGATTCGCCGGCCAAGACCAATGGCTCGGCGGTGTTCACGCAGGATCTGAAGCTGCCGGGGATGCTGACGGCGGTCGTCGCGCACGCGCCGCGTTTTGGCGGCAAGGTGAAGACGTTCGACGGCAGCAAGGCCAAGGCGGTGCCGGGCGTGGTGGCGGTGGTGGGGATCCCGAGCGGCGTAGCGGTCGTCGCGAAAGACTTCTGGTCGGCGAAGAAGGGCCGCGATGCGCTGACGGTTGAGTGGGATGAGACCAAGGCGGTAAAGGTCAACTCGGTTGACCTATTGAACCAGTACAAGCAGCTGGCCGGTCAGCCGGGCGCGGTGGCGCGCAAGGATGGCGATGTCGCAGCGGCGCTGGGCAAGGCGAAGAAGAAGGTCGAAGGCGAGTTCGTCTTCCCGTACCTGTCGCATGCCTCGATGGAAGCGCTGAACTGCGTCGTCCAGCTGTCGAAAGACGGCTGCGAGGTGTGGAACGGCGAGCAGAACCAGACCGGCGATCAGTTCGCGCTGTCAGCGGTGCTGGGCCTACGACCGGATCAGGTGAAGCTGAATCAGCTGTTCGCGGGCGGCAGCTTTGGTCGTCGCGCCAACCCGAACTCGGACTACGTGCTGGAGGCGGCGTTCATCGCCAAGGCGCTTTCGACGGGTGAGCACGCCGGCAAGCCGGTGAAGCTGCTGTGGACGCGCGAAGACGATATGCGCGGCGGTTACTACCGCCCGATGTATCTGCACAAAGTCAGCGCCGGCTTGGACGAAGCGGGACAGCTGATTGCTTGGCAGCAGCGCATTGTGGGGCAGTCGATTGTCGCTGGTACGCCGTTTGAAAAGATGCTGGTGCAGGGCGGCGTCGATCGGACCTCAGTCGAAGGGGCGGCGGATATGCCGTACGACATCGCCAATCAGCTCGTCGATCTGCACTCGCCGCGGCCGGGTGTGCCGGTGCAGTGGTGGCGCTCGGTCGGATCGACGCACACGGCGTTTTCGACCGAGACGGTGATCGATGAGCTTGCCGTTGCGGCGGGCAAGGATGCGGTGGCGTTTCGCCAGGGGCTGCTCGCCAAGCGCCCGCGGCATCAGGCGGTGCTGAAGCTCGCGGCCGACAAGGCGGGCTGGAGCAAGCCGCTTGCGGCCGGCAAAGATGGCGCGCGTCGCGGTCGCGGCATCGCGCTGCACGAGTCGTTCGGCAGCGTGGTGGCGCAAGTGGTCGAGGTCTCGGTGGCCAAGGACGGCGCCTTCAAGCTGGAGCGCGTGGTCTGCGCGGTCGATTGCGGCCTGGCCATAAACCCCGATCAGGTGGCGGCGCAGATGGAAGGCGGCATCGGCTACGGTCTGTCGGCGGCGCTCTACGGCAAGATCACGCTGAAGGATGGCGTCGTCGAGCAGTCGAACTTCCACGACTACCCAGTGCTGCGCATGTCGGACATGCCGAAGGTCGAAGTGCACATCGTGCCCTCGGCGAATAAGCCAAGCGGCGTCGGTGAGCCAGCCACCCCGGTCATCGCGCCAGCGCTGGCCAATGCGCTTTACGCCGCGACCGGCAAGCGCGTCCGCACCCTGCCGATCAACACCGCCGAGCTTGCGGGCTAGCCCGCGCCCCCGTCTCGTCCCCCTGCCTTCCCCTCTTTCCTAGCCCTTCACGCCGCCAGCGGTCATGCCGCTGATCAGGTGTCGCTGCAGTGCAAAAAATAGCGCCATGACTGGCGTGCTGACCAAGATCGCACCGGCCGCGAAGTGGCCCCACTCCGTCGAGTAGTCGCCGACGTAGCGCGACAGCAGCACGGGCAGCGTGTAGCGCTCGGGACGGCTGATAAAAGTCGCGGCCAGGATGTATTCGTTCCACGCGGTCAGAAACGCGAACAGCGCAGTCACGGCGATGGCCGGTCGCGACAGCGGCAGCGCGACACGAACGAAGGCATCGAAGCGCGTGCCGCCATCGATCAGCACGGCCTCTTCTAGCTCGCGCGGGAGGCTGTCGAACGCGCCCTTGAGCATGAAGACGCAGAACGGGACCGCCGTCGTGGCGTAGCACAGCACCAGGCCACCCAAGTGATCGAGCAGGTGCAGCTTTTCCAGCACCAGATAAAGCGGGATGGTGGTGACGACGCCGGGAAACATCTGCACGAACAGAAACGCGCGCAGAGACGTGTTGCGGCCGGGAAAGCGGAAGCGCGAAAGCGCATACGCCGCTGAGCAGGACAAGAGCACGCCAACCACCGTTACCGCTGCCGAGACCACGAGCGAGTTGAGGAGCTGACGGAAGAACAGCCAGCGGCCGTTGGCATCACGGGTGAAGAGCACCTCGCTGAAGTTGCGCAGGGTCAGCGCATCGAAGCTGGGCAGAGGGCTGGCAGAAAGCGCAAACCCTTGGCTGGGAGAGAGCGCCATCTTGACGACCCAGATCAGCGGATACAGCGTGACGAGCGATGCAGCGATGAGGAGCACGTGCAGGAGCAGAGCTTGCACGCCGCCTCGATACGCAGAGCGGAGCGGGGGAGTGGCGGTGGGCGGCGGCACGGACACGGCGAGGGAGTCTACTTCTAACCTGGGCGGCGGCGGAAGCGCAGAAAGCGACGGCGGCGAGGTCGCGCGCTGGGCCGCAGCCCGACCTAGTTACCGCTCACGCTGCCGAGCGGCGCACTGTAGGCGGTGAGGCCTTCGTCAGGAAGCTGGGCGACGGAGCGAGTGCGCCACGAGACATCCGGCATGTGTGGACTCTTGGGCGCGAGCAGCGGGCCGCCACTTGCGGGGGAGCTGACTACGGCAGGCGGCTCGCGATCGATGCCGAGAGCCGGCAGGTCGGTCTGCAGGCTACCAATCAGCGCTCCAGCGATCATCGAGTCGGCGATCAGGGACTGCACGCGGGCGGTCAGCGCTTCGCCTTCAAGCCCGCTGTCGATGAGGTCCACGGCGGTCGTTGCCGCTTGCACGATGCGCGTGCCCATCGGGATCAGATCGGGCTCGCTGGGCAGGCGCATGAAGTCGACAAAGACGCTCTGCAAGGTACGCAGCGCGGTCTGCAGCGGCAGCGCACAGTCGAACCCCAGCATGTCTTTGGTCTGGGGCGGCAGCGGGCCTTCACGACGCAGCCGGGCGCGCAGCACGCCGTACAGGCGGGCGATGAGCTTCAGCTCACTGACGGCTCGCGGGGCAAAGCCGAGTCGCTCGGCCACCGACTGCGACAGCCGAGCAATCGCGCCGGGCCGTGTCGAGTGCGTGTCCTCATCGACGACCGCGACAAAGGCTTCGCCGATCTGCAGCAGGACCTCGCCGAGTGGTTCTTTTTCGGCGGCGGCGAGGCTGCTGGTGCGGAAGGCGGGCACCGAGGCCTCATCGATCACCGGCACGCGCAGCGGTCGTGACGACTCATCGAGCATGATGATGTCGCTGGCGGGAAGCTCGGGCAGCGACACCTCGCGGCGGACACGATACGAAAGCGGCGTCGCGGCGGCGATGGGCTTGGCGGGATGCAGCGGGGCGGCTGCCGTCGGACCGCTGGCCTTAGCAGGCATCGGCGAGACTGCATGCGCAGCAGAGGCATTGGACCGCACCGGCCCGGAAACGGCTGCTGGATCGAGCTTGGGAACCGGCCCGGTCGACTTCACCGGGGCCAGCCCAGTTCCCGAGTGACTGGCGGCAGCGACAAGCTCGGCGAGGCTGGCGCCGTCTTCGTCTTCTTCTGAAAGCGGCTCGGGCTCGACCTCGATGGCGGCTTCGGATTTTTCTGGCCGACCGGGGGGGGGACTCGGGGCTTCGATGAGCTCTGAATCAGGCAACCAGGTGACGCCATAGAACGCTTCTAGGCCCAAGCGCAGGGTGCTCAGATGCACCAGGAAGCGTCGTACTTCGCTGACCCCGGCCGCGGTCAGAGCGGGCCACAGCGGTGTGATGTCGTCCGTCGGATCGACCATTGCTAGACCGGCGCGTCGACCATCCGTCGAGCGCTCAAGCGGCATCATGCCCAGGCGCTGCGCGGTCTTGGCCGGCACGGCTTTCAGAAGCTCGGGCGGCACCGACACGGCCTGCAGCTGATCGGCGGCCAGCACAGGCACCCGGACCTCTTGTCGCAGGGCGCGAAACAGGACGTCCGCCGTCACCGCTTCGTCGTGCGTGAGGGCATGCCACAGTGGCCGCCCGCGCTTCTGGGCCTCGCTGCGAAGCTGGGCCAGCTTAGCCGAATCGACAAGGTGAGCCGACTGCAGGATGTCACCCAGATCCAGGACGTCCTTACTGCGCGGGCCGTTGCTCAAGAACATGCCTCCCTAAAGAGAGCGTATCCGGCTTCAACTGCTAAGTAAACGCTGCCGCGCGACGCCGAACACGGGGCCGTCCGTCGTGTGGAAGATGCCCACGTCTGGCGCCTTGGTGCTGGCTAGTGGATCAGCAGCCAGCGCTTGCCCGGGGCGAGCTCAAAGTGAAAGTGGTTCTTGTGCGGCGGGTCGTAGTTGGGGGTGAGCACGACGGTGAATAGGCGCTGGTCCACCAGGTCACACAGCAGGCGGCGCAGGCTCAGCGCGACGGGCGTGGCGGGGCGCGGGGCGGCTCCTGGGCCGCAGGTCTTGGCATCGATGGCGCCGTGAAAGTCGCGGTCGACATCGAGCACACTGCCATCCGCCAGCAGGAAGCGACCGGCGTCGATGGCCAAGCCGCCAAGGTGACGCGTCGCCGGCTTACTGCGGGGCCAGCTTGGCGGCGGTAGGCGATACATCGAGAAGTGACGGACCTCGACAACGCTATGGCGCTTGAGGATCTCGGTGCTGTCAAAGAGAGACAGGATCACGCGACAGTCGATGATCTCGTGCGGGCTCTGGGCGCGCTGCTCGTCCGTTCCTTCGCCCCGGAAGTGGATGCCGTTTAGCGGGCCCTGTAGGCGCACGGGCGCCAGCACGCCCAGCGCCCGCTCGCGTCGGAAGTGCACGCGGCGACGCTTGAGTTCCACCTCGCAGGCCTGGCGCGATAGCTGTGCGTAGCGATACGCCGGGGTTTCTTCGATGTCGGCCGGGGCGGTGAAGTAGGGAGGGAGACTGCGCTGCAGCGTCGCGGCCTGCCGCGCAGACCATGGCGGGGGGGCTCCCGGCGCAGATTTTGTTGGCGCCGCTTTGGTCAGCGCAGCTTGGGCCCGCGAAGGCTTGGCCGGCGCGGACTCGGCGAGCCTTGCCCCTAACACGATCAGTAGGATGACAAAGAAGAGAGGCGTAGCTCTTTCAGCGTAACAGCTTCATTTCCCAAGCAAGCGTACGAATGCACGTCAGCCAAGGGGCCTTGCGAAGGCGAGCGGAAGAGACGAGTGGTGCGAAGACTGGCGCAACCTAAGAGGCGGGTGGTGAGGCGGGGGAACAGAGACGGTCGGGCGAGCTTAGCGACGGGGACGTCGCTGGGGCAGGGGCTAAAGGCCGACGTGGAAGCGGATACCGCCCTTGAGCATCAGGTGCCAGCCCTGGGTCTTGGTGGCCTGCGTCATACCGGTCTGGGTGACCGGCACGTCTTCGGCTCCGGCGAACATGTAGTGGTAGCCAACCGTGCCCATGACCTGCAGACCCAGGAAGCGGTTCAGCATGTACTCGGCGCCGACTTGGCCTTCAGCGGCCAGGCCCACCGTCGAGATTTGGCGAGTATCAATCGGCCAGTGCGGGGTGTACGGGAAGCCAAAGACCAAGCCGCCGTAGACGCCGAGCAGTGCCTTCCATGAGCCCGAGCCGAGATCGAGATCCCAGCCAATCATCGGCTGCAGCGTCGAGCCTGAGAAGCCCTGGCCGGTGAGGAACTGATCGAACTGTAGATACAGATCGGTGTAGAGCACCTCGATGCCGAGACGCGCACCCACCAAGCCACCGCTTTGATCGTAGAAGAAGTCATTGCCGCGCGAGCCATCCGGCTTCTGCGTGATGAGCACCTGATCGGGTCGCGGCTCGGTGCCGTACAGGCCGCCGACATAGCCGTCGAGATAGACCTCGAACAGCTTGGCCTCCGCGGTCGAGCTGGCGAGCAGCAGGCCCAGGCCACAGGCGACTGGCGCCAAGCGATGCAGACCAAGGCGGGATAGCGCGACGGAATGACCCGAGGATTCAGGATTTTTTTGCGGTGGGCTCATGGGCGTCATGATAGCAAATCGTCCCATGGTTAGACCGCAGATAGTCATCACCGGGTGCGGAGTCATCAACGCGCTTGCGGTGAACGCCGAGGGGTTCTGGGCCGCTTTGCGGTCGGGACGCAGCGGTACGGGAGACGCGGCGGCTACACCCGGGCCCGGGCAAGCTGGAGAGTCGGCCCGCCTGGCTGCCTTGTTTGCGAATGCTCACCCGGTCCGGGCTTTAGAGTCCGGGACAGGGACGGAGCGCTTTTTCCGCGTCGCTGACTTTGGTGCCGCAGCGGCGATCGATGCCAATCGTCGACGTCGCATGCCACGCCTGGCTCAGCTAGCCATCGTGGCTGCGCAGCAGGCCGTGGGGGGCGCAGGCGGTCCGGCGCTCCTGCAGCAAGCCATGCAGGGACTGACGGGCTTCTATGGGGCGGAGCGGGTCGGGGTGGCGTTTGGCACGGCGCTCGGTGCGCTGGATCTGACCGTCGAGTTCATGACGCAGTACATCACCGACGGCCTGGCTGCCGCGTCGCCGGCGACCTTCCCTTACACCGTGCTCAATACCCCGGCGGCCCTCATCGCGATGGAGCTTGGGCTGCGCGGACCAAATGTGACGGTGAACCATCGCGACCTCTCAGCGGCGGAGGCCATCGCCAGTGCCTGTGACCTCCTGCGCTGTGGCCGAGTGGATGCCGTGCTGGCGGGCGGTGCCGATGAGCTGAGCCAGTCGCTCGTGCACGCGTATCGATCGCTGTCGGCGCTGGCCTGCGATTCGGCCGGCGAGGCTGCCGACGCTGCCCGGGGCGAGACGCCATGCCCGGGTCCCTATGACCGAAGCCGTCGTGGCCTCTGTCCCGGCGAAGGGGCGACGCTGTTCCTGCTGGAACGAGCAGAAGATGCGCAGCGCCGCGGGGCGCGAGTCTGGGGGCAGATCGCAGGCTATGGACGCGGTGGAGACGCCCGCTCGCGCGTGGGCTGGCGAGGGGTTGAGGGGGCGGCGGACGCCGATCACTGCGGGGCGGCAGAGGCCGTGCGCGGGGCGATCGAAATGGCAGCGCTGTCGCCGGCTGCGATCTCGGGAGTCTGCGGCGGCGGCAACGGCACCCAGCTTGAGCAGCTAGAGACGGGGGTGCTGCGGACCGCACTGGGGGGCGCCGCTGAGCAGGTGCTCGTGAGCTCGCTGCTGGGGCGGACGGGGGAGTGGCCGGCGTCGGTGGCTGCCCGCGTAGCGCAGGCTCTATTCATGCTCACCGAGCAGGCGGTGCCGGCCTGTGTCTGTGACGAGCCTGATGAGCACGCGGCGCTGCCTGGCCTGCAGCGGGGCACCTCGGCCCAGCCGGTGACGGTACGCAGCGTGCTGGTGCCTTGCTTCGCGCAGGGCGGGGGCAACCTGGCGCTGCTGCTTACGCCGGCGTAGTCCGACGCTCGCGCAGGGTGTACAGGGCATACGCGATGGCGTAGGCCCCGATGACATCGATGGTGTAGTGCAGATGCGAAAAGAAAACGCTGGCGACGACCACCAAGTGCCCAAGCAGCATTGGCCAGCGCAGCCGACGGTACGGCCAGACATACAGCAAAAGCAGGAACGTCGCTGCGGTATGGCCCGAGAAGAACAGATCCTTGCTCATGTACAGGTGAGCCGCGTCGCGCAGCAGCAGCCCCAGCGGGCTGCAGAGATCCCAGAGAGCGGCCCAGTACGCCTGTCGACCCTGCGGACCGGCAAACAGGTTGGCGTGAACATCGTCGCCCCGAACCGGCCCTAGTCCCGTTGCTGCGATGCACAGGCCGCGCGCGATCGAGAGCAGGCCGGCGCTGACGTTGTAGCGACAGAAGTGAGCTGGCGCGACGGCCAGCAGGCCCAAGCTCAGCGGCAGATAGGCAACGGCCAAGATGT
Organism: uncultured Myxococcales bacterium; assembly: GCA_937952145.1. GTDB lineage: Bacteria > Myxococcota_A > Polyangia > Palsa-1104 > JAEUJZ01 > JAEUJZ01. Next base: position 12,264 of record CALFYE010000396.1, read on the forward strand.
AGTGGTTATAGCGATCGACCCAGGCGACATAGGGGAGGTGATCGATGACCAGATCAGGCAGGTGCGGAGCGGCTCGTCCTTCGCCGTACAGCGCCAACGCCATCATGACGACCCAGCCCAGGTAGCGCACCGAGAGAGCGACGAGCAGCGTCGGTAGGAGGCGGCGCATGGCCTGGGGCCAAGGAGAGGCGGAGGTTTCCGCAGGCGCCGTACGGCTTCCGAGCATCGTCACTAGCTAGCACAGATTGGAGGGGCAGCGTGTCCGCAAGCGGCTGGACCGCGCGACGGCGGCTGGAACTACGAAAACCACAGGCTGGCGAGCGAGACGAAGGAGCCACTCTCGGCATCGCACTGGGCATAGCAGCGCAGCTTGCCGGCGCTGGGGCGGGCGGCCGACAGGAACAGATAGATCGTCCCGAGGCCATAGATGTGGCGACGATCACGCTCACGACGGATCTCGTTGAGGAAACCGATCGCATCGCCGTGCAGCACCGGCTTGAGCGTTTCTTGATCGCGGCGCTCTAGCGAGTCGCGATCGCTCTCGGTCACGGGCTCGGCATCGCCAAAGCGAGGGCCGACGTGGGCGAGATCGCTGCCCGCCACCCACAGCACAGTCGCGCCACCGGCCTGCCGTTCACCGACCCGACGCTGTAGCGCGACGACGAACTCATCGAAGATGGCTGTCGTCTGCTGCGCCTGCAGCTTGCCATCGCGACTTGGGGGATTGGCGGCCAGGTCGTGCAGCGATCCACAGAGGATGGGCAGGATGACCGGCTCGGCGTTGTCGGAAAGGCCGGTGGGCAGGCCATGCGCGGCGCGCCAGTTTAGGATGTAGCGCAGCAGTAGCACCTGCATTTCCAGGCTGTGCTCGCCGCGGTGATGCGCTTCGTCACGGGTCAGAAGCTCGCCCAGCTCGGGAGCGCGCTCGGCCAGATCGCTCACCAGGCTATCGACCAGGGCGACGTCGGTCTTGAGCTTACCGAGCGGCGTGTCGAAGTCTTTGCGGGTTAGCGTGATCAGGGCATCGTGCGCCGCATGATCGCAGCCCAATAGAACAATCAGCGAGGGCAGCCGCGGTGTATCGAGGAGCGCACGATAGCTCCAAGCGTAGGCCGGGCCGGCCCGCGACAGATCCACAGTAGGAGCAACGATCGCACGCGGCAGTGGCTGACTGCTGACCTGCGCCTGCCCTTCGGCCGACAGCGTGGGGAGCGGCGGTCCGTGCGGCGGGCCAAAGCACTGGGCGAGGGCCGCCTCAAGGTCGGGCGGGGCAGGGTAGTGGCGTCCGGCGAACAGCGGGGGGCGCGTCGGCAGCCCGGCAAACTCGGCGAACAGCCGCGCGCAGTGCAGGCGAAAGCGCGTCGAGTCGAGCAGCAGCGCATCGTCGAGCCGCTGTAGGAGTCCGTTGAGCGCATCCAAGCTGAGCGGCGATCGATACTGCTTGCTGAAGTCGGCACAGATCTGCTCGCGAGTCCGCGTGCCATCGCAGAGCTCGATCACCGCGGCGCCCAGCGGAGGCAGCTTGACCGTCGACGGCGCGATGCCGGAAGGATCCGAGAGCACCAGCACCTTGGACAGCGCGCCGTTGCCATCGCGCAGATCCATCGGATAGGCGTCAAGCGGCCGCAGCATCGGGTACTGCTCGCTGGGATCGGGGCCATCGCCTTCACCTTCGCTCGCTGCGTCGCTCGCCGCATCGCTCTCGCTGGCCAGGCTGGTGGGGGGCGCAGCTGGGGTTGCGGAGGCTGGGCCGGGCTCGGCCGCGCTCGTCCCGGGCTCATCCGGCGGACTTAGCGTCACGGCCTGCGCCGAGGGCTCGGCGATGGGCTCGGCGGCGGACTCGGCGATCGGCTCGGCGTTAGCGGGCGGAGCGATCGCCGGTTCGGGAGCGGGCGGGACGTGCGGATCGGCGCCTGGGGGGGCGGCTTCGGCGTCAGGGTTCTGGATCGGCATGGTGGTTAGTATACGAAAACATTCACAGGCCGCGGCGGGCCTGCCTCGCAGCTAGTGACTCTGACTGTGACCGTCCAGCCTGCACCCCGCGTGGGCTAGTGGCGCAGCCACTCGCGCTCAGGGCGACACGCGCGTCGCGCCAAAACTCCGGGGTATGTCCGGGGTTCATCCGACCTCGCACTGCAGCAAACGAGTGCGGGAGGGAAGGCGCCTGTGCGGCGGCACCCCACCTTCCCCGACTTTCCGAGAGCAAAACCTGCCCTGCGCAGCCACAAGAAAGCGAACAACCGCACTAAATTCCCCTAGATGCGCGCGATTCACAGTAAGATGACTTTGCCAACTTAAGTGCCGAGTCTTCGCCCCTGGCTAGGGGGTTGCGGACCTTGGGCACAACCCCCTGGCAGAACCAGCCGCAAGAGCGATACATGGGCGACCAGCGCATCGGAAACTATCGCGTAGTCCGCAAACTTGGTGAAGGTGGCATGGGCGTGGTGTACGAGTGCGTGCACGAGTACATCGGCCGACGAGCGGCGGTGAAAGTGCTGCACGCTGACTTCTCGCGCAATCCTGAGATGGCAGTCCGCTTTCTCAATGAGGCGAGAGCCACGAACATCGTCCAGCACCCGGGCATCGTGAACATCTTCGAGTTCGACCGGCTGCCCGATGGCAGTGCGTACATCGTCATGGATTACCTAGACGGTGACTCGCTGACCACTCGGCTGCAGAAGCTGGGCGGCAAGATGGATGTTCAGCAGTCGCTGATCATTGCCTATCAGGTCGCCGACGCGCTCTCGGCTGCGCACGCCAAGAACATCGTCCATCGCGATCTCAAGCCGGACAACATCATGATTGTCCCGGACGCGAGCGATTCGACGCGCGAGCAAGCCAAGATCCTCGACTTTGGCATCGCCAAGATCGGCGAGACGGCGGGCTTGGGCGCGGCCGTCGTCAAGACGCAGATCGGCGTGCCGATGGGAACGCCGCTTTATATGGCGCCGGAGCAGTGGAAGGGCGCCGCCGACGTCGATGCCAAGTCGGACGTCTACTCGATGGGCATCATCATGTTCGAGATGATGTCCGGGCAGCCGCCGTTCATCGCCAACTCATCGAGCGAGGTGATGGCGCTGCACATCCTGGCGACGCCGCGCTTGGTGACCGAGCTCAATAATCAGGTGCCAGAAGAGCTGGCCTTCCTGATCAACAGCATGCTGGCCAAGCTGCCCGCTGATCGCCCGCCGATGATCCAGGTGGTGCGCGAGCTTCGTCGTATCCTCGGGCTGGGTATCGAGAACAGCCTGAGCGGCATGCGCGTGGCCACTGGCAACTCCGGCGTCTCGGAGATCTCGTCGATCCGCTCGGGAGGCATCCCGGCCTCTTCGGGACCGCCGTCGAACCTGCGGGTCTCGGGCATTGGTGGGCAGGGCATCTCGACATCGCAAGTCGGGCCGCTGCAGCTCTCCGGCATCTCGGCCGTGGGGGCGATCGCGCAAGCCCCGCTGCGCACCAGCTTGCCGCCCAACTCCGGTCTGCGACAGAGCATGGGCCCCACCGGCTCTGGCGATCAGTCAGGTATGGACGCTCAGAAGCCCAATCCCAATGCGCAGTGGCAGCGCCGCGCCCTGATCGGCGTGATCGGCGCCTGCTTGATCGCGCTGTCGGCTCTGGGCTGGAAGATCGCGTCCAAGCCGGCCAAGCCGGTGACGCCGCCGCAGCAGAAGTTTGAAGAGGGCGGCATGGTCTGGGCCGAGATGCCCAGCAGCACGACGCAGAACCTGCAAGACGTGTGGGGCGCGGGCGTCAACAACCTGTGGGCCGTCGGCAAGAGCGGGACGCTTTTGCGCTGGCAAGGCGTGCAGTGGAAAGACGCGGGCGCCAACATCAGCAAGGAGTACTACCTCAACGCGCTGTGGGGCAGTGGTCCCGATGACGTCTGGGCGGTCGGCAAGTCGGGCATCATCCTGCGCTGGAACGGCGCCGCCTGGGCCGAAGTGCCAAGCGGCAGCAGCCAGCCGCTCAAGGACATCTGGGGCACCAGCAAGAGCGACGTCTGGACCGTCGGTGAGTCGGGCGTCATCCTGCACTGGAATGGCAACGACTGGAGCCCGGTTCCCAGCGGCACCGAGACCGAGCTTCGCGGCATCTGGGGCAGCTCGCCCAAGGACATCTGGGCCGTCGGCGGCAGCGATGCCAGCGAGGGCTTCATCCTGCACTACGACGGCACCAAGTGGCAGCCGCACTACCGCGCTGAGACGCGCCTGAACTATCTGTGGGGCAGCGCTGCCGACGATGTGTGGGCGGTCGGTGGTCGTCCCGGTCCCGAAGGCACGGTGGTGCACTGGGATGGCAAAGAGTGGCGGCCGGTCGGCATTCCGCGTGCGCCGTGGCTCAACAGCATCTGGGGCAGCGGCCCGCGCGACATCTGGGTGGCCGGCGACAGCGGCACGATCCTGCACTACAACGGCACGGCGTGGGCCGAAGCCGTCACCGCGACGCAGATGACGTTCAAGAGCGTCTACGGCACCGGACCGAATGACGTGTGGGCGGTGGCCTTCAACGGCATCATCCGTCACTGGAATGGCAAGACCTGGGTGCCGATGGTCAGCAACACCCAGCAGAGCCTAGAGCACGTCCACGGCAGCAGCCCCACCGACGTCTGGGCGCTCGGCAAGACCGGCACCATCGTGCACTGGGATGGCAAGGCCTGGGCTGTGTCCCCCAGCGGCAGCACCAACGATCTGCACGGCATCGGCGGCAGCGGCTTCGGCAGCGCCTGGGCCGTTGGCGACAAGGGAACCATCCTCAAGTGGGACGGTCAGGCCTGGGCCACTGTACAGAGCGGCACCGCCTTCAGCTTGAACGCGATCTACGCCCTGGCGCCGCAGGACATGTGGGCCGTCGGCGATCGCGGCACCATCCTGCACTACGACGGCACCGCCTGGTCGCCGCTACCGAACGCTGTCAGCATCAACCTGACGTCGGTGTTCGGCGTCGATAAGAACGACGTCTGGGCCGCCGGTGATCAGGGCATCATCCTGCACTGGGATGGCCGCGCCTGGCTGCGGGTGCAGACCGATGCCACGGTCACCAAGCCGATCTTTGCGATCTACGGCTCCAGCCCGACCGACATCTGGGCTTCGGGCAAGCAGGGCATGCTGCTCAACTGGAACGGCCGCACCTGGGTGCCGGTGCAGAGCGGCACTACCGAAGACCTCAACGCGATGTTTGGCAACGGTCGCTTCGACGTCTGGGCCGTCGGCTCGGGCGGCGTCATCCTGCACTGGAACGGCACGGTGTGGAGCAAGATCCTCAGCAAGACCAAGCAGGGCCTGCACGGCATCTGGAGCAGCCGCCCTGGTGATCTGTGGGTGGTCGGCCAGTTCGGCCTGATCCTGCACTAAGAGCGCCTAACAAAACCGTAGCGAGGAACCCCGGCAGCAAGGAGGGAGG
>CALFYE010000397.1 GCA_937952145.1 uncultured Myxococcales bacterium
CCCTGTATTTATTATTGGTATCCTATATCGGAAAAAATGATTTTGAAATAACCGAACAAAAAATGGAGAACTTTTTTTCGGCCACAGAGGTTATTAAATCAGTAGCCAGTGGAACAATCGATCAACATAAGAATATAGATTTAGTCATCAACTCCATAGACAATACGAATACCCCCTATGTCCGTGTCCTGCTTGGAAACGGAAAGTGAACTAGGCAATGCTCCAGCTCGGCGACACGTTAAACGGAACCTACCATGTCGAGCAGCTCCTCGCTCAGGGGGGGACGGCTAGCGTCTACGTCGTGTCGACGACTAGCTTGGGAGTGCGTTATGCGCTGAAGGTCATCACGTCGGAGCTGCGTGCCGATCGGGAATTCTTGCTGCGATTTCGCCGTGAGGCGGAGATCCTGGCGGCGCTCGATCATCCGCATGTCGTCAAGGTCCATGCCGCTGATGTCACCGCGGAGGGCCAGCCGTTTATCGTCTTGGAGCTGCTGCATGGGGAGGATTTGGCCTCCTTCTTGGAGCAGGCCGGAGCGCTAAGCCCGGCGGTGGCGCTGCCGATTTTTCTGCAGATGGCGGAGGCGCTGCAGGCGGCGCACGATCGCGGCATCGTGCATCGTGATCTGAAGCCGGCCAACGTGTTCTTGTGCCGCAACGGACCGTTTCCGAACTTCGTCAAAGTGTTGGACTTCGGTGTGGCGCAGGTCGCGGCTCCGAGTGTACCGATCGGTGAACCGTATCTTCTCGGCACGCCGGCGTATATGTCGCCGGAGCAGGCCCGCGGCGACTTCACGGCGCTCGACGGCCGCTCCGATCAGTTCACGAGCGCAGTGGTGCTTTACGAAATGCTCACCGGCCAAGCTGCCTTTTACCGTCGCGGCCAGAGCACGCAAGAGACCCTGGATCGCATCGCCAACGAAGATCCGCCGCCGCTTCCTATTCCCCGCATCGAGGCCGCGGTGCGGCGGGCGCTCAGCAAGGACCCCGCGGATCGCTTTGCGACGATGCGCGATTTCGTCGAGGCGACGGGCGCGGCGGATCTCACGGCCTCGATTTCGCTGGTCCCGCGGACTCTCCGTCTGACTCCGCCTGGCAGCACACTCCCGCCGCCGGCGCTCGGTTCGCATCCGAGCCGCCGTCACGGTGAGCTTCGTCCAAGGAGCAGCGGTTCCACTGCGAATTTAGGAATGACGGTGCTAGGCGTGGCGCTGGCTCTGCTCGGGGCGCGGGGCGCGCTTTGGCTGCTCAGCAACCCGCGTCCGCGGCCCTCGGCCCCAGCCGCTAACAAATCGGCCAAGCCTTACGCGCCGCTCCCACTTTCTGTGCTGACCGAGCAGGCCGTTCCTCGACTGCTTCAGTGGGTGGATTCCGTGATGGCGCTGCAGGTCCCGCAGAGCGTTCATACCCCTGACACTTTCCCACGCTGCACGGACCCCAAGTGTGCAGCCAACCAGCTTGGTGCAACTACGGTTCCGTACCCCGAAGTAATTGAGGATAGCAGCAGCCCCCGCCGCAGTGAAACTGGACCCGGTCCGCGCATCCGCTATGGCGTCAAAGTCTGGAGTGAGGCGAACCTGGCAGCTGAGCTTCTAAACAGTTGTGGGGACAAGGTGCTGGTGCCGCTAGCGGATAAGCCGAGCGGGGGACGCTATGTCGGCAGGGTGATCCAGCTCAGACGGAGCAGAGAGCTCAAAGTGGTATCGAAGATGACCATTCCGGACCATTCGGCGGACGAGCTAGAGCGCTGTCTGCAGGACGGCGCGCTTCCTACAGACAGCATTCCGAAGGAGGCGACTTTGCAAGTTATCATCGTGAAGGGGAGGACAAAGCCATGAAACTCGCATTTCCTGCCATACTTTGGCTCCTACTAGGCGCCGCGGACTGCGCCGCCAGCGTTCCTGAGCAGAACGGCCCCGTCGCGGCGCCGGTTCCGGCCCCTAGCGATCAGCAGCAGCTCAAGGAGCTGACCGGCCGCGTCGACAGGCTAGAGAAGCATCTGTCGCTGCTGGCCTGCGGCCCACAGCTCAAGCATCTCCTTGATAATATCCGCTATGAGTGCCAGGCGCAGGCCTCCGCTTCCGCCAACGCTGCGTCCGATGAGGCGGACACCAGTTGCGGCTCGGCGCAGATCGAGCCGGCGGTGGTCTCGGCGGAGCGCCAGTCGGATAAGAAGTTCATCAAGCTGATGACGGTGCTGCCGCACGCGGTCGTGTTCCTCGGGGAGGGCGTGACTTCGATTCCGACCCGCCGGACAGAGCAGCTGCAGGCACTGATCGAAGACACGCCGCTTCTTGGGCTGACGCGGTTTCTGCTCGTTACCTCGCCGTTGCGCGGCAAGGCGGAGGCGTCGCGGCGCGCCAAGTTGCTAAGCGACTGGCTGGACGCGTACCTGACCGCCCACAAGTCCGATGCAAAGAAGGACGGGAAGGTCGAAGGAAAGATCGATGTCCCGTGGCTGTATAACTTCTCTCTGAATCCCAAGGATTTGTCCCCGGCCGACAAGTTCATTCCCACCGAGTCCAAGGATCTGGCGCGCGGCATCTGGGTGTTCCGCACCGACTGCTAGCCGGAGGCTGGCCGATCACAAGCTAGGAATCAACCATGGCGATTCAGGAATTACGTATTGCGCGGACCGCGGGGCGGCTGTGCGGCGCGATAGTGGTGCTCGGGCTGCTCGGCGGCACTGGGTTTGGCGGGGTGCGCGAGGAACGGGCTGCGGAGGCCGTGCTGACCCACCAGCGCCTGAGCTTTGCCGGGGTCCGCCAGTGGCAGCGCAAGCAAAAGACGTGGGTCCCGCTCCAGCGCACAGGAACCAAAGTCTTGGTGGTGAACCTGTGGTCCAAGCTCTGCAAACCGTGCCTTGGCGAGCTGCCGCCGTTTGGCCGGATCGCCCGCGCTTGGCGCAACCGCCCCGAGGTGCAGTTCGCCTTCATTGCCGACCCGCCCAACCAGACAAGCCTGCAAGAAGTGGTTGAGTTCTGGCAGCGGCCGGAGATCTCGGTCCCACTGGATAAGCCATGTCCGGGCAACCGCATGCCGCTAGGGGATGGCACGGGCTGCATGCTGGAGGTGCCGGATGTCGACCCGGCACGCAGCGATGCCCCGCTTGTAGGTCCGACTCTGCGGCCGCTTACTTTGCTGGTCGATTCGCACAACGTCATTCGCCAGGTCCTGGCCGGCTCCATCGAGGAGCGCGCGGACGACCTGGATGCCTCGCTCAAGCACCTGCTGGCCATATTGCAAAGCGAAGACAAGGATCGGCAAGCACAGCCCTCGCGTCCTGCTCGTGCGCCGAGATAGTTCGTCGATTCGCTTGATCTCATGTCGGGGGGGATGTAGAATGGCAAAAAGGCCGCGCTGCTAGGACGTGGAATCTCATCAGCCTGTCGTCCGCACCGGCAGATCGAGAGCCCTCCCATGACGTTCCGGTCTCCCCAAGTCAAGCCAGAGCAAGACGCCGCGAGGCGCCCTGCGGCGCGTCTAGCAGGATCAGTGGCTAGGGTTGCAATACCAGTCGCCATGGTTTTCGCCGCTGGAGTGTATGTTACTCTGAAACAGGACCGAAGTGGGCCTTCGCTTGGTTCTGGGCAGAGTTTTGCTCCTCTGAATTCGGTCGTGTTTTCGGACGTAAAGAAAAACCCAGAAAATGCCGTGGCCCCGGAAAAAGCGATAGCGCAACCAGAACCGCTAGATCCGCTCAAAGCCGTAGAGCAACTGGAGACACTAGATTCGCCCAAAGCGGTAGAGCAACCAGAACCGCTAGATCCACCAAAAGAAGCAGACCAACCGCCGCCAGATCCGCCAGATGAAGTACGCAAAGTAGACCTGCTAAAACCAGCGAATAAACCAAAACAGCAGCAAAAAGAAACTCGCGCCGAAACGGAAGAAACAGGTAAATCGCCCACGGTTGATACAGAAGCATCCAAAAAGGAGCAGTATTCAGAGGATCGGAAGTTACAGGCTCAGAAGTTAAAGAAAGAAAAATCGACTCTCGCTGCGCCGGTGGTAATATTTGGAGCGCCGCGGCCTGAGCGAGTTCAGGTCAATTCTCAGGCAGGAGCGCCTCGGCTTGAGCGAGTGCAGATCGATTCTACTGCTGGAGCCGCACGGAGCGATAAGACCCAAGTTGATGTGTCCGCTGGAGCCGCGCGGTCCGTACGAAAAATGATTCCTGAAGGGGCCATATAAATCCCCTTGTCAAGCTTCAGCCTTTGTGATTGCAATCGCTGACATCGGGCAGTAGATTGGTGCTATCAAAATGACCCTTGCCTCGTCAGTTCAGCGTTCAGAAAGCGCGTCGACTCGTGACGCAGGACGGGGACCGTCGCGACGTTCGTTTAAAAATTGCATACGATTTTCTTTGTGTCTTCTAGGGCTTGGTCCCTTAGATCCTGCGCACGCCGATGAAGGGCCGGAATCACAAAAAGTCCAAAGTTCTTCTGCCGCGCAATACCTCGCCGAAGGACACAGTCACTCGGAACTAATTCAAAATCTCTATAAGCATTTAGGACAAATAGACACCGAGATTGCCGAATTTAATAAGGGACTAAATTTTGAGCGAATGATGTTATTGCACGTATTATATGAGATGCCAATTGATTCTAAGGAATACAAATTTTCAGATTATGATTGTTTGTTCGCGTCCATATACGATCGGCTATATAAAAACCTCGCAGAACAGGCTCTTACAGAGATCCCGTCATCTGAATTGACGGATACTCCTCCTTCATCAGCATTTCTTGTGCCTAAAAATGTGCTAGATTCACAGATGCGAGCTGTTGAGTACGGCCAAACTTGCCGGCAGCCTGGAAAATCTGCGCTAGATAGGGTAGCAAAATATACAGATCCAGCGGGTTTAGAAAAAAACTCAATTAGCATCATTGCTTATGCTAAGGGTCATATAATTAAGGACAATAACTACCTAACAGCTCTTGAAATAACCAACAAAGATCCTAAGCAGTGGCCCAAACTCTCGTCCGCTTGGTTTAACCCCACGGAACGTCGACGAACCACGTTGAGGACAACGGGAGCGATCACCCTGGCTGCCGGAATTGCTTCGGGTATTGCTGGCAGCATCGTCGTGGGGGCTTATTTGGGTAGACGCTCCTTTCCTGGCGATGCGACTTCTTGTTCATCTCAGGGGATTCCTATGGATCCATGTTACTTCAATCCCTCCACTACTGCTCTTGGTCTTTCAATTGCGGGTATTGTGCATAGTGCAGTTGCTATTACCAGCGGACTCGTAATGTACGAAGTGGGAAGTTATACGAGGCAGAACTCTGCCTCTCGGCTATACCCATGATGGCTGCGCTCCGAAGAGCTGCGCTGATCGCCCCTTGGACATTGGGTTTGTGGACTTCGTGTGATACGAGTCCTTGCGACATTCCAGACTTGAAGGATCTTTGTCCGGTACGAATGGCCACGGATCCGGTTGCTCGATTTGACCGCATAAAAGGTAGCAAGTATCAAGTGTCCATTGATGTGCTTGGGGCCGATGCCGCCCCTGTGGCCTCTCTGATGCAGGTTAACCCTGATGCCACAATCACGGTGAATGGCACCCAGGTTACCGCTTCGCAAGGAAGTGACAAGGGACACTTTGACATCGTAGTCGAGCCATTCGATTTGAAGCCTTTCCGGCCCGGCCTCGCTACCCTGCAAGTCCGCGTTGGCAGTCGGCTCATGAGCCCCCTTTGGCCCGCGCGAATTGTGACGCCTCCTCTGTGGACGATGCTGATGCCAAGCCTGTATGCGGACGCGAACAAGGAGTCGGCCAGCGCCGTCCAGATTGGTCCAATCGGCGCCGGCGCTCAGGCGAGCTTGCTTGTTCGCGAAAAGCACAAGCCCATCGCCACATCCTATGCTCGGCTGGCTAAGTATGATTTAAACAAGGTTGATTATTCGCTGGTCCGCGACGACATATTTACTTCCACGTACGCCTTCCAGCCGCCGGAATCCTTGCTCACGCTCAGCCGCTATGCGGTGCTCAATCAACAGACCGGAGGGGTGCAAGGCTTGCCCCTGGGCGCAGGCGCGCCGATCACTCCGCTGGCCTTGACGCTCAATGGGCCCTTTGTGCAGCTTAGCGGAGCGACGGACCAAACCGTGGGCTGGATCAGCGGTGGCAGCCAAGTCACTGCGTTCACGCTGGATGCTCCCACGGGAGGGACACCCATGTTTGCGCCCATGGCTGGGACCCCAATTGATTTAGGCATGCCAGCCAGCAAGTATCTCCTGGCCGCACGCTCCAGCGCATCACAACCCGGACCCCAGATCGATGCGGTTGCAGTGGCGCCAGAGACTGGTGACGTAGCGGTGCTGCGCTATGACGCTTCATCATCGTCCTATATCAAAGACAGTGTGCTTTCTAAAAATGCTACGACCGCGCTGATGGGTTCAAAAGCTCCAGCCGCCGTGGCGCTGCACGATGTTGATCTGGATGGCCTGACAGATCTGGTGTGGGCAACGCAAGAGACGCCTTCGCAAGTGTACTGGAGCGCACTGAAGGACGATCAGACTTTTACCCCTCCTCAGCCCACGGGGATCGCGGTCGCAGATGTTATCAGCATCGCTGTCGGTGACTTGAGCGGCGACGGGTTGCCAGACCTGGCTCTGGCAACCTATGGCACTAAGGCCGGACTGCCCGTCAGTTCGCTAGTCGTCTGTCGAAACGCAGTTCGGTTACCCTAGTGGCTGTGCCCAGCATTTTCGAAGTCGTGGTGCCGGACGCCATCTGGGTCACCGAACGTCCAGTATGGTTCAGCGGTGTTCGTCTGCGATCGCGAACGACCGTCGTTCGGCTCTCCGGGGATGCTCTGTGGGTTCATAGCCCTTGCGCCCCCACCGATGAGGTATGCGCGGCGCTCGATGCGCTCGGCGAGGTGCGGTGGATCGTCGTGCCCAATCGGTTCCATCACCTGCAAACGCCGGCTACCGCTGCTCGCTACCCCAAGGCTGTTGTCGTCGGACCCAAGTCTGCGCAGTCGCGCAACCCGCACCTTCGCTTGACCCTGGGCGTGGACGATCCGGAGTATGTCCGCTCGACTCCTGAGCTAACCTCGATGCAGCTCGGGGGCGTTCCTTTCCTCGATGAGACAGTCTTTTTCCACCCAGCCACAGGCTCCCTGATTGCCGCCGATCTGCTCTTGTCCGCCTGCGCGCGCGACCACTTTACTTGGCGAATCGCCGCACGCATCTGGGGACGCTACGGCAAAGTCGGGACGCCCCCTGATGTTCGCTGGAATACGCGTGCGAACGCGGCGGCGGCTGAATCGATTGCACAGCTGCGCGCGCTGCCGCTCCAGCGCATTCTCGTGGCCCATGCCGATCCAATCACCGACGCGCCCGCGCAAAAGCTCGCCAAAGCCTGGGACTTCGCGATTCCTACCACCCGAACAGGCTAGGGGCCACGCGCTACAGCGTGCTCGATGGCACCCATGTAGGGTTCGTTCGCGTCGTGGGCGACCTTGTCGTCCGATACGATGCGGCCATCGACGAGACGAATGATTCGATCGCAGCGCGCCGCCAGCCGGTCATCGTGCGTGACGATCAGGAACGTCGTGCCGCGCTGGCGATTGAAGCGGCGCAACAGCGTGAACACGCCGTCGGCGCTTTGGGTGTCGAGGTTGCCGGTGGGCTCGTCGGCAAGGATGAGCGGCGGGTTCTGACAGAGTGCCCGCGCGATGGCCACGCGCTGCGCCTCACCGCCGGACAGGTCGCTGGCACGGTTGAAAATGCGCTCGCCAAGCCCGACCTCGCGCAGCAGCGCTTCGGCAGAGTTTCGCAGCTCGGCGTCGGCCTGACCGCGGTCGCCCCAGGCCGGAATCATGACGTTTTCAAGCGCAGTGAAGGCCGGCAGCAGATGATGAAACTGAA
>CALFYE010000398.1 GCA_937952145.1 uncultured Myxococcales bacterium
CCGCCGCCGCCGCCGCCGCTATCCCCGCCGCCGCCGCCGCCGCTATCCCCGCCGCTGTAGCTGCTGCCTCCGCTATCGCTGCCACCACTGCTGACCGAGTCGTTGTTCCAGCTCCAGTTGACGCTGCCGCCGGTATCGACATCGATGTCGGGGCTTGAGACATGGCTGCTGCTGTGCGCGGTCGGCTGCTGCAGGCCCTTGGCGCTATGAGCCTGCGCGACGCTCAGTCCGTAGTTGGGATGGAAGGCGTAGACCAGCCCGCCCGCGACGGCTGCTGCTCCCAGGATGGTCGCACCGTCGAGAGCAACCCCTAGCCCGACTGCCTGCGGCGTGGTGTCCCAGCTGGTGTTGACGTTCAAGCGCAGGGAGGCGGTGGTGTTGCGCAGCCACTCTAGATAGGCGTCTTTGATCGGCGCTTCGTCGCTTTTGCTGGCGATGCGATGGATCCAGATGCCGACGACGACGATCTCGATGGCGAGGAACAGAAACTTATGGCCCTGCGCCATGGCGAGCAGGATGCGAATCAGGCCGATGCTGAGCACGAACAGTCCGCCCAGCCACACCGCGCTGTACACGCGGTTGCGGTTTTCGTCGCTGCGGATCATCCCGGCGGCGCGCAGCTCTTTTTCGAGCTCGGACTTGTAGGCGCGAGCTGTGGCCTGCGCTTCGGCTTTGATCGTGGCGGCTTCGACTTCGTCGCCTTCCTTGGGGCGAATCGCCAGCAAGAACTGCGACAGGATGGGATGGGCCGGCGTGCTGGGGTCGAGCGACCACAAGAACTGCTTGGGCTTTTCCGGCACCGGCTTGAGCGCGCCGCAGGAGTGGGCCATGGCAATGAGCGTCTCGGTCACGCCGACCAGCCCGCGCTGCAGATAGGCGATGGTGTAGTACTGCTCTTGCGTGGGTACTTGGCCAACCCGCAGCATGGCGCCGCCGGGGGGCATCGACTGGCTATCCAGGCGCATGCCGTAGCTGCGCCGCAGCGTCGAGAGCAGCAGCAGACCGGCGATTGAAAAGACGGCGTAGATGAACAGAAACTCAAACCCCGAGCGAATGTTGAAGGGGTAGAAGTCGAATAGTTCAAGCATCGCTGGCTCCCATGGGGTGGTGCATACGTGCAGGACTCTGGCCGCCGAGGCGGCTAGCCATGGCTCTGTTCCAGCTGATCGACATCATGAACCGCTGCGTCGAGAAGCTGGGTTAGCGTGGCAAGCGCTGCGGCTGGCGCTTCCTTGATCTTCGACAGCGGCGCGACATCGATGCTGTACAGCTTGCCGGCGGCAGCGATGACCTGCTCTAGCGGCTCGCCGCACTCAACTCGGCGCAGCAGCAGGAGACCATGCAGCGGGGCACGCGCTTGTCGCAGCTTGCGCAGCACCGGCGACACCATCTCGGCAGGCTGACCGAGCGTATCGGTGACGACTCGGCGCAGACGAATCTGCGTCTCGCGGAGCTCTTGCTCGATGCGCAGCCGGCGATGGCGATCCGAGATGCTGAGCTGCGAGAACGGATCTTCGCCGTGCAGCAGGGTGTGGCTGTGACGGATGCCGTCGTACAAGAGCGGGAACACATCGGCAGCGCGTGGGATTTCCTTGCTGGTCAGGATCATCGGCTCGACCCGAATGGCGTAGCGGGCGAGGGCCAGCGGCGTGGCAATGGCCGCCAGGCGCTCGGGTGCGGCGCTCTTGACCACGATCATGATCTCGATGTCGCTGTGACCGGGGCGGAAGTCACCGCGCACCGCGCTGCCAAACACCAGGAGGGCTTGTAGCTCGTCACCCAAAGCGGCGATGAGTGCCTTCTCTAGCTCCTCCAGACGGGGACCGACACTTGGCGGCAGCGTCGCGAACAGCTCCTGCTTGCTCTTCTGGCTCATGGACTCCTCATAGGGCGCTCGGGGTTCGGCTCACCGGTGGGTCGGGCCGGGCTCGGGCGGGTGAAGAAGTGCACGCGCGATCGTCGTCCCGGCGCCTTGACCACCCAGGTCTGGCTGCCGTCTTCGGCAATGGCGCGATGGACATACGGTGCAAAGCGCGGTCGCGCACCGGCTTCGCTATCCGCAAAGCGCGCGCGCAGGCTCATTAGATCGTAGCGCGCAGCGTTACGCAGTGTGGGGTGCGAAAGAAGCTGCGTGGCAACTCGCCAGGCGTCGACCACAGTGGGCAAGCGCTCAGCAGGTGCATGCTCGCGCAGTACCGTCAGCGCAAGTGTGTACAGATCGATCTGCTGGCGGCTGGTCTGTGCTCGTAGGCGGGGCAGGCATTCGCTGACTTCGTCGGCGCGCTTGTGACAGAGCACGCTGCGGCTGCGCGCGAGATCTTCGCTGCGCCACGCCTGCCCATCTGTCCCGGTCGTCGAGGTCAGCAGCTGGGCCAGGCTCGCTTGCTGCTCAGCGAGGTAGTGCGCGCGCTCGCCGGCCAAGACTGGATGTGAGGCCCCAGCATGGCGGGTCCCTGCGCGCTCGGTGGGGGCCTCTGAGTCGTCTCTGCGCGACGGTGTGGCACGCTCGTGCTGGGTTCGCCGGGCGATGTCGAGTTCGCCCTTTAGCTCGGCCCAGGGCGGATAACGGCCGTCGCGTTCCAGGATGATGGGAAGCGGCCCGCGTATACGCACAAGTTCGGCCAGAAGCTGCCACACAGCCGGGGGTGTGGGATGGCAGTGGGTATCGACATAAAACCCCTCGCGCCAGGCTCCACCGGCCATATGGACCATGGCAACGCGGCTCAACGGATAGCTACGCAGCAGGGTTAGTGGGTCTTGCCCGCTGTTTGTGGCGTTTGCGTAGATGTTGGCGATATCCAGCAAAAGTTCGCAGCCGGTGGCGGCAACGATCTCGTGGAAGAAGCTGCCTTCGTCCATTTCGTCGTCGGACCAGCGCAGCGTCCAGGCCGGGTTTTCGAGGAGAAATGGCACATCCGGCAGGTGACGTCGGACCCGGCCCAGGTTGCGGGCGACGACGGAGACCGCTGTGCGGGAGAGCGGCAGCTGCGTCAGGTGGCCAATCTCGCGACGCCGGCCTCGAGTAAACGCGACATGTTCGCTGATAAGCGGTGCGCGCAGCTGGCGGCAAAGCGCGCCGAGTCGCCGGGCATGCTCCTCATCGATGCCATCGGCGCTGCCCAGCGACAGCTTGATGCCGTGCGGCAGGACAGGCCAGATCTCGGCCAAGCCCTGCACCTCGCGCAGCATCGGCTCGGATGCAAAGCAGGACTCCGCGATGATCTCGACGAAGTCCACCGCGCTCGGCATCGTGAGCAGGGACGTGGCAAGCTCTCGCCTATAGCCGAGTCCTACTCCCGCAAGCGCACTCTCTGCCACGGTCCCCAATCTATCACACTCGCCCCCTGGTCAGACGCGGGTACACGTCGAGCTAGGGGGCAGATACGCGATGGGGAAGCGGCGTCTCGTGCCGGCGCGCGGTCGTGCGAAAGAGCAGGGCGACCGCGCCACCCAGCCCATCTACGCCACGAGCGCCGATGAGCTGGGAACTGCAGAACGACTAGCTGGCCGAGCGGCTGGGATCAGCCTTGTCAGCCGGGGCAGCCGTGCCTTCCGCGGCCGGGGCGGCAGCGGTCGGAGCCGTCTTGGCCGGAGCGGTCTTCTTGGGCGCAGCCTTCTTGGGCGCAGCCTTCTTGGGCGCAGCCTTCTTGGGCGCAGCCTTCTTCGGCGCGGCCTTCTTCGGCGCGGCCTTCTTCACGGCCTTCTTCACGGCCTTCTTAGCGGCCTTCTTCGGAGCAGCCTTCTTAGCGGCCTTCTTCGGAGCAGCCTTCTTAGCGGCCTTCTTGGTGGTCGCCTTCTTGGCGGCCGGCTTCGTGGTCTTCTTGGGTGCAGATGATTTCTTCATGGCGGTCTTTTTCATAAGCGGAGCCTATCGCTCTCTGTGGTGTCGGGTCAAGAATCGTTGTGCAGCAATCCGCACGTTTCTTTGCGCCGCGCGCTGCGATGGGCAGTGCGATAAGCGATTACGCGGCTTCAATCACCAGCGCTTGCAGCAGGCGATAAGGTTCCGCTGGGCTGCGACGAGTCAGCAGTTCGACGACGTATCTTCCGACGCGCAGCGTGCCGAGCTGCACCGACAAAACAGCCGGCGCGATCACGCTGATCGCAGCATCCGCGGCCGGTGGAATGTCGGTCACGCGAACCGTGATGCGACCTGCTGCATCGACTTGCACGGCATCGATGTGGAACGTCCAACCTGGCGTAGGCATCTCGCGTTCACCGCGCAGTACGAACTGCGTGGGCGTGGTTGGCAGAGCGATCAACTCGAGCTTGCTCAGCGAGGCCTGCAGTAGCTGCAGGCGTGAGGCGTGGGCCGTCGGCTGTGGGCGCTCTGGGATGTCTTGCGCGACATCCTGATCGAGCCGGATCTCCACGAACAGATCGCGCTGACCGATGATGCCGCCGAACTGGCCGAAGATGCGATTCACCACGAAGTCGGCGCGCAGATCCGCACCTCCTTCGCAGGCTCGGCGCGTGGCATCGGCGAGCGCTGCGCTCAGCGATCCCTCGGGGGAGTGGCCGGTGACCAAGCTGCGATCGATCGGGCCGGGCTGCGGCTGCGGGTTAGAGACCGGGGCGTGACTGGGATGGGACGGCTTCTGGTTCATCGGTGCGCACCTCGCATTTGAGTTCGATTGATCGGCCAGCGATCGGGGCCCTTGCTTGCCCGGCTCCCTGCAAGCAGGGCACGCGCGCCGACTCTTCGATGTCGCAGTTAGTGTAACGAACTCTCGATGACGAGCGGCGATGAAACTCCCATCCCGCGATCAGATCCGCAGCACCAGCTTTCCGAAGTGCGCGGCATCCAGGGCGCGATGTGCTTGGCTGGCCTGCTCTAGCGGGAAGACCTGTTCGACGATCGGTTGCAGCTCACCCGTGTTGAAGAGCGGCAGCGCGCGCGCCGAAAACTCCGCCACCAGCTCGGCCTTGCGGGCCAGCGGCAGCGGTCGCAGCGTCGAGCCCAGGATCTGCAGGCGGCTGCGCAGGAGCCGTGCCAGATCCAAGCTGGCCTGCATGCCCCCCATAAGACCAATGATCACCAGCCGGCCATCTGGGCTGAGTGTGCGCAGGTTGCGCTCCAGATATTCGCCACCAACGCAGTCGAGGATCAGCGAGACGCCAGCTCCCGCCGTGGCTTGCCCTACGGCCTCCTGAAAGTCGACCTGGTGGTAGTTCCAGGCGGCCGCTGCACCCAGCTCGCGGCAGCGCTCGGCGCGGGCATCATCGCCAACCGTGCAGTAGGCGGTCAGGCCAGCGGCGCGACACAGCTGAAGGGCCGCGGTACCCACCCCGGATGCGCCGCCGTGGATAAGGACAGTCGCTCGCCGGCCATCGCGAAACGGCAGACCACCCAGCATGAATAGGTTGAGGTAGGCGGTTAGAAAGACCTCTGGGATCGCTCCCGCGGCTTCCATGCTTAGACCCGGAGGGATGGGGAGTACCTGCTGTGCGGGCACCGCCACCTGCTCGGCGTATCCGCCCCCGGCGAGCAGCGCCATCACCGGTTGCCCCACCGCAAGTCCCACAGGCGCAGCCGCCACGGAGTCGCTGGACGGAACGATGGCGAGGATCTCGCCGGCTACTTCCAGGCCCAGGATGTCGGGCGCACCGGGCGGGGGAGGGTAGAGCCCGCGGCGCTGCATGACGTCAGCGCGGTTTACTCCAGCAGCGCGGACGGCGATGAGGACTTCGCCGGGTCGCGGGCTTGGCTCGGGGCGCTCAACCAGCGTGAGCACATCAGGATCGCCAGGGGTGGCGAAGTGGATGGCCTTCATGACAAACCTCCTGCGGCATGTGGGGAGACGCGCTCAGCGAGTGGCAGGATCGACAGCGGGCGGAGGCAGGGGACTCTCGCTCGCGGCCGAGCTACCGCGCACCTGCACGGGTCTGGGCTGCAAGATGCGAAAGATGCGCTTCCACAGATCGTCCATGCCCTCGCCACTATGTGCAGACAGGATGACCGGCTCAATCCGCAGCAGGCGTGTCAGCACGGCGGCGGCTGGCTTGCGCTCGTTCTTGCTCAGCTTGTCGGATTTGGTGACGACGGGTATGACCGGGCGCCCTAGCGACTGCAGGTAGTTCGCGAGCTCTAGCTCGTCAAACAGCAGCGTGCTGGCCCGCTGCTCTCCATCTTCCAAGCGACGCGCATCGAATAGCAGCACCACCGCTGACAGGGCCTGCCGGTCCGTGAAGTATTCCTCGATCATGCCGCGCCACAGCTGACGTTCGCTGCGCCCTACTTCGGCGTAGCCAAAGCCCGGTAGGTCGGCGCACAGAAGCTCGCCGCGGCTGCCGCCACTGCTGCTGTAGCGGGCAGAGAAAAAGTTGATGAGGCGGGTGCGTCCCGGCGTCTGCGATACTCGGGCGAGCGAGCCGCGGCCCAAGAGCGCGTTGAGCAGGGATGACTTGCCGACATTGCTGCGACCACAGAAGGCCAGCTCGTGGCGACCTGCGGCGGGGGGCCAGTCGGCGGCGCGGGGGGCGCTCTTTAAATAGGTAGCGTCTAGGATTCGCATGGCGGGCGCAGCTTAACAAAAGCTCAGACCCACTCGTTCGGCGATCCGCCACCGGCCGCGGCACCTAGATCGACTACGGGAGCGCTCATCCACCGCACCGACATCGCATCGCAGCCGAAGGGGCCACGCTGATACCATGACCCCATGTCACAAGCCGCTGCGTCTCCGGAAAGGTCTTCTCGTTGGGTTCGCTGGTTGCTGGGGATCGCTGGGATCGTCGCGAGCATCTATCTATTGATCGGCGGCGTGGTGGCGGCGCGGATGACGAGGCCGAAGCGACACTTCAAGCCCGAGCACAATCCGGCGTCGCGTAGCCTGCAGTATGAAGAGGTGCGCTTCCCAGCCCGCGGGGGCGATGCCGAGATCGCGGCCTGGTTTGTCCCATCGCCCGGTGCGGGGCGAGCCGTCGTCTTGGTGCATGGCAAGGACAGCAACCGCTCGCGCTTCATGGAGCACTCGGGGGACATCGCGGTCGAGCTGCATCGAAGGTCGCTCAGCCTATTGATGATCGATCTGCGAGGTCACGGCCAGAGCAGTCCGGCGCGGATGAGCTTCGGGATCAAGGAGCATCGCGACATCCTGGGGGCGGTCGATTGGCTAAAGGGTCGCGGCTATCGCCCAGGGCACATCGGTGTGCTGGGTCAGTCGATGGGCGGAGCTTCGACGCTATATGCCGTCGCTGCAGAGCCCGAGATCGCCGCCGCAGTGACGGACTGTGCATATGGCGACATTGGGCCGGTGATCGATCGACAGTTTCAGCGCACGACCGGACTGCCGAACTGGTTCCTGCCAGCCACCCGCCTGTTTGGTTGGTTGTTAGAAGGGGTCGATCTCGCGTCGGCGCGACCGCTGCGCGTTGTGTCGCAGATCTCACCCCGCCCGCTGCTCATCATCCACGGAGGCGAGGATGCCTTGGTCCCGCTGGGACAAGCCGCCGACCTTCGCTTGGCGATTGCCAGCAGCCAGATCTGGGTCGTACCTGGGGCCGCGCACGTTCGGGGCATCAAGGCAGATCCCGCTGGCTATCAAGCACAGGTTGGCAGCTTCTTCGAGCGCAACTTGCCGGCCAACTAGCTCCCGCGCGATTGCCTAGCCCTCGTCGGCAAGGCGGTCTTCGGCGAGGTTTTCGAAGCGCGTGTACTGATTTAGGAAGGCGAGACGCACCGTGCCGGTGGGACCGTTGCGTTGCTTGCCGATGATGATCTCGGCTACGCCTTTGTCATCGGACTCTTTGTTGTAGACCTCGTCGCGATAGATGAAGCAGATAAGGTCAGCGTCCTGCTCGATGGCGCCCGACTCGCGCAAGTCAGACGACATCGGGCGCTTGTCGGCCCGCGACTCAACCGAGCGGTTGAGCTGCGACAGCGCGACCATCGGCAGACCCAGCTCTTTGGCCAGCGCCTTGAGGCCACGCGAGATCTCGCTGATCTCGCGCTCGCGGCTGTTGTCACGACTGTTCGACGATCCGTGGACCAGCTGCAGGTAGTCGATGACCACCAGGCCGAGCGGCGGCTCACCTGGGGCTTGCTCGCCTATCCCATGTGGGAAGACGTGTGGATCGGAGCGCCAGCGTCGGCACTTGGCGCGGATCTCCATCAGCGAAGGCGAGCCCGAGTCATCGATCCACATCGGTGCTTCAGCCACGCGGGCCGCGGCTTTGGTGATGCCAATCCAGTCCCGCGACTCTAGAAACCCAGAGCGCAGCTTCTGCGATTCGACGCGCGCTTCACAGCACAGCACACGCTCGATCAGCGACTGCTTCGACATTTCCAGCGAGAACACCAGCACCGGCATTCCGTGGTCGAGGGCAGCGTTCTGCGCACAGTTCATAACGAACGATGTCTTACCCATCGACGGTCGCGCGGCGATGATGATCAGGTCACCGGGCTGCAGGCCAGCAGTCATCTCGTCGAACGCGGCGTAGCCGGTGGGAACGCCAGTGATCGCTTGCTTGCGGTGGTAGCGACCTTCAAGGGCTTTGATCGCGCCGTGCAGGATGCGTCGCACCGGCTCGTAGCTGGCCCGGCTGGATCGGCTTTGGATCTCAAAGACTGCTTGCTGGGCTTGGTCGATGTATTCGTCGACCTCTAGCTGGTCGCCATAGCCCTTGTCGACGATATCGCTGGCCGCCAGGATCAGTCGGCGGGCCGTCGACTTGCTGCGCACGATGCGCGCGTGCTGCGTGATGTTATCGACGGAGGCGATCTTGTTGGCCAGCTCGGCCAGATACGCCTCGCTGCCCGACGCCGACAGGGCGGCAATCGTTCCCTGTCGCCGCATCTCTTCGGCGACCGTGATGATATCGATCGGCCGCGAGCGCTGCTCCAGATCGACCATGGCGGCAAAGATCGTCTCGTGCCGCTTGTCGTAGAAGTCAGCGGGCTCGATGAGGTCGGCGACCTGCGACAGCGCACGGCCCGAAAACAGGATGCCGCCCAGGACCGACTCTTCTGCATCGACGGAAAATGGCAGCACCCGACGAACCGGGACCGCAGGCTTATCGTGATGGGCCGCTTGGCGAACGTAGCCAGGACCTGATGACGACGAGCCCGGCGAGCCGGATCCCGGTCCGCCGCTGCCTGGATGATCGGGGCGAGGGTAGGAGGCGCGTGGCACGGCGCGACCTTAGCGCAGCGGCCCCTGGCTTGTCAGCAGCCTCTACATATGTGCAGACTGAGAACCGGCATGCCGACTGAGAGACGCTATTCCGCGGCCGAAGCCCGAGCCATCCTGGAGCGAGCCGAGCGCCGCTCGCAGAGCCTGGCATCGCGTGACGCCGATCAGCTGCTGTCATCTGTCGAGGTCATCGAGACCGCGCGGGAGCTGGGCGTCGATGCCGAGCAGGCGGCCCTGGCGCTACGCGAGCACGAGAACGACCGCGAGATCGTCCAGGCCGAGACCGAGCTGCGCCAGCTTGCTTTCCGTCGGCTGTCGGGGCATGTGATCGCGTTCGCGTTTACGCAGGGGATGGTTGCGCTCTTCGGCTTGTGGTCCGCCGCGCAGAGGCCGCTGTGGCTTCTTGCGATGAGCGTCGTCTGGCTGGCTGGTCTGGCCTTGGCGCTGCGGGCCGCGCTCTTTCCCCATCCCGATACCCTGCGTGAACGGGCCAAGGCTCGCATTCTGCGTCGGCGGCTGCGCGAAAGTACGCGCGACTTCAGCCAAGCCGTCCAGAGCGGTGCCGCCAAGCTGCTATCGGTCTCTGCCAAGAAACTCGACGAAGGGGTCGAGCGCCTGACAAAAGAAAAGCCCTGACTGCTCAGCAGCCAGGGCTTCTAGTTCGTCTGACCGATGCCGCCGGGCGATGTCGCCATCCCCGCCGCAGCAGGCGGTCAAAAGCGCGCGAACTTAGGCGACGCGCTTGACGTTGGTGGCCTGCTCGCCTTTGGGACCCTTGACGATGTCAAACTCGACATCCTGTCCTTCGCTCAGCGTGCGGTAGCCCTCAGCGATGATCGCCGTATGGTGAACAAATACGTCCTCTCCCTCTTCGCGAGAGATGAAGCCGTACCCTTTTGCATCGTTAAACCACTTCACTTTGCCCTTGGCCATTTGCTGCTCCTGCTACTTTCTTGACTACTTTCTCTGTTTTGGCTTGTGAACGACGATGGGAAGAAACCAACCCAACCACAAACCTGCGCGAGCCTATCCGGGCGAAAGCTCCAAAGTCAAGAAAATCACGGATAGACTCGGATGTGGCGGCGTAGAGAGCGCACGGGAAATCGTGCAGATTGGCGCACAACGGGTATCGGAAGTGCGAAATCGCTCACTGGTATTTGGCAATGATCTCGACGGGCAAGCGCTTGTCTGGGCGTGTAGACAAATCGGCGAAGTTTCCGCTTGCTTTGCGCAAAACTCCACGATTAGGCTGCGGACCATCGCGCTGGCCGTATGGTCTGGTCCATCTGGCGCTGCGCTGGTTGACCTCTCCGCAAAAAGTGGAGAGGAAAATGCCGTGTTCAACGAATCAAAGGAGCAAGAGAAATGAAGAAGGCACTTCTGAAGGTCGGTGTGGTGGCGATGGCTCTGGCTAGCCTGGCGGGCGTGGGCTCGGGCTGTGCGTACGGCGCGATGGCGATCGCTCAGGACGGCACCGTGTTCGTCGCTCGTAACGACAGCTTCCTGTTCGGCGCTCTGCGCAAGGTGTTCGCCTGCAAGCCGAACGCCGCTGAGATGACCTGTCAGGAAGTCAAGGGCGCGCCATAACTCGCGCTCCGGTCGAGTGGATTTAGGCCGTCTCCAGGCAGGCCATGCAGCGACGCAAGACACCTCTGCTCATTGGGCTTTTGTGTAGCGCGCTATTGGCATGTCCCGGGGGCAGCCAGCCTCGACCTGCGGCTCAGAGCGATAGCGACACGTTCGCCACCGCTGTGGGCTGGCAGGTCGGTGCTGGAGCACACGGCATCGCAGTATCCGGGCAGTTCGCGACGGTCCCCGGGGGGCAAGAAGAGGGGCTGATTCCGATGCTGCCGAACGCAACGCAGGGCTGGTTGTCGGGCTGCGCTGGCCAGCTTGTGGATCGGGCTGCCAGTATCGATATCTGGCTGACTGTACAGCCAAACGGTCAGGTCAAGGATGCGCGAGCGGTGAATGACTCGACGCCGTTTTCGCGCTGCCTGGTCGATGCCATCGGTCGGCAGACTTTGGTGGGCTTGCGGGTCCCGAAAGAGACCCGGATTGCTCTGCGTCTCGCGCTTAGTAAGACGGCGTGAAACCTCACCTCCTGCGCTCGGCAATCGATGCCCGCTTAGCCGATGAGCGTCTGCTGATCTCCTCTGTCAGCGAGGGGGCACTGCGCCTGTCGCTGATTTATCCCAGCCCGTACCACGTAGGAATGTCGTCGCTGGGCTTTCAGGTGATCTATCGCCTGCTCAACGATCCGGACTATCCAGCCTGGCCGGGACCTCGGCCACCGCTGCGAGCCGAGCGGGCTTTTCTGCCCGATGATGTCGCGGCCTGGCAGCGAAGTCGTCTGCCGCTTCTGACGTATGAGTCGCAGTCGCCGGTATCCGATTCACCGGTTCTCCTGTTTTCGATCGCCTACGAGCTAGAGATTACCGGGCTGTTTAGTTGCCTTGAGCTTGCAGGCTTGCCGTCGCTGCGCAGCGAGCGGGGGGCAGGGCATCCGCTGGTCATCTGCGGCGGACCGCTGACCTTTTCAAACCCGCTGCCGCTCGGGCCGTTCGTCGATGTGGTCGTGATGGGCGAGGCGGAAGAGGTGTTGCCGCGGCTGCTCAGCGCGCTCTACGAAGCTGGGCTCGACGCGCGTGGCGGCTGTCTCAGCGATGCCAGCAGTCGCGAGGCGCTGTTCCAGGCGCTGGCGCGCTTGCCGGGGTTGTGGGTGCCTGCGGTCCACGGCGAGACGCTGCCGGCCATTGCGCGCTGCGAGGACTCGCTGCTGCCAGCGACATCGACCATCCTGACGCCGCACACAGAGCTGCGATCGATGTTTCTTATCGAGCCAGAGCGCGGTTGTTCGCGAGGCTGTACCTACTGCGTCATGCGGCGCAGCACCAACGGGGGGATGCGTCTCGTCCCACCGGAGCGCGTTTATGCCCTGTTGCCCGCCGAGCTAAAGCGGGTGGGCTTGGTGGGGGCCGCCGTGACCGATCATCCCCGCCTGCCGGCCATCCTGCACCACATCGTCGTCGAGCGCGGGCTAGAGGTCGGCGTCAGTTCACTGCGCGCCGATCGCCTGACGTCCGAGCTGGTCGGTTTGTTGAAGGGCGGCGGCTACCGCACGCTGACGGTGGCGAGCGATGGGGCCAGCGAGCGCATGCGTGAGCTCGTCGAGCGTCGGACGCGCGAGAAGCACCTCCTGCGAGCGGCCGAGCTCGCCCGCGAGCATGGCCTGCGTACGCTCAAGGTCTACATGATGGTCGGCCTGCCCGACGAGACCGACGCCGACATCGATGAGCTGGTGCGCTTCTCGGCCGAGCTGTCGAAGCTGGTGCGTACGGCGTTTGGCATCGCGCCATTTGTCGCCAAGCGCAACACGCCACTCGACGGGGCGCCTTTTGCGGGCATCGCCGAAGTTGAGAGCCGTCTCGACCGACTGCGCCGCGGGCTGCGTGGGATCGCGGAAGTTCGACCGACCTCCGCTCGCTGGGCCTGGGTCGAGTACCTGCTTGCGCAGGGCGGTAGCGAAGCAGGGCTGCGGGCGTATGCCGCGCATCAAAAAGGGGGCGGATTTGCCGCCTGGCGCGCTGCTTTTTCCGGTTACTCACCGCGACCGCTCGCCGCTTCTTCGATGGCTTCTCCGGGCTCGGCCGCTGTCCCCGCGCTGGCGAAACGGCGTGGACTACCGGTACTGGGCGAGTCGGCGATATCCTGAAGTCCTACTGATGTCGCGCTTGCCGATAGCCCTGCTCGGACGTGAGCTGCGCTTTCCTCCCGTCGAACTGGCGCACAGTAGCGGCCTCCTGGCGGTGGGCGGCGATCTGTCGGTGGCGCGGTTGCTTCTGGCCTATCAGAGCGGCATCTTCCCTTGGCCGGAGCCGGGCATGCCAATGCTGTGGTTTGCGCCGCCTGACCGCGCGGTGATCGAGCCGCAGTCTGTGCATATCAGCCGCAGCCTGCGCAAAGCGGTGCGTCGGGGAGGCTATGAGGTTCGCGTGGATCACGACTTCGCAGCGGTGATTCGCGCCTGCGCCAGCGTGCCTCGTCCAGGGCAGCGGGGAACGTGGATCATTCCCGAGATGGTCGATGCGTATATCGCTCTCCACGCCGAGGGCTACGCCCACTCGGTCGAGACCTATCGCGACGGCACGTTGTGCGGTGGGCTCTATGGTGTCTCGCTGGGCGGCTGCTTCTTTGGCGAGTCGATGTTTTCGCTGGCCGATAACGCGAGCAAGGTGGCCTTTGTCGCCCTCGCCGAGCAGCTCTCCGCCTGGGGGTTTGCTTTCATCGACGGGCAGGTCCCGAACGACCACACCGAGCGCTTTGGGCTCTATACGATTTCGCGCGCCGAGTTTATGATCCGTCTGCGCCAGGCTCTGAGCCTGCCGACGCGTCGGGGGCCGTGGTGCTTCGATCAGCGTGCGGGGGGGCTGGACGAGAGGGCCGAGGAGCGCGGCGCCGGCCACCCGAACCCCACCAGCACCGGCCGTCATTAGACAACCCATCTCAATCGGCCAGAACTGGCCAGAAACGACACAGGAATGAACGCTACCGACACCCTTGAGGCAGTGAAGGAGTACTACGGGCGCGTCCTTCAGAGCTCAAACGATCTGCAGACCACGGCCTGCTGCACGGCTGAGAGCATGCCGGTGTACTTGCGGCCCATCGAAGCCGAGCTGCACGACGAAGTTCGCAACCGCTTCTATGGCTGCGGCTCGCCGATCCCGCTGTGTCTGGAAGGTGCGACGGTGCTGGATCTGGGCTGCGGCTCGGGTCGCGACACGTTCATGCTGTCGAAGCTGGTGGGGCCAAGCGGCCGGGTCATCGGTGTCGACATGACCGACGAGCAGCTTGCCGTAGCGCGCCGGCATCGCGACTATCACGCGCAGAAGTTCGGCTACGCCGAATCGAACGTCCAGCTGGTGCAGGCCTACATCGAGGATCTCAAGAGCGCTGGCATCGCCGATGAATCGGTCGATGTGGTGATCTCGAACTGCGTCATCAACCTGTCTCCAGACAAGCGCCGAGTCTTCGCCGAGATCTTTCGCGTCCTTAAGCCGGGGGGAGAGCTGTACTTTTCCGACGTGTTCTCGGGACGGCGTGTGCCGACGCACCTGGCGCACGACCCGCTGGTGCTGGGCGAGTGCCTGGGGGGCGCGCTGTACATCGAGGACTTCCGCCGCATGCTGCGCCAGGTCGGCTGCTTGGACTACCGCGTGGTCAACAGCCGGCGCATTGAGCTCGGCAACCCCGACATCGAGCAGCGGGCCGGCATGATCGACTTCTATTCCAAGACGATTCGCGCCTTTAAGCTCGATCTGGAAGACATCTGCGAGGACTACGGGCAGGTGGCGTACTACCAGGGGACGCTGGCGGCGAGCCCGCACCAGTTCCTGCTCGACGACCACCACCTATTTAAGACCGGGCAGCCGATGCTGGTCTGCGGCAACACGGCCGCGATGGTGGGCGAGACGCGCTATCGCCGTCACTTCAAGGTGCTGGGCGATCGCTCAACGCACTTTGGTCCGTTCGACTGCGCCCCCAGTCCCGGCTCGACGTCGGCGGGGACGACTCCGACCGGCGCCTGCTGCTAGTGGGCGCCTGCAATTGGGTGGCGACAGGTGCGCGCTAGAGACGGCAGCGCAGCTACTTGCTGGCCTTGGTGCCGGGGTAGGGGATGAAGCGCAGGGCGAGGCCGTTGTTGCAGTAGCGCAGGCCGGTGGGGGGCGGGCCATCGTCGAACACGTGGCCGTGGTGACCACCGCAGCGGGCGCAGCGATGCTCGGTGCGCACCATGCCGAACTTGGTGTCGCGCAAGGTCGTAAAGGCGCCGGGGATGGTCGTAAAGAAGCTGGGCCAGCCGGTGCCGCTGTCGAACTTCATGGCTGACGAGAACACCGGGAGGCCGCAGCCGGCACAGACGAAGATGCCGGGTCGATGCTCGCTGTTGAGCGGGCTTGAGCCAGCGTACTCCGTACCCTGCTCGCGCAGGACGTGATAGGCCTCGGCGGACAAGCGCTTCTTCCACTCGTCATTCGACAGGGTAAGCGGCTCGCTGCTCTTGGCGATGTCGGCGCCCTCAGCGAGGAGCGAGCGCCAGTTTTTCTGCAGGTCTTGCACCGACACGGGGGCTCCTCCTTTTTCTGCCGCCGCCCAAGCAAGCCGGCGAGGGATGGCCAGGCTTCCAAGCGGCAGTGCGATCGCGGTCTTTAGCCAGGTACGTCGGTTCATAGGGTGGGTCCTTGTCATGTCCACGATGGCAGACGGGATGGCGTATGGATGCTGCTCTGCGCCTGTCTGTTACACGGCCCGCGGCACCACAGCACACCTAAAGGCTACCTGAGCAGAGGCTCGTCTAGCGAGTGATGCGGCCCTTGCTCGGCGCCGAGAGAATCAAGTACGATATGGTGAAGTCCCCTCCGACTGTCATCATGACACTAGAGCGCATAGGGCCATATCGCATCGTCCGTCTGCTGGGAAAGGGCGGCATGGGCGCCGTTTATGAAGGCGTTCATGAGGCCATTGAGCGGCGCGTGGCGATCAAGGTCCTGCATGCCGAGCTTGCGCGACGGCAAGACATCGCGATGCGCTTCGTCAATGAGGCCAAGGCAGTCAACCGCATTGAGCACCCCGGTCTGGTGCAGGTCACCGACCATGGTCAGCTGCCCGACGGCATGGCGTACATCGTCATGGAATACCTCAAGGGCGAGACGCTGGGCCAGCGGGTCAAGCGGGTTGGCGGGCGGATGCCGGGCTCTGACGTCATTCGTCTAGGCCGGCAGGTGGCCTCGGCGCTGGCGGCGGCACACGACAAGGACATCGTCCACCGCGATCTCAAGCCCGACAACATCATGATCGTCCCCAATGCCGACGCGCCGGGGGGCGAGCAGAGCAAGGTGCTCGACTTCGGCATCGCCAAGCTGACCGAGCTACAGACTGGCGACAGCGAGGCGCACACCCGCGCCGACGCGCTGCTAGGAACGCCGCGCTATATGTCGCCCGAGCAGTGCCGGGGCGGTGGGCACACCGACTCAAAATCCGACGTCTATTCGCTGGGCGTGATCTTCTACGAACTCTTGGCGGGAGCTCCGCCCTTCGTCGGCAACTCGCACGGTGAGTTGATCGTTGCGCACATGATGCACCAGCCGCAGCCGCTGGCCGAGCGAGTCGAGCCCGGCACCTCGGATGCCTTGGTTCAGCTGGTCATGCGCATGCTGCTCAAGGATAAAGAGGCTCGCCCGACGATGCGACAGGTGGTCGCTGAGCTGGATCGAATGGGCGGCTACATGAGCGGGGTGTTCGGCACGATCCCGGTTGGGGCAGGTATGCCGGGCGTTTCCGGTCAGCTGGGGCTGGTCATGCAGCAGACCGGGCCCGGCTCGCTGCCGGGCACAGGCTCGTTGCCGGGCGGGGGGTACCCCAGTCAGCCGGGCAGCGGTGGCGTCCCGTTCCCCAGCCAGCCTGGGCAGATCGCCATGAACATGGCCTCTCTGCCGGGGGCTGCAAGCTCGGGCTCGCTACCAGGACAGGCCCCGCCGCCCGGGGCTCCTTCGACGCTGGGCTTGGCAAGCGGCCAAGTCCCGGCTCGTCCGCGCTGGCCGATCGCCGTAGCCCTGGGCAGCCTGCTGGGAGCAGTTGGTGTCGGCGTGGTGCTGGTCATGACCTTGAGCAAGCCGCCCCCGGTGATCATCCAGCCGCCGCCGCCCCCGCCGAAGATCGAGCAGCCAGCGGCGCCCCCACCTGCAAAGAAGATGGTCCGCTGGGTGGTCAATAGTCAGCCGGCCGGTGCGATGGTGATTCGTCAGCGCGACGGTCAGATCCTTGGCGTGACCCCACTCACGATGAGCAATCCAGTCGGGGATGGCAACGAGTCTCTGCGGCTGGTCCTGCAAGGCTACGCCGAAGAGTCGTTCAGCCTAGACATGAGCAAGGACGCCGAGCAGCGCGTCGAGCTGCGGCAGAAAAAGACCCGCGAAAAGGGGCGGAAAAAGGGCCATGTACCGAGTGACCTCACCGTCTTGGATTAACCGCAGCGGCGTGCTGCGCCTGGCACTCTACGGGTTGCTGCTAGTTCTTTTCGGGGGGGGCTCGGCCTGGGCCGCAAGTCCATCCGACGAGGGCTGCAACCAGGACGAGGTCTGTCGCGGGCTGTTCGTCAAAGGCAAGTCGCTATACAAGGATCAGGACTACAGCGCGGCGCTCAAGATGTTCATGGGCGCCTACGAGCGTCGCCAGACGCCGATTTTGCTGATCAACATTGGCCGCACGCTGCAGAAGCTGGGGCGTCCGAAGGAAGCGCTCGACTACTACCAGCGCTGTCAGGAAGCGGCCAAGACAGACAACGATCTGCAAGAAAAGCTGGCCGTCTACATCGCGGAGACCAAGGCGCTGATTCGCGAGTCGCCGACACCATCGGAACCCAGCCGGCCCGACCCGACAGCGGAGCCGGCGCCGCAGCCGCTGTCCGAGCCGCTAACTCCGCTTCCCCCGAAGGAAGAGAACAAGCCCGTCTACAAAAAGGGCTGGTTCTGGGCCGTCGTCGTTACGGGGGTCCTGGTGGTCGGCGGGGCGGTGGCCACGGGCGTCTACTTTGGGACGCGGCCGGCCCCCGACCCCATGCTGGACCCGGATGTCGTCGGCGTACGCCCTATGTTTTAGCTTTCGACCTGATTTAGGAGGAGCCCATGAAATTGCTTAGTGTCCGTCGCATTTGGGGCATTTTGCTCGCAGTCTGCACTCTGCTCGCCGTCAGTCGAGGTATCGGCTGTGGCCCTTATGACTCGGGCTCGGACGACATCACAGTGCTGGTCTCGGTCGATGGCCTGACGCCTGATATTACGTCGCTGAATGTGACGACGACGCTAAACGGTGCGCCGTCCAAGCAGAGCATCCCCGAGCTGACCACGCGGCTCGACAAGTTCGCGATTTATCTGCCGCGGAATACCGCCGGTACGCTCGGCGTGAAGATCGTTGGGCACTCGGTCGAAAACTGCGTCGTCGCCAAGGGCGAGGGCCAGATCGACGTCAAGCCAGCGCCGCCAACCTTTGTGCCGATGGCCGTGTCGATCTCGACCGCGGCGGTGGGTAGTGGCAAGCAGTGCTCGATGAAAGTCGAGGTGCGGGGCAAGGGCAAGGTCACCTCGTCTCCCGCCGGAATCGACTGCAGCAACAGTGACTTCAAGAGTGCGCCGGTCACCTGCAGTGCCGATTTCACCGTCGGAACGTCGATTACCCTTTCGGCCGATACGGGCAACGATCCCAAGATCCTGGGCGCGGTCTTTGGCGGCCTATGCAGCGGCACCAACACCTGCACGACGACCTTCGCTGGCCCAGGGACGGTCAAGGTTGGCTTTGCACCCCGCGTCTGCAGTCCCGACAACTGGTGCTGGCAGAACCCGCTGCCGCAAGGCCTGACTCTGCGGGGCCTCTGGGGAGCGGCAGCTGACGACATCTGGGCCGTCGGTGACTATGGCACCATCATGCACTACGACGGCCTGACTTGGCAGCTGGCGCTGCGCGCAGGAACGCTGACCACGCAGGACTTCTACGCCGTCTATGGCGTCAGTGCGACGGACATTTGGGCGGTTGGCGCGGCCGGCACGCTGGCCCACTACGATGGCAAGGCCTGGACGCTTTCCCCCGATAGCGGCGCCAAGACTAGCCAGCTTTTGCGCGGCGTCTGGGGCAGCAGCGCGCAGGACTTCTGGGCCGTCGGCAATGGCGGCACCATTCTGCGCTACGACCGCAATGGCTGGGCGAATGCGTCGATCATGACGCCGGTTCCCACCAACTTCTATTACAGCATCTGGGGCAGCGCCGCGGATGACATCTGGGCCGTCGGTTCGGGCGGCATCATCATGCGCTGGAATGGCACCATCTGGGCCCCGGCTCCAGGCAGTGCTTCAGTGACGACGACGACGCTCTATGCGATCCGCGGCAGTGCGCGCGACAACATCTGGGCAACCGGCAGCGGCACAACGCGCATTCGCTACAACGGGAGCGCCTGGGCGCTCGATGCCTCGACGGGCTACAACGTGAGCACGGCGCAGGCACTGTGGGTAAACCAGAGCGGCGCCCTGGCTATTGGCTCGGGCACGATGGGGGCAAGCAGCAATCGCTTCGACGGGAGCGCCTGGACCGCGGCCAACGTGGGCTTCTATTCAGCGATGTATGGGGCGCATGGGTTTTCGGATAGCGATGTCTGGGCCGTGGGCCTCCTGGGCGCGCTCTTCCACTATGACGGCCAGAGCTGGTCGCCCGCTGCGCTGTCTGCCCCGGCTGGCAACTTCACCTTCAATGCCATCTGGGGCAGTGGGCCGAGCGATATCTGGATTGGTGGATACAACGGCGCGCTGGCCTATCCCAATTACGGCTATCTGCGCCACTACAACGGCAGCACGTGGTCGCCCGCCCAGCTCACGCCGATGCCCGGCATCAACTCCATCCACGGCACGCAGCCGGCGAATGTGCACGCAGCAGGCGAGAACGGACTCATCGCGCGCTTTGATGGCACCAGCTGGACGCAGCTTGCTAACACCACGACCGCTAGCACTCGTTACCTGTACTCCGTGCATACAACCACAAGCCCAAGCGGCGCCATGCCCACCGCCTGGGCGGTCGGTGATAGCGGGGCGCTCTTGGCGGTGAACGGCACGACCGTGACCCTGCATGGCCAGAGCGGCATGATCACGACCCAGTCGTTGACCGGTGTGTGGGGGACCTCGGCCACCAACGTCTATGCGGTCGGCGGCGGGGGCACGCTGCTGCGCTACTACTTCTATAACGGGCCTACGACCCAGTGGAGCACCCAGAGCATCTCCGGCACGGTGGGCACCACCTATCTGAGCAGCATGCACGGATCGGCCATCTCGCCCGCTCGCATCTGGGCGGTGGGTAGCACGGGCGCCATTGTCCTATACGACGGCAGCAACGGCCTGTGGTCGACCCACGCCCAGAGCGGAACCAACACCGGCGGGCTGACGACGAGCTTCCTGTCCAAGGTCTACACCGTCAACTCGACCTCGGCCTGGATTTCGTCAAGCAGCAACGTCGTGTATCGGTACGACGGCATGAACTGGGTGACGCAGACCCTGCCGACACGCACCGCCACCACTGCCATCTGGGCCAACAATGCCACCGACGCCTGGGCGGTCAGCAGCGGCGACATGGTGCTGCGTTATCAGCCGTAACTGCTGCCGCCTCCTGCGGCTAGCTCTCGTCCCCGGACAAGACGGATAGGTGCACGGTGCTGCCTCGCCTCGAAGACGGCGCGGCGGCTGGCCGGGGTCGAATCTGCGGGCTGCGTTCGGCCCAGGCGCGGCCAACATCGAGGTCCAAAAGATGGCTGGGCCGCACGTTGCGCAGGGCGTTCAGCAGCGACGAGCGCACGTCGGGGATACGCTCCTCCAAGCCATCGAGCAGGGTCGCGACCTCGCGCCGCTTCAGCCCATCCTGCGAGCCGCACAGGTTGCAGGGCAGGATGGGATAGCCAACGGCGGTGGCGTGGGCCGCGATCTCGCGCTCGCTGCATTCGATGAGCGGACGAATCACTTCGAAGCGCCCATCATCCGTGCGATAGCGCGCCGGCATGGCCTGCAGCTTGCCGGCATACAGCATGTTGAGCAGCAGCGTATGCAGCGTGTCATCGCGGTGATGGCCGAGCGCGATCTTGTTGCAGCCCAGTCGCTCCGCCGCGCTGTACAGGATGCCGCGACGCAGGCGCGAGCACGGTGCGCAGTAGGTTCCCCCCTCGGCCGTCAGCTCTTTGACGATGGAGTAGGTGTCCTCGTGCAGGATCTCAAAGGGTGCCCCGCGCGCCTCCAGCCAGCGTCGCAGCGGCGCCCCGTCATAGCCGGGCTGCCCCTGGTCCAAGTGAACCGCGGTGATCTGAAACTGAATCGGCGCTCGCTCCTGCGCGTGCAGAAGCAGGTCGAGCATGGTGTAGCTATCTTTGCCCCCGGAGACCGCGACCAGCAGATGATCGCCCTGCCGGATCAGGTCATAGCGCTCGACGCTACGCAGCATGGTGCGCAGCAGCCTGCGGCCCAGCGAGTCTTCTGCCAGTCGCGCTGCCATGACTAGTCGCGGATCAGGCTCTTGTTCAGGCGGCCCAGGCGAGCCGTGGGGAGCGCGCGTGGCGCATCACTGCCGTCGCTGGCTTGGCCATAGCGCAGCCCTAGCTCGGCGCCGTCGGGCAGGCTGCCAAACTCAACCGCCGACAGCGTAAAGAACAGGCTGGTGGTCTCGCCGCTCTCGGGATAGTGGCTCAGCGTAAAGTCGCGACCGGCGATCCTCAGCGTCGGTAGCTCATTGCGGACGGGGAAGCCGGTGCGGCTGCGTAGCTCGATCTCGTACTCGCCAGTCAGGGCACCCTCTCGTCGCACGCGGTGAACCGCTGCAAAGCGGGCGTCAATCGGCAGGGCGACCTCTGGGCTGGACACGGCCGTACTTGCTGCGGCGACAGCGGTGCGGTCGTAGCTCTGATCGCTTTCGATCTGCGAGCTGACGTCGTCGTCTTGCGCGGCCGCTTCCGAGCCGTACAGGCTGGCGACCAGCGGGGCCATCGCTACCTGCGAGTTCGAGAAGCGCAGGTTGGTCACGTAAATCGCTCCTTGCGCGGTGTCATCAAACAGCAAGCGCACCCCACGCAGCCGGGTCAGCGCAAACGTACCGAACTTGGAAAGCGGGATCTGCGCGCTCTGCAGGAGGATGTGCAGACCTGCCGGGCCGCCGACCGGGCCGGTGAGCCGCAGGTAACTGCCGATGGGGACCGCCGCTGACTTGTTGCCCGCGGCATCGATGAGCTGGACCTTGAAGTTCGTCGGGTTGGGGGTTGCTGGGTTGCTGGTGCTGTTCTGACGCGCCACCCGCAGGTTCAGATAAGCATAGGGCGTGACATCGCGGCCGGTGCCGGCCGCCGTGAAGTTCGACTGGAAGTACGTCGTCGCTCCCGCTGAGGTCCAGCTGATCGCTGCCCCGCGCAGGCTGGGATCGTGACGGTTGCCAACCGTCCCGTGGGTGACCGTGACGCCGCTCGATTCATTTGCGGCCCCGGCCGAGCTCGTCCCGGTGGGTTTGTCGAAGTCATCGAGGATGATGCCGACGGCAGATGCGGCCGAGTCTTGGAAGCTGCGCTCAATCGGCGTGATCGCCGCGAGGTTGGTGGGCACGGCGTAGCGCGACACGAACAGCTTGTTGTAGTTCTTGTCCGCGGTCACTCCCACGTTGGCGCGGATCAGCGACAGCACGGCATGCGCGGCGGTGTCCCGCTGCGGCGCTGATCCGATGGTGCTGGGGAATAGCGCCGTGTGGCCCTGACAGCCGCTGGAATCGCTGCGCTGCCACTCGGTGTTGTAGAAGTTGTGATTCGTCCCCCAGACTGCGACGGCTGCCTTCGGCTGAATCGGCGTCTCGCTGGTCGCTCGCATCATGCGATCGAACGGCTTTATGCCCTGCAGGTTCGAGACGTCGCCATCGCACATCGGCAACAGCACGGTCCAGGTCGTGCCTTCGGCGTTGAGCACGCGGCTGGTCTGTCCATCGACAGGACCAATCTCAAACAGGGCACGGAATCGGACCGGAGACAGGATCTTGGCTGGCCAGATGCTGCCGGTGTCGCCGTACTGGTTGTAGGCAGCGCGGATGCCTTCGCCGCCGCGCGAGTGGCCGATGAGGCCGACCTGGCTGAAATCGATGCGACCCTTGAGCTCGACGCCGACGCTGCTGGGCGTGCCACCGTTCTTGTTCCACTCGCTGAGCTTCTGCAAGTGCTTGAGGATCAGCCGGCCGCGCGCCAGGTTTAGCCCAGAGTCACCGCTGACACCGCCGGCCGCGTTGATGCCACGGTTCGCGTTGATCGAGACCACGATGTAGCCCCACGAAGCCAGCTTGTCGGCAAGGTAGCCGTAGCCGGCGTGGCTCGGCGCGACGACATAGCCAACCGGACAGGTGCCAGACGAGGTGTAGTCGACTCGGTCGTCGGTGCGCGGGTTTGTACCGCGACCACAGGTGGCGTGATTGCCGTGCAGGATCACCACCAGCGGATAGCTGCCGGTACCCAGCGTGCGCGGTCGGTAGACACGAGCCCAGAGCTCCGTCGTGCGCCCCGCCAGGATGTCCGCATCGATGCTGGCCGAGAGCTTATATTCCGAGCTCGTCACCGCCTGTGGGCCGGTCGCGGTCGCGTCGGGCGCAACCTGTGCCTGGGCCACAAGGGGCGGGGCAGCGAGCACGAACATAAAACTGCCCAGCACGTGAGCGAATCGACTCATGATGTCCTCCTAAGGAGGGCCAGTTGTATCGCGTCTTGTGCGTCCTGCGATCAGGCAATTTCGTGGCGAGGTCGCGACTGTGGGCGACCTATGCGCTGAGTGCTGGGCTGATGCTGATGACTCTGGCGGCCTGTCGCCCGCGTGGGGGTGGCGCAGCCAACCATGCGGAGCCACCGGCCGAGGTGCTTGCCGCGCCGGCTACCATCGATGTCGCCCCGGCTCCCCTGGCGGCGCTGCCGGCATCGCTTCTCGGTGCGGTGCCGCTGCCGCTCTACCATTCCGACCCCGCCCATCCCTGGAATCGCTTGCACCATGCGCTCTTCGTCCATCCCGGCAAGGTGGCGCGGGCGACCTGCCAGTCAGCCAGCCAGCCCAGTACCGCCGAGGCTGAGCGCGAGCGCACAACGACCGGCTGCAGCGAGCGCATCGTGCCCCTCGATCCCTGGCCGACGCTCACCGAAGGGCCGGCCGGCTACCGGGATGAAC
Source organism: uncultured Myxococcales bacterium (assembly GCA_937952145.1). Classification (GTDB taxonomy): domain Bacteria; phylum Myxococcota_A; class Polyangia; order Palsa-1104; family JAEUJZ01; genus JAEUJZ01. The sequence continues at coordinate 23,888 of CALFYE010000398.1, forward strand.
CGTCGCTGTTTGCCTCGCCCAATGTGCAGCACCTGGCAGAGGAGGGACGCCTGGCGCGGCTCCTTACGCTCATCGCGGCGGCGCAGGCCCAGGCGGCTGAGGAAAAGACGCAGCCGCTCTCGGCGCTGCTGTTTCAGAGCGATCTGTGGGAGCGCTTCGATACCTTGGATGCGGCCGCGCGCAAGCTCGGGGCACAGGGGCCTGCGTCCGATCCCTCGACGGGCGCAACGTTGGGGGCGGGCCGGCAGCGGGCGCGCCTGCTGTATCTGCGCGATGCGCTGGGCGCGCTGATTCGTGCCGTTGCCTTACCGGCTGCGACGATCACCGCGCTACCTAGCAACTGGCCAAAGCTCGCCACCGCTTATCCGACGCTGCTCGCTGGCTTCCCCGGCCCCGACTGGCAGGAAGTCATCACCCGCGCCCGCAAGCTGCCCGAGCCAATGCCGAGCACCGAGCAGGAGTACACGCGCCACGCCGCGACCGCCGGCTTTCGCGCCGTCTTTCGTCGCTACGTCGCCGTACCCGCGGCTTCCGGCGGACCCGAATGGCTGCGACGTACGCTCCTTTCTGAGCCGGCCGCGCCCAAGCTGCCGCCGGGTACGCGCTTTCTGATCCTGCAGGTCCCCCTGGCGATCTCTAGCGAGGGGCAGCTTGTGCCATGGAACCGCACCAACCTGATCGAACTGCGCACGGCTCTGGCTCTGCCCGAGACCTTGCCCGAGACCGGTCTTGAGGGAGCCCAGCCGACGCGGCTTTCGGATCTGCCGTTCGAGGTGCTGGAAGGACGACGCGACTGGCTGCGCCAGGCCGACCCACCGCTCGCGGGTCTGCAGCGGCTGGCTGGTGACGCGCTGTTTCCGCTGGGCGGGACTTGCATGCCGCAGCCGTTTTCCTGGAACCCGATGCGCGCCGTGTGCATGACCTGCCATGGGCGCAGTGGCGACATCCTGCTGGGCGCGATGACACACGGCCCGCAGCGCACGCGCCTGCTTACCTCCGTCGAGCGGCCGACCTCGGCGGTGCGCGATGAGAAGCTGCGCAGTCCCGACTGGCTGGCCTTGCGCCGAGGCTTTTGATGCGTGTCGCGGTGCGTTAGTGGGCGCCGGTCGGCGCCGCCGGCGGGGCACCTGGGGCAAGCGGGCAGCGCACGGGGCGCGGCGTCGGCAGGGTGACGCGGGGTGGACCCATCTCGCCGCTTAGCAGCGGGCCACGATAGCGCTGGAGCTCTTCGAGGATGAGCTCGCGCAGCACAACATCGTCATACATGGCGATGTTCGGCGAGGTCGCCTGTTCCGCCTGCGCGGGCACAAGTCCCCCGAAGTTGTCGCCCCCGCTGGCCAAGAAATCGGACAGCGCGACACTGTATTGTTTGTCGAGCGCAATCGGCTCACCGCTCTCGCGGCTGAGCGAAAGCTCCATATTGGGTCCGCTGCAGCGCACGGTGATGCGCATGCCTGAGGGCACAAGGACTCCATGCCCACCGCCAGCGTTGCGCTTGAAGAGCTCCAGCAGCTGAGCGCCGGTCATGCGTACCACCGCCAGACGGTTGTCAAAGGGCATGACCTCAAAGATCTGCGTGTAGGTCAGTGGGCCCGCCGGCAGATCGTTGCGCAGGCCGCCGCCGTTTTGCACCGCCAGATCGATCGGTCGTCCGACGACCCGCGCCGCGCCCGTGCGCATAAGGTCCGCAAGTAGCTGGCCTAGTGCGGACTCGTTGCGGAAGTTGCGTCGCACGCGCTGCGAAAGCGTCACTCCAACCGGCATGTTGGCGCGGGCCACAGCGCGCTCGACGAACGGGGCGAGTGCATGGATGACCGTGTCTTTGGCCACGACCGGACGCCCCTCGTATTCGGCAGGGCGCAGGTCGCTGCCTTCCAGCAGGCGGGCATCACAGCGGGCCTGCGGCGGACGACGGGTTGGCGCTGCTCCACCGGACTCCGGCTTGGCTGCTGCGGCTTCCGACATCGAAACTGCGGGAGCCTCAGGCTGAGCGGGGACTGGCGTCGTGGGCAGCGCGACCTGACAGACCTCAATCGGTGGGTGGATGGTGGTCGCCGGGCGATCGAGCTGCCAGCTGCCATCAGCGATACGACGGAATTTCAGGTCGATTCGACCAAACGCGATGCCGTACGAGAACGCTTGCACAATCGGCACCTGGCCCGCGAAGTGCGCCACGCCGGCGTGCGAGTGTCCGCCCACGATGGCATCGACGACGCCCTGTAGCTCGTCGGCGATGTGAAAGATGCGTTCGTCGTTGTTACGGCAGCTAGAGGCGTCGCGCGGGTCGTTGAAGGCGTAGCAGTTGGCGCCCTCATGAATGGTCAGAATGATCGCGGCGACGCCCTGCTGGCGCAGCTTTTCAGCCTCGCGTCGTACGGCGGGCACGATCGGAGCGACGATGACGTCGCGCAGGTTCAAGCTGTTCGTGGTGCGTGGGGTGTCTTCGGTGAGCGCGCCGATGACACCCAGGCGCAGGCCAGCCAGCTCGACGATGCGCGAGGGCTGGACGTTTTGCCAGGCCACCGGCTGTCCGGTGGCGCGGTCGAGGAGGTTCGCCGACAAGAAGGGAAAGTTGGCGGCCTTGGCCAGGAGCTTGAGTGCTCCTGTCGGGTCATCGTCGGTGCCAGCCTTGGGAACCGAGTGCGGGCCAGCCGGGCCGTAGTCGAACTCGTGATTGCCGATGGCGGCGGCGTGATAGCCAATGTTGTTGTAGGCCGCGACGACCGCTTGGCCCTCGCTCATGTTCGACACGATGGTGCCTTGAAACATGTCGCCGCCATCGAGAAGCAGCACGGGGTAGCGGGCTCGCAGGTTGTCGAGGTAGCCGGCGAGAAGCGGCAGACCACCGCGCTGCACCGGATGGACCTGTCCGTCCTGCCCACGCACCTGCAGCTGACGCGGCTCGACATAGCCATGCAGATCTGCAGTGCCGACGATAACCACGGTCTTCTCCGTCGGCTCAGCGGGACTTGTCGGCGTAGCCAGCTGGCTGACCGGCTGGCTGATCTGGGTCGGCGGTACGTCGGGCGTCGGCGCGGGGCTAGGGCAGGCAGCAAGCCCGGTCAGGCTCGCCAGCAACAAGCACAGGGAAGCACGAGTCGACATGGGCCCGCTTCGTACCGGAAAACCTGGTCGGGTAGCTAGCGCCGTGTGTCTCAATCAACCACCCCCACGGCGATTTTCGCGCGAAGCGACGCGTGCGGGCTACTGCTTTTCGGTTCGTTCGCCGAGCACCAAGATGACCAAGCCGCGCGGCAAAGACCCTCCGCCCCCCGTCCCCTTCGACGAGGAGGAGGTAGGGAAGGGACGCACTGCGACTCCCAGGTGGCTCAGGCCCGGCTCCATAAAAGAGCGCACGGCGGCAAAGTCGGTCGCCGCGAGCACGCCGATCATGCCCAGGCGCAGGCGGGCAAACTGTCCGGCGAGGCGAGGCAGCGCCCCCTGCACCACAGCTCCACCGCGCGTGTCGTAGTCCTCGGCGGTCAGCGGGGCGGCAGCGATCTGCCCCGCAAGCTCGTCGAGCCGCGGATCGCGCTGCAACGGGCGGAGTCCGGCTCCGGACCGCAGACGATTCACATGCGCCTCGACCTCGCCACTGGCCTGCGGCGATAATGGCGCCGGGGCCGCGAGACCGGCGAAGAGCTGGGTGATCAAGAGCGTACGGCTCTGCCCAGGCGTCGCCGGCTCGGCCATCGCGCAGCCGAGACCGATGTGATCGATATCGGGGTCGAGCATGTTGGCGCGATGCCCAGGACTGCCGAGCAGCCCGCTGTGCGCAAGCTGTGGCGTCGGGGCTTGCGCCAGGTTTTCGGTAATCCGTCCGCCGGTGACACCGGCTCGGCGGGCGCGATCCGCGGGTCCACCACTGCGCGGCGAGACATGCGCGACGTAATGATGAGCGCGCATATCGTCGCTGTGCGCCTGCGCGGCCTTGGTCAGCCGGGCATCGACGGAGAGCGGCCTGCGGCCAGCGGCCTTGCGTTCGTCATTGAGCAGCCCAAGGAGCAGCCCCTGAACCTCACCGTTGCAGGAATAGCTCTTGTCGGTCTCCACCGGACTTGCCATCGGGCCAGCCGTCGAGACTAGGGCCGCGAAGTCTTTCGGCGCGGTGCCGCAATACAGCGGAAAGTTGGCCAGCACCGTGGGGCCGGCGCGATCGGCACCTAGCACCTCGATCTGATACTGGCCCGGGCGCTCGCAGCGCAGATCGACAGCGAAGTGCTCTCCTGGGCCACGCTCGCCGCTGGGCCGCGTGGGCAGTGCCGCGGTCTCGCCGCCCGGGGCAGTGACGACGACGCGGGCCCCTTTGTATGGCGGCAAGAGGGTCCCGGTGAGCGGCAGCGGGGCAGGGCTCACCGCTGGATTGCGCGGTGGTGGCTTGAGCGCGACAAAGGACTCCAGAATGAAGAGCACGCCGCAGCTCATCTCGGCATCGTAGGGGTTGGCGGCGAAGCCATAGCGTGACCAGCGTCCGGGACCGCTGCCTGCCCCGCGACTGCCCAGCGCAGTCTTGAGCTGGGCCGGCAGACCGTCGAGAAAATCGGCCGGCGTCGCCGTACCAAAGCGGGTGAGCAGCAAGCGATGCACTGGCTCGACGACCCCCGCTTGCCACAGTGCCGCCTGGATCAGCGCGTGGGGGGGCACATCGCAAGCCGGCCGACTGGCTAGCAAGCGTGCGGCCTCCGTGAGGGCGCGGTCGGAAGCAAGAGGCGCGGTGCGCAGCTCACGGCTGGCTCGCGCGACGTACTGCGCCACGCTCTCGGCAAGTGAAGGCGTCTCGGCTGTGGCTGGCCTGGCGAGCAGCATCGCCAAGCCGAACAACATCACCCCCTGTGAGAACGTCTTGCGAGCGTGCAGAGTCACCGCCCCATCCTAACAGCTCTGCCGCGTCCGCCGTGGCGCGACCGGCGGCCCGGCGAGTCAGAAGCTCTGCCAGATCGAGACAGAGTGTGCTATTGGGTGCGCACTCGCAACGCGGGGAAAGGAACCAAACCATGGGAGCCGAACACTGGATCGGCCGCTTACAAGGCCTGCTTGCCGTCGGCGTTCGCCTGGGTGGCGAGGCGCTGATGGCGGCAGAGCGCGCGCCGGGCTTCGCTTTTGACGAGACGATGACTGGGACGGTGTCCCTGCACGCCCCCGGTTTCCCCGAGGGGGAGCGGCGCATGCAGGTGCAGCTTCACGTCGAGGCGGACTCGCTAGGCGCGTATCTGCGCGGCGGCCGGGCCGACCTCCGCGGGCACGCCGAGATCGACGGTGTGACCCGCGACGCCCCGCTGCGCGGCAGCCTGTGGATCTGGCCGCACCGGCGCATCATTCGCTACGAATTTACCTGCGAACTCGACGGTTCTTCCCTGCACTTCGCGGGGCAGAAGGATGTTCGCTTGCTCGACTTCCGGCACACCATGTCGACGCTCCCCGGCGAAATCTTCGATGCTGAGGGCGAGCTTCTGGGCGTCGGCAGCTTGGCCTTCGACTGGGCCGACCTGCGGCCGTTTTTCGCCAGCATGCGCCTCGTGGGTCCCAAGACTCACGCCGCCTAAGCCTCCCCATCCTTCCCATTCACCAACGGCAGCCGCTCGGTTGCTGACCACATCACAGGATCCATCATCGATGTCCACCAAGCCTTCCAAGCAGCTGCAGGCGTTTTCCAATCCCAAGCCCGAGCGCGACTACGAGATCCGCTTTGACTGTCCCGAGTTCACCTGCCTCTGCCCGCTGACTGGCCAGCCCGACTTTGCTTCGATCCGCATCAGCTATGTGCCGAACGAGCTGTGCATTGAGCTCAAGTCCCTCAAGCTTTACCTCTGGTCCTATCGCGACGAGGGGGCGTTTCACGAAAAGGTCACCAACCAGATTGCCGACGACATCGTCGCCGCGATCGCGCCCCGTCGCTTGCGCGTCGAGGGAGACTTTGCCGTGCGGGGAGGGATTGGCACCGTCATCGTGGTCGAGCACACGGGCCGCTGATCCATGCCGGGTCCCTCGCGAAAGTCGCGGGCTGCGGTCGCCGAAGACGGCCTGCCCGACGTTGCGCTGTCGCCGCGGCATCGGCAGGCGCTGCGTACGGCTCTTTTGACCTGGTACCGACGCAGCCATCGCGATCTGCCGTGGCGTCGCAGCCGCGATCCGTATGCGATCTGGATCTCGGAGATCATGCTGCAGCAGACGCGCGTCGATACGGTGCGCGACTACTACGCTCGCTTTATGGCGCGCTTTCCGACGATCTCGGCGCTGGCCGAGGCACCGCAGGCCGATGTGCTTTCGCTATGGAGCGGACTCGGTTACTACGCCCGCGCTCGCAACCTGCATGCCGCGGCCGGTGAGATCGCCACTCGCTACGGTGGTCAGTTCCCACGCCAGGCAGAGGCCGTGCACGCGCTGCCCGGCATTGGTCCGTACACGGCGGGAGCGATTCGCAGCATCGCCTTTGGACAGCGCGCGCCGATCTTGGATGGCAACGTGACGCGCGTCTTGTCGCGGCTCTTCGCTATCCCCGCCGGCCCGGAACAAGCGCCGGCCAAGCGACTTTATTGGCGACTGGCCGAAGAGCTGCTCCCGGCCGAGCTTGACGCCTCGGATGCCGCCGCCCCAAACGATGTCGGCGACTTCAATCAGGCGCTCATGGAGCTCGGCGCCACCGTCTGCACCCCGCATCGGCCGGGCTGCCTGCTCTGCCCGCTGTCCAGTGAGTGTGAGGCACGAGCCCGCGATCAGCAGGAGCTGTTTCCGCCGCCCAAAGCGACCCGCCCCGTGCCGGTCATTCGCGCTCTCACGGTCATCCTGTCGCCGCAGCCGGGGCCGCGGGATCTCGCCGTGCCGGTGCTGCTGGTGCGTCGGCCTGGGAGTGGGCTTTGGGGCGGCCTGTGGGAGCCGCCCAGTCTGTGGCTTGGCGAGGCCACCTCTGACCAGCCTGCCGAGACGCCAGGGGCCGGTCTGGCGCGTCTGCTCACCGACAAGCTGGGCCTGCGCGGACCTGCACTGAGCGAAAAGCTCGCCGCTGCCTTGCCGTCTGCTCAGCCCCTGCCGCCGTTTACCCACGTCCTTACGCACCGCGAGCTTCGCTTTTCGCCGGTCGCTCTGGCCTTGCCGGCTGCGCTGCTAAAGCGCCTCCGACTTGATGGCTACGACGAGGCTCGCGTAGTCGATGCCGCCGCACCCCTGGGGCTTGCGCTTTCAGCGTGGGTCAGTGCCCTGCTTTCGCGCGTCGCAGAGCAGGCGCAAGCGGCATCTATCTAGCTGCCTCATCCCACCTCTTACACGGACCTTTGCATGCCGAACTCAGCTGCCCATGCCCTGCTTGAGCGGGCCTACCAAGACATCCTCAAGGCCTATGCCCTCATGGGCTACAACACGCAGGATGACGACAACTTTCGCGAGACCGCGCAGCGCGCCGCCAAGGCCGCGCAAGAGATGGTGCGACCGGTTGCCGAGATCGAGAGCGAGATCGACGACCTCGTCAGCAAGACCTTCCCGGCCCGCTATGACCACATGGTCATCAGCAAGCACAACATCTGCTTTGGCTTGTGCCCGCACCACCTCTTGCCCGTGGTCTATCGCGTCTCTTTGGCCTATATCCCGCGTGAGCGTGTCGTCGGTATCAGCAAGCTGTCCCGCCTGATTCGACTGATGGCCCGGCGACCCGTGCTGCAGGAAGATCTGACCCACGAGCTCGCCGAGCTTTTGTACAAGCGACTCGACTCGCGGGGCTCGGCGGCCTATGTCGAGGGCCTGCACATGTGCATGGCGGCCCGTGGGGTTGAGGCGCACGAAGCCCGCCTGGTGACCAGCGCCATGCGCGGCATCTTCGTCGACCAGCAGCCGACGCGTCAGGAGTTCCTCGACCTGGTCACTGCCGCGCCGCTCCAGCTTCTCTAGGCTGGCTGCGCGGGCTGCAGGCGGTCCTTATTTCGCGCCCGCCTTGGGCAGTGCGGCGTTTGCCGCCAGCCGCGGATGGGTGCTGGACAGCGACGGCCGCGCAGCGTGCTCGGCCAGAAAACGAACCAGGTTCGGATGCGCCCCGACCGGATAGCGTTCGCGGAAGAGCATCCAGTCCAGCGTGCAAGTCAGCGCGATGTCGAGGTAGCAAAAGCGGCCATCGTGAAATGTCGCTCGACCTGCTAGCTTGTCGTCGAGGTAGCGCAGACAAGACTCGGTGCGTGACTGCTGGCGCTGCAGATACGCCGACTTTTCGCGCGTGATGCCGTCTAGCTCCAGGACGAATAGGTTGATCGTGCTGTCGGTGGCCGCGTCGATCATCGACAGCAAGTTTTCGTCGTCCCAGCGCGAGCCCGCCTCAAACATCGTCGGCGCTACCGGTAGTGCCGCGGACGGCAGGGGCTGCCCGGTCGCTCGCTGCTCCTCGTAAAGGAAGGCGGCGATGATCTTCGAATCGAGCAGCAGCTGTTGCGTTCCATCATCGCGGTCGGCCAACAGCGCCGGCACGCGCAGCATGGGGTTTAGTCGCAGGACATCGGCGTCGGCGACGGTCCAAGACCGGCTATCCCGCTCGAAGGCGAGACCCAGCTCTGCAAGCAGGACGCGAATGCGACGAACGTAGGGCGAGGTGTCGTGACCGAAGAGCTTGATCATGGCCCGACGATAGCAGCCTTGGCCGCCGGCTTCAGTAGTCAATTCCGTCGTCAGCCGGCGTCAGATACTTGCGGTCGACCACCAGGCTTGGCAGGTAGTCCTGCCGGTCCCACAGATAGACGTAGTGGGCGTAGATATCGAGCAGCTTCTTCATGTACTCGCGCGTCTCGCGATACGGGCAGAGCTCGATGAACTCGTCGAGCGCACGGTCGCCGTTCTTGTCGAGCCAGCGCATCATCGCCTTCGGCCCAGCGTTGAAGCTGCCTGCCCCCAGCGGTACCTGCGCCTTGAACTTCTGCAGCAGGTGGCCGATGTACCAGGCGCCAAACTGAATATTCCCCTCGGGGTCGTACAGGATATCGTCGGTGTAGGGGCGCCCGACGAACTTCGCGACGCGGCGGCTGGTCGGCGGGATCATCTGTAAGAGGCCGATGGCATCGGCCGTCGAGATGTCCTGGGGGTTGTAGGCCGACTCCTTTTGCATGATGGCGTACAGGTAGCGCGGTGGGTTCTTCCCCGTCGGAGTGAAGCGCTCAACCAGGCTGCGATAGGCCAGGGGATACTTCGCTTCCCAGAACTGCCGGGCCTGCGGCACACGGTACGGATCGCGACGCAGCGCTGACGCCCCGTGGACTTCGGCCAGCAGGTGCGGCCGCTGAAACTGCTCGCCGCGCGTATACAGCCCGATCAGCGTCGGCAGAGCCCGCGCCGAGGTGTACTCATGCATGACGGCGCTCTCGACGCGACGGAGCTCTTGCGCCGCCTCCCAGCGCAGCTCGATGTCCAAGAGTTCGGTGACGCGCTGCAGACGAGAATCAGACAGAAGCGCGGTGTCGGGCTTGTCCGGCCAGGGCGTGAGGCCCTCGGCCGACGCACTGGCTGCGCTGTCGCCAAACGGTCCAATCTGTACGCCCTGCTCGCGCAGGCGCAGTCGGGCAAGCTGCGAATAGAAGGTAAACGGGTGTGACTCGACGAGGTGGCGGAAGCGTGCAATGGCGGCGGCTTTTTGTCCCAGGCGCAGCTCGGTCATGCCCGCCCAGTACGCTCCTTTTTGGCCTAGCAGCCCCGGGCGTCGCGTCAGGAGCTCAAAGTCGCCGAGCGCATCTGCGTTCGCATTGATCTGGTATCGCGAGAAGCCGATGTACCATCGCGCCTCGTCGGCAAACGGCCCCGAATAGCTGCGCACGGTGTCGAGCAGACTGCCGATTGCCTCGCGATAGCGGGTGCGATTCCACTCGACCCAGCCAGCCAGGAAGGAAGCTTCGGGGGCCCAGTGTGACTTGGGGTGAGCCTTGACCAGCGCCTTGTAGCTGGCGATGGCTTCATCATCTTTGTCGGCTCGCGACAGTGCGCGGGCACCGTGAAACATGGCCTCCGCCTGGCGCTCGCCCTTGAGGCGGGTAGCGACGGTAAGGAGCTTGTCGGCAGCCCCCGGATAGTCGCGTCGGGTGCGGTAGATGCTCGTGCCGAGCCAGTATTCGATCTCGTCTCGTAGGGCGGGTCCAGCGTCGGGGGGAATGGCGCGTAGCTCATCTACGGCATCGAACCAGCGGTGGCCAGCGAGCAGGTTCTTGGCACGGGCGATGCGCTCCGCCACCTCTAGTTTCACCGTCGAGTCCAGCCCATGCAGGCGCTGCTGCGCGGGGCCCGCCAGCGGATGCAGCGGCAGCTCGATGTAAAGCTTGCGCCAGTGCTCGCGGGCGTCGTTTTTTTTGCCCGCTCGCTCGGCGATCTCGCCCAAGCGAAAGCGCAGGACGGCGGTGTCGGTGTCGCTTCGGTTGGCATTGAGCGCAGCCCGAAACAGGCTGCTCGCTTCAGCGTCGGATTTTCCGTCGGGCGACAGCTTCAGCAGACCGTCGCCCAGGCGCACCCGGGCCAGCGCAACGAGCGGACTTTGGCTGATCTTTTCTAGCTCACGCAGGTGCCGCAGCGCGCTCTGCAGCAGGCGGCGATCGCCCGTCTCTTCGGCTTGCAGGAGCTCACTCTCGCCGAGCAGATACAGCAGGTAGTCGCGGCTACGCAGCGTCGCCAGTGCCCCCTTGTCGGCGAGTCCACCCAGCAGCTTGCGCGCAGAGCTGTAGTCGCCGGCTTGGTACGCGACGACGGCTCGGCGCGCGGTGTCGAGGGGGCCCTTGATGGCCGACGCTGCCCGACGCCCCGTCGCTGCTTTCGCCGGAGCGATGCAGAAAAGGAGCAACAGGCCGATAAGGGAGGGGATGGAGACGCGAAGCCGGGACGCCACGGAACGATAGTTGCCTCTGGCGACTATCTTACGGTGACTGGCCGACGGCCGCCGAGACCAATCTGACAAACTCTGGCTCGCCGACGTTGCCAGCGATTGCGTAGCCAAGCTCCCGGTCGCGGAAGACCGCCACCTGATAGCCGCTGGCCCGGTCGATGAAGACCTCGCGATTGCCAATCATGCGGCGATTCTGAGAGCGCAGATGCAGGCCCTGCGCGTCGAAGACAAAGACGGAGATTTTGCGTCCACCCTGCTCGTACTGCAGCATGGCCGCGTCGCGATTGCCGAGGTTGCAGAGGCGCCCGCCGCGCAGCGAGGCCAGCGGTTCTAGGCGCAGCGCGGGTACCGCGAACGGAACCTTGCCGTCGAACCAGTTCTGCACTTGTTCCCGTCCGCCCGTGACTTCCAGCGGCAGGTTGCGCTGGTGCTTGACCAGCGAGTCGGTAATGAGGGGCTCGACGGTCTGCACATAGCCGAGCACCAGGGCAAGCGCCGCCCCGATGGGCAGCACCACGCTCACCAAGGTCGCGGCCAGCGGTCGGAAGCGCGCCCAGCGCTGCCGGCTATCTTCGCGGTCCAGCGAGTGCGCCAGTCGCTGGCTCAGCACTGGGCTCGCTGTCTGCGCCAGGCTCTGACGAAGCTGCTGTTTTAGCTGACGCTGTTCGTTGACCAGCTCGCGGCAGGCCTGGCAGAGGGCGAGGTGGTTTTCGACCTCGCGGCGCTCTGGAGCGGCCAGCTCATCGTCGATGAAACAGCCCAGCTCGTGCTCAATCTCTGCGCAACGCATGGTTGGTTCGAGGAAGACTAGGCCTTGTTGCCAGTGCCGGCAGCCCGACGGGCCGCAGCGATGGGGATGACCTGCGCACCGGCATCCGCCGGTAGCTCTTTGATGATGCCGGCCCGGACGGCGTGCTCGCGCAGCGCAATCTGTAGCAGCTTGCGACCGCGGTGTAGACGGCTCATCACCGTACCGACGGGGCAGTCCATGATGTCGGCGATCTCGCGATAGGAAAACTCTTCGACGTCACAGAGGACGACGGCCAAGCGGAACTCGTCCGGCAAGTCGCCAAGTGCGCGCTGAATGGCCGTGCCCATCAGCGAATAGGACAGCCGCTCCTCGGTATCGCGCGCACTGCGCTTGGCATCGGCGGACATGACGCCCGTTTCGCCGTCGCGCTGCATGGCCTGCGCGACGTTCGACTCCAGAACCCGGCGACGATACTTGTTGATGAATGTGTTGGTGAGGATCTTGAACAGCCAAGCCTTGCACTGCGTCCCCGGCTCGAACTGCTCGAAGGACTTGTAAGCCGACAGGAGAGCGTCTTGCACCAGGTCTTCGGCGTCGCGCTCGTTGTGCGTCAGGCGCACCGCAGTTCCGAAGAGCGCACCGGCATGTACCAGGGCGACCCGCTCGAATTCGGCCCGCCGATCCGTGACCTTTTTTCTGCTGCTGGCAAACATGTGCAGGAAAACTGCCTCGCCCCCGATTTTATTCCATGCGAGGTGTTGGGCGTCGACGAACTTGGTTTTTGCGGGGCGGGGTCCGGGAGGAGGACCTAGGAAGGGATAGCTAGGGGAGGGGGGTTAGCCGGCTGCTGTTGCGCCGTGGCACTTCTTGTACTTCTTGCCCGAGCCGCAGGGGCAGGGCTCGTTGCGGCCGGTCTTGCTCTCGTCGCGACGGGACGGCTGCTTGTTGCCCTTGGCGGGCAGCTCGCCTCCCTGTTGTTCGCTCTGGTCGTCGCGGGCCGCGTCACGCGTGCTCTTTTCGTCTTCCGCGCCCGAGGTCGAACTGGAGGCGTGTTGCAGCAAGATCCGTCGCTGCTTGTGACGGAATTCCGGAAGCTTGGCTTCGGGGACGGCCTGTGCCGTCTGTGCCACTTCCTGACGATCGAGCCGCACGCGGAAGAGCTGCTGCGCCACGTTCTGCGAGATGCTGTCCATCATCTGCATGAACATGGAGTAGCCCTCTTTCTTGTACTCCTGCTTCGGGTCGCGCTGGCCGTAGCCGCGCAGGCCGATGCCTTCGCGCAGACCATCCATGGCCTTGAGGTGATCGATCCACTGCTTGTCGATCTCCTCCAGCCAGAAGTGCCGAGCGAAGTACAGAAACGCCATGCCCAGCTCTTCTTCGCGGGCTTGCGTGAACTTCTCGACCTGTTCCCAGATGTGGTCGGCAATCCCGGCTGGGTCTGGGTTGCCATCGCTAACCGATACGGTCAGGTTGAACTGCTCTTTGGCCGCGGCCACGAGCGCGTTCATATCCCAGTCGTCCGACGGGCGATCTTCGGGGCAGTGCTCGACGACGAGCTTTTCGACAAGCTCGTACGCCAAGTCGTACACCCGTTTGCGCTGCTGGATCATCGACACTGCGGTTTCGTGGACAACTCGGTCGAGCAGCGCCTTCTTGGACTCCGACGCCTTCTCGAACTCAATCACCGAACCGAAGCGGCGATACAACTCATGGGTCAGGGCCTGCGGGTCGCGCAACTTACCCGAGTAAGCGGTGGTGTCCGCCTCCTCGTCTGCACTAGCTTCCGCCTCCTCGTCGTCCTGGCTGGCTTCTGGGCTGCCGCTATCCAGGAAGTGATTGACGATGGCCGACATGATCGGCCGCAGGCGCTTGCTAAGCCCGGCGTATTCGTCGCGTACGGCTTCCGCTGATACGGCCTGTGGCGTGCTGCCCTCGTCATCGCTGTCCTCGGCGCTCTTGGCGATGGTGGCGGGCATCTTGCCCTTGAGGATGTCCTCGACGTCGAAGCCAGTCAGGCGGCCTTCGAGGATTTGACGGCGCAGCGCATAGATGCTCTTGCGCTGCTGGTTCATCACGTCGTCGTATTCCAGCAGGTGCTTGCGGCTGTCGAAGTGGTGCGCCTCGACCTTGCGCTGCGCGTTCTCGATGGCGCGGTTGACCATCAGGTGCTCGATCGGCACGTCTTCTTCCATGCCCAGGCGCTCCATCAGGCCGGTGATACGCTCGGCACCGAAGATGCGCAGAAGATCGTCTTCGAGGGACAGATAGAAGCGGCTGGTGCCGGGATCGCCCCTGAGAAAGGATCGCAGGTCGTCTCGGAAGCGCCCGCTCAAGCCGAAGACATGGACGCGGAAGGAGCGGGAAAGAAAAAAATGATTGAATCAATTCAGAGAAGAAATGAAAGAACTGAATCAATTGGATTTAGAAAAGCAAAAGAACTTTTTTACAGAGGACTACTAGCTGGAAAAATTACACAGGTTTCTTCTATTGAAAAAATTTCTCTAGAAGATATAAAAGATTTTTGGAAATTAGCTAAATCAAAAAGAAAAAGCCAGGTTAAAAAAGGAAACTAACTTCTTAGAGCACGAATTTCCGGAATTACAAATATTCCTCACTTCTACAAAAACTAAAATGGGAATATTAGAATTACGTAATCTTCTTTTAGAATACTAAGCTACTGTATCTAGAGAATGACCTGTCGCTTGCATCAAACCAAGTTTCACAAGTGTATCTCTGAAATTACTCTGTAACTTCATGATAGTGTTCATAAAT
>CALFYE010000399.1 GCA_937952145.1 uncultured Myxococcales bacterium
AGGTCACCGACGCCATCGGCTCGATCGCCGAGACGGTGCAGCAGATCGCCACCGCCACCAGCGAGCAGGCGCGCGGCTCCGAGCAGATCCTGCGCGCTGCCGAGCGCATGAAGAACATCACCAAGCACGTCGAGCGCTCGTCGCAGGAACAGACGCGCGGCGGCAAGCAGATCACGCGATCGATCGAGTCGATCTCCGAGATGGTCTCGCACCTGCACACCGCGCAGCGCGAGCAGACCAAGGGCGGCGATCAGATCCTGCAGGCCGTCGAGTCGCTGCGCGAGATCGTCCGCACGCAGGACAACCGCATCGGCGATCTCGCCCGCATGCTCGACACCATGAGCCGCACGTCCGAGTTCCTGCGCGGCATGGCCAAGACGCCGAACCCCACGACAGCCCGCAGCCCAGGCCCCGACCGCAGCGACCGCAGCGACCGCAACGACCGCAACGACCGCAGCGACCGCAACGACCGCAGCGACCGCAACGACCGCAGCGACCGCAGCGACCGTGACCGCGATCGCAACGACCGTGACCGCGGCGAGCGAAGCTCCGACGAGTAAGCCGGCCTCGCACGCCCCCCTCCGCCTCGTCGCCTCACCCCTCCCTCTCTCCCCTTTCAGACGCCGTATCTACCAACCACACAGTCCCGCGGGCGGCAGGCAGATGACAACGCGCGCCGATGCACCACCCCAGCCGGGGCTTCGGTGCTTCATCGGGTGCGGCGATGTCTGCGGGTGACTGCGAAAGAGGAACAGAGCGAGGCGGGGCGGATTAGGCGGGCAGGAGGCGGCGGCTACTTCGCGCCTTCGTCGGAGCGCTTCTCGATGACGAACTCGACGCGGCGGTTACGCGACCAGCAGTCCTCGTTGTGCTCGTTGCACACCGGGCGGGTCTCGCCGTAGCCGTGGGCGTTGAGGCGACCGGCTTCGACGCCCTTTTCCACCAAGTAGGTGCGGACGGCCTGGCTGCGCGCCTCGGTGAGGTTCATGTTGTAGGCGTCGTCGCCGCGCTCGTCAGCGTGGCCTTGGATTTCGATCAGCACGATCTCGGGGTTGCCCTTGAGCGTCGCGGCCACGGCGTCGAGGATCGGGTAGCTGATCGGCTTGATGATGGCCTTATCGGTCTCGAAGTAGACCTTGTCGAGGATCTCAAGCTTGCCGCGGCGCAGGATGACGCGGCCCTTGTCGGGGCAGCCGTCCTCGTCCTCGAAGCCGTTGTAAACCTCGGGCTCGTTCGGGCACTTGTCATCCTTGTCGAGGATGCGGTCCTTGTCGTTGTCGGGATCCGGGCAGCCATCCTTGTCCTCGAAGCCGTCGATGTCTTCGGGATCGTTCGGGCACAGGTCATCGACGTCGAGGATGCCGTCCTTGTCGTTGTCGGGATCGGGGCAGCCGTCTTCGTCTTCAAAGCCGTCGCGATCTTCGGGATCGTCGGGGCACTTGTCGATGTTGTCGGGGATGCCGTCGCCGTCGCGATCTGACTCGACCGAGTCAGGGCAGCCGTCTTCATCCTGGAAGCCGTTCTTGGTCTCGGGCTCATTCGGGCACTTGTCATCGACATCGAGGATGCCGTCGCGATCGTTATCGGGCTCGGGACAGCCGTCTTCGTCTTCGAAGCCATCGATGTCTTCCGGATCGTCGGGGCACTTGTCGACGTCGTCCTTGATACCGTCGCCGTCGCGGTCACCAACCAGCGGCTCGAAGATGAAGCCCAGGAACGCACGCCACTGCGAGCCACCGGTCTGCTTGCCGGAGTCCGAGATGCCATACACGCCACCGCCCGCACCGAGCAGCAGGAACGACTTCTTGGCCAGGTACAGTTTGACCGCACCGACGCCCTCCAGCGGGAAGGCATCCTTGTTGCCGGTCATGTCGAGGTAGCCGTAGAACTCGCCGAGCAGGTCGACGTACTTGTTGATGATGTTCCACGAGGCGCCGATGCCGTAGGTCAGCTGGGTGCCCAGGCGACGCGATAGGCCCGTGCCACAGCCCGCGAACGGCGACATGGTCGAAAACGAGGTCGTCGTGTTGTCGGCGGGATAGCAGAAGCTCGACGACATGCCGTTTTCCATCTTGAGCACGCTGGGCTTGCCGTAGTCGGTAAAGCCGGTGCTGCCGAAGCGGACCAGCACGCCCAAGTTCAAGGCGGTGCGGAAGCGGCGGTCGCGGCCCCACTCGCGATCGACCAGGACCTGCGGATGCAGCGTGACGTTGCTCTCGGCTAGGAACTGCTTGTGGCCGTCGCCATTGGCCCACTTGTCGAGCGGCAGGTACAGGGACAGCATGCCGCCCAAGCCCACCGGATACTTCGAGGTGTTGAGGATGCGGCCCTTGAAGTGCAGGCCAGGGTCGGCGAACGACACCTTCGAGAACGACAGGTCGTCGCGGCTGTCAGTGCTGGCGTTGAAGGACCCGCACTCGCGGCCCGGCTCACAGACCTGACGATTGCCCTGCATGATCGAGAGCGGCAGGGTGATCGCGATCTCGGTGTACTTGTACAAACCGAGGGCGAACTGAAGCTGCGCGCTGATCAGGTGATTGACCGCGAAGTTGCGGCCGTTCACCACCGTCTCGCCGGTCAGCGGATGCATGCCACCGGCTGGCAGCGACAGCGACAGCGGCTTGCCCGCCCAGGTGCCCACAAGTCCAAGCGAAAAGTCGAGGTGACCCAGGACCTGCGACGCATTCAGCGTGACGTAGCCCTTGGTGTCGATCGCCGGCCGGAACAGCTGCATGTTGTACGTCGCGTCAAGGAAGCCCCCTTCCTGGACCGGCTGCGCGGCCGCCTGCTGGGTTGAAAACAGCAGCGCTGCCGCCGAACACAACATGCCAACTTTCGAAAACGCTCCATACAAATCGCGGAGACGCATCGGCAACGTCCTACCTCATCTATTTCGCAGGGTTAGCGTGCACCATACTCTCTCGCTGGCGCAGCGCAGTTCTCGTCGAGAGTGATTGTGCGTTCATAAATGACTTGTCATGTATTGTCAAACGGCTTTGTCTCGACTACTGGAAGGGCGTTGAGGAATCGCAGCCATGGCCTCCGAACCCGCTCCCAGCAGCTCGCCCAGCCCCGATCGTCCAACCCCTGAATCTGCCAACCGCACGCCGCCCGATGTGGCTTTGGCGACGTCGTTTTCGACCGCCGCGCACGATGCCGAAGGCTATCTGGATGTCGCGCAGCGGCTGGGGGCCAAGACGCTGGTGCTGACCGCCAGCGATGCCATTCCGGCCGACCTACCCGCGCTGGTCCTGTCGCTGGGTCGGCGCAGGCACGAGCTACGCGTGGGGGCGGTCGAGTCGATCCTGGGGGCGCTGCAGCTTGGCCGGCCAGCAACCTTCCAGACGCGCCCCTGTGCCCTCGATCGCGAGGAAGCGCAGACCGCGGTGACCGTGACCCGGGCGGCGATGGATCTGGCGGTGCAGCTGGGTGCGGGGGCGGTCATTGTCTCGCTCGGCAGCGTCGGTGAGCGCGGCGATGGTGGCGAGCGGCTGTGGCAGGCGCTGCTCGGCAAGCTGCGGCGCGGGGTGCTGCTTTACGACGACAGCGCAGCGCAAGAACTGCGTGCGCTAAGGGCAGCTCTGGCCGGTCGCCACCTCGATGCCGCACTGCGCAGCGTTGAGCAGATGCTGGAAGACGCCTCGCGTCGCGGCCTGCGCCTGCTCCTGCGCAACCCGACCCGCGGCCTAGAGCTGCCCGCGGCGTACGAGCTCTCGGCCATTCGCAGTACGTTTTCGGGAGCGCCGTTATCGACGCTGCTTGACCTGCCGGCCGCCCACTTCTGCTCCACACTGCGGCTGCTGCCGCTTGGTGAGACCATCCTCAGCTTTGCCGGCGGGGCAGGGACCATGCCGGCCGCTGCCCCCGCACAGCCGTCGCTGGTGAACCTGGCGGATGCCTGTGGCCCGATCGCCGGTCTCTTGCCTGGCCAAGGCGAAGCGCAGCCCGCCCGCGTGGCTCGTGCCCTCCCGATGAACAGCCAGCGACTCTTTGTGCCGTGGAATCAGCTCGGTGAGCGCGACATCGCACGCGGCCTCGCGCAGATTGGCGCGCTCTGAAGCAGGCCGGACTGACCTAGCCGTCGTCTCCGTCGGTGGAGCGGTCGGAGCCGGCCGCCGCCGCAGCCACCGTCGCACTCACCGGGATCGACCCACTGCGCTCGTGGGCTCGTCCACTGACTCGTTCGCTGCCGCGGTCCAGCGTGCGGTACAGCGTGCGGCGATCGATGCCCAAGATCTCGGCGGCGCGCTTCTTGTTGCCGCCCTCCTGCTGCAGGATCAGCGTGACGTAGCGCTGCTCTAGCTCGGCCAGTGTCGGGCGATCTTCGATCAGCGCCATCGCACCATTGCTCGACGCGGGCGATGGGGCGGGACGCTCGACCTCGCCGCGAATCTCGCGCGGCAGATCCGAGGGCAGGATGATGCCGCCTTTGGCCAAGGCCAGCGCGCGCTCGATGACGTTTTCTAGCTCGCGCACGTTGCCGGGCCAGCCGTAGTGCGACAGAAGCTGCATGGCTTCATCGGCGATCCCTGCCTCGCTGCGCCCCTCGCGTTGGGCGTACTTGTGCAGGAAGTGCTCGACCAAAAGAGCGATGTCTTCGCGTCGCTCGCGCAGCGGCGGCAGGTGGATGGTGACGACGTTGATGCGGAAGTACAGATCCTCGCGAAAGCGCCCGGTGCGGACCTCTTCTTCCAGATCGCGATTGGTCGCGGCGACGACGCGGACATCGACGCGGATCGGCTCGCTGCCGCCGACACGACGGATCTCGCCCTCCTGCAGCACGCGCAGAAGCTGGGCCTGCATCTTGGGATTGATGTCGCCGATCTCGTCGAGAAACAGTGTGCCGCCACCCGCCTCTTCAAACAGGCCGCGCTTGCTGGCGATGGCGCCGGTGAAGGCGCCTTTGGCGTGGCCGAATAGCTCAGACTCCAGCAGCGACTCGGTCAGCGCGGTGCAGTTGACGGCGACGAACGGCCCGCTGGATCGCGGTGAGTGGTTGTGGATGGCACGCGCCACCAGCTCTTTGCCGCTGCCCGACTCGCCGACGACCAGCACGCTCGACATCGAGGCCGCGACGCGCGCCACCAGCTTGTAGACCTCCAGCATGGCGGGTGAACGCCCGACGATGTCGCGCTTGGGGCTGCGGCCTTCACGACGCTGGCTGCGGCTCTCGGCCAAGAGGCGCCGTCGCTCCAGCGCCCGCTCGACGGTCTGAATCAGCTCGCGCGGCTGAAAGGGAAACTTCGAGATGTAGTCGTAGGCGCCCTGCTGGATCGCCTTCATGACATTCTCGACGTCGCCAAACGCGGTCATCAGGATGACCGGGGTGCGCGGCTGCAGCCGCTGCAGCGCCGCCAGCACGTCCATGCCATCGGCGCCATCGCCCAGCCGGACATCGCTGATCACGACGTCAAACGGGCGGCTCTCGGCCAGCGCGATGGCTTCCTCGCCACTGCCGCACAGCACGGCCAGATAGCCGGCGCTCTGCAGGATCTCACCGACAACGGCGCGGAACGGTTCTTCGTCTTCGACGACAAGCGCGCAGGCTGGGTTCATGCCGCCTTGTTATCCTGCAGGCGGTCTCAGTCGTCCAGCCGGAAGCGAAACTGCGTCGTCTCGCCGAGGCGAATGATGTCGCCATCCTGCAGCCGCGTCGGAGCCGCAACGCGACGATCGTTGATGAAGGTCCCGCTGGGCGCCCCGCTATCGAACAGGGCGAAGCCGGCGCCATCGCGACGTAGCTCGCAGTGACGCTCGCCCAGGCTGGGATCGTCACCCACGAACAGCACGCCGCCGCCCTGGTTGGGATAGGGGCCCTTGCAGATCCACAGGCTGGCCTCGACCTTGATGCGCTGCCCGCCGAGCTGACCGGCGCCGATGCCGATGAGGGTCGCGGTGTAAAGTCGCCCGCCGGGCAGGATTGGTACCGGCTGGTACACCCCCGGCGCGGCGGCCATCCCCCCATGGGGCAAGGTCGCGGCGACGGGTGCTCCTGCGGCCCCGGGCTGGCCAGGAATCGGCGCCCCAACCGGCAGCTGGATGCCCAGCTGCGCCGCCCGCCGCTTGAGGATGAAGACCGCCAGCTGAGCCAGGCCCCACAGCGCCACCAGCGAGAGCGGAATGCCGATCAACCACAGCCACCAGCGACTTGGTTTCTTCGGCGGCACGCCCGAAAACTCGAAGGTCGGCGACTTGAGCTCTGCGCACTGCAACCCGAAGCTGGCGACGCGCAGCTCGTCGAGATCGAACTTCTTGGCGGTGAACGTGAAGACCGGCGTCTGGCGCAGCTCTTCCGACAGGTTCTGGAACTGCTCTTTGAGGTTCTCGTCCTTCTGCGCCCAGCGGAAGGTGCCGCTTGATCGCTTGGCCAGCTCGCCCAGATTGAGCAGCGGGCCGCGATCGTCGCGCGGCGAATACGCGACGGGAAACAGCGCGACATTGCTGTGCCGCAACAGATCACCAGTGCGCCGGAAGCTCTTGCGATCCATGAGCTCGTTCAAGCCATCGGAGAGCAGCACCATCAGCTTGCGCGGCTCGGGCAGCGGCTTGCCTTCTTTGTCTTTGCCGGGCTGCACTTTGTTGAGCGCCGTCAAGCCCGCGCTAATCGCCCGCAAGAGCTGCACATCGCCCTGATCGTCGGGGTTGATGTCGTCAAGAAGCGGCGTCACCGCCTGCGCCGGCATGAAGTTCGGCTGCTGCTCGATCTCATAGCCGTAGAGGATCAAGCGCACCTTGACCCGCGGCGGCATCGACTCCAGAAAGTCTTTGATGGCCTCGCGGATCTTTTCGATCGACGGGGCGTACAGCGCCGAGTTTTCGATGAGCAGCGCGATGTACATGTCGCGCCCCGCGCGCTCAAACGGCTCAATTTTTTCCGCTTTGGCCACCGGCTTGCCCGCGACGAGCAGACGATGCGCCGGCCCGGGCTGATCGCTGCTCAGCGTGCCTTCCAGTTCGACCCGACCGCCGACGACTTTGATCTGCGAGCTCTTGTCAAACAGCGACAGATCGACCTGTTCCAGACGACAGCGTGGCTTGCTGGCCAGCGTAGGCGCTGGCTGCAGGCCCAAAAGAAACAGGCACAGCCCGACGAACCCGACCAGCCGGCCGCGCGTCAGCCCAAGGCAGAGATGCACCCTCCGCCGGGGCACGCAAGACCCTGGCTCGCGACCGTAACCAGGTCTAGCCGCAGAGGGGGGGGCGAGGGCACAGAACACGGGCATCCTCTTGCATCGTATCCGATTTTTGCTCGCATTTCTCTGAGGCACATTGCCGTCTGAAGTATCGTGGTGCCATGCGCTGGGAGTGTCACGAGTGCGGCGAAGTCCACGCCGAGATCCCCGAACAGTGCCGAGCCTGCGGTACCAAGCCCGAGATCGTGCGCAATGTCTGGCGCTGTCCTAGCTGTGGCGAGCAAGGCATCGACGGCACGCGCACCAGCTGCCCAGCCTGCGGCGCCGAAAAAGGCAAGGACGCCCAGCAAGCGGTGGCGGCTGACCTGCGCATCGAAGGCGAACAGGGACGCGCCCTGGCCTCGGGACCGTGGCTTTACTGCGCTTTCTGCAAGACGCAGGTTCCGCCGGTGTATGTCAGCGGCCCCAAGCAGGGTCAGCCCACCGAGCGCTGCCCGACCTGCTCTGGCCCACTGTCGGAGTCAAAGGTCGAGGCCGCATCTGAGGTGGTGCGGGCCAGCGAGGCCGCCACGTATCGCGCCGCCCGCACCCAGGCCCGTGGGGGGGGCGATGCCGTGGCCGAGCCGCAGCTTCCCGCGCAAGCGCCCGCCGCGCCGTCCACCGACGCCAGCGCCCCGAAAGCCGCGCGTCGCCGGGTCTGGCCCTGGGTGCTGCTAGCGCTGTTTCTGGGCCTGATCTGGCTGTTTGGCAGCCCCGGCCGCAAGGTACGCTACGCCGTCGAGCGGCGAGACTGGGAACGCACCATCGCCATCGAGACGCTGCAGAAGCGCGCCGGCCGCGACTTTGAATCCGACCTGCCCAAGGGGGCCTACAACACCGCCTGCGAGCGCAAGTTCCGCAAGAACCGCGACGTGCCGATCGGCACCGAGATTTACTTCGAGGACGAGGAAGATCGCAGCCACTGCGAAGCCTACGAGACTCGCACGGTGCAAGAAGAAGTCGAAGACGGCAAGCGCTGCACCGAGCAGGGCTATAAGACCCAGGGCGGCGTCTCGGTGAAGACCTGCCTTTCGTGGGAGCCGAAGTACAAGACGGTCTCGAAGACCGAGCGCGAGTGTGCGCGATATCGCGTGCGTCAGGTCAAAAAGACGCGCACCAAGTACAAGCAAGAGCCGGTGTACGAAAACCACTGCAGCTACGAAGTCGACACCGTCTATCGCGAGAGCCGCGTGCTGCGGGCCGGCAGCGATCACGACGGCGACACGCCGCGCTGGCCCGAGGTGAGTGGACTTTCTAACCGCGATCGCACCGGCAGCAAAAAAGAGAAGTACACCCTGCACCTCAAGAAGTCGGGCGGGAACGAGCGCGAAGACTACTCGCCCAGTGACGAGGCGGAGTGGGCTCGACATCCCGCCGGCAGCGTGGTGACGGCGCGCGTCAAGCTGGGCGTCGTCGTCGGGCTGATCGATGAGTAGCGCGGTGCAGCGGAAATAGCGCTGCGGAAAGAGACTGGCGCGGTGCTGGAGGCTAGAGCTCGGTGTTGAGGATCTGCAGGGCGCCGGCGGCAGCGGACTGCTCGGCCATGCGCTTGCTGCGGCCTGAGCCGGTGGCCAAGAGTCGCTCGTCGAGGAAGACCGCGACCTCGAAGATCTTTTCGTGATCGGGTCCCGAGGTGGAGATGACTTCGTAGCGCGGACGAACCTGGCGCAGGCGCTGCAGCAGATCTTGCAGGGCTGATTTTTCGTCGCTGCCGCCGTGCTGATGGACGCGCAGCACGGTCGGCAACAGCAGGCGCTGCGCCGCTACCTGACAGACGGCAAAGCCGCTATCTAAGAACAGCGCGCCCAGCATCGCCTCGTAGGCATCGGCGAGCAGCGAAGGCTTGTCGCGACCGCCGTGCGCCTCTTCGCCTCGCCCCAGGCGCAGCGCGGCGCCCAGATCGATCTCACGTGCCCGCTCGGCCAGCGAGGCCTCACTGACCACCTGCGAGCGCAGGAGCGATAGGTAGCCTTCGCTGCTGTCGGGACAGTGACGCATCAGAAGCTCGGTGACGAGCAGGCCGAGGACCGAGTCGCCGAGAAACTCCAGGCGCTCGTTGTGCGGCTGATCACCGCGACCGCCTTCGTTGGTGTAGCTGCGATGGGTCAGCGCTGACAGCAACAGCCGACGGTCGGCAAAGCTGTGCCCCAGATGCCCCTCTAGCTCGGCCAGGCGGTCAGCGTAGGCCGGCAGATCGTCCGACGGTGGAAAGGGAGACTGAGCGGAGCGGGGAGTCGTCATCGCGAAATGGCTGGGCAGGCGATCGGAGAGCCGAGCGCAGACTAGCTCGCCGAGCGCGGCGGCGGGGCGGCACACCAGGCAATCGTCTCGGCACTTGCGGCGTCACGGACGCGCACACTCGGGGCAAGACAGATCTTGGCGCCGGCAGCGGGGCAGGCCGCGGTGCCGCTTACGCGACAGCCTTTGCGCTCACAGGCCTTGCGGGCTTCGAAGGTGTCGTTGCCGGTGTAGCGACAGTAGTCCTTGCACGCGTCGCTGCTGCCCCCGCCGCAGCTGTAGCAGCCGTCGGCCCGCGCCGCCTGCGGCAGGAGCGCCGTCCCCAAGAGACCAAGCCAAAGAGCCAGGCCACGGGAAAAACCCCGACGACGGGGCGACACAAACCGATGATGGGTAGATGAGCGATGCATGGCGTCCTCCTCCGATCGACAAAAGCTATCTTACGTAGATTGGAGCGCTGTAGAGGTATGGGTATTCATGTGCAAACGATGCCGCCTCCTCAGCCAAGAGGTGCAGGAGGTGGCGGGGTACCACATGGACCTCAACCCGGTAGGCGCCGGCCGGACGTGACGCGGTATCGATCTCGACGCGCGGCGAGCCGCCCTCGGCAAGTGCAGCGAAGTCGTCGGCGCTGTAGGTCCGGGACAGCAGCTCTTCGCTAAGCACGAGCCCGCCTCCGGGAGCGGGACCCGCCAAGAGGGCGCTGTATCGCACCGACAGACGCAGGATCGGCTCCGCCCCACGGAAGTCGGCCGGGAAAGGCCGCGGCAGCGACACCTGCAGGCGCGCTCCGCGGGGAGCCTGCCCCCCTAGCTCGACCGTCGGACCGCCCGCGACCTCGGCGTGAAAATCGAAGCCCTGCGGTGGGCCCATGATCTCAAAGACGCCGAAGCTGCGGCCTGCCAACACCGCCTCGCGCAGGCGACCGCTGGTCAGGGTCTTTTCCGCAGCCGGCACCAGCAGATAGTTGCCAAACCAGCGCATCAGGCGGCGATAGCCATCGCCTCGCTCTCCGTCGGCCAGCGGATCTTTGAGCGTATTTTCATGGATGTCCGAGCCCAGCACCGGGGCCAGCTGGTGTCCGGCCGAAAGCAAGGTATCGAACTTGGCTAGCTGCACGGCATTGGGGGCCAAAAAGCCCAGGAAGGCGAGATCCGGCTCTGGTCCCCCCTCGCTGACCGGACGACCCGCCAGCCAGGGCACCAGCCCGACAAACGCTCCGACGGGATCGAGCCCCAGGTAGGGCCCGCGGATCTTCGGGTCGATGTTGGCGTGCAGGTTGTAGACCTCCATACCATCGAGCCCAGCCTGGGCCAGCTCCGTCAGCTGTTCTAGCGAGTGGGACTCGCCATGCGCCACCAGCACGGCCCCACCCGCCGCGTGAAAGGCGCGCACCGCCGCCGCATCGCCCGCCTGCATCGCGGTGTGCCGTTCGGCCACAGTGGCCCCCAGGTGACGGCGCAGCGCGACGGGCATCAGCTCGTTTTCGCCACCGACCGCGAGGTGCACCCGATGGCCGGACGCCACGTCCTCAGCGCAGCGCAGATCGCTGCCGACGACATCGACGCCGGGATCAGGATCGGCGGCGCTGTGCTCGGCGGCATCCCCAGCGGCGGCATCGGTCAGAAAAAGATCCGCAAAGGGGCTATCGGCCATCAGCGTCGCGTGATCAGTCAAAAGCGCAAAGTCTTGCCGCGTCGCGCACAAGCCAGCGCGTAGGTTGGCCAGGCAGGGCGCGTTAGGCCGCCCCGCCACCTGCGGCTTGCCATCGCAGGCATCGTGCGAATAGACCGAGTGCAGGTGAATGATGCCGCGCACCGCTCGCAGGCCGCGCTCACCCACCGGCAGCGACAGGCGGCTCGTCTCGGGTAGGGTGCGATCCCAGACCAGGGCGGGCGGGGGCGGGCGGCTCGGCGGCTCGGCACAGGCAGACACCAGGCCCAGGCAGGCAATCAACGGACGGGACATCGCAGTCAGCGCAGACATGCGGCGCACTATATCGAAAGCTGGTGCAAACTCGGCCCGACCTTCTGTCGGCTGCCGCGCGGGCCGATGACGGCGGCGCTAGGGCGAGGTTCGCGTCGCCAGATAGGCGGCCACCAGCTCCTGACCGATGCGGCGATCGTCCGCGGTGAGCAGGCTATGCGCCGCCTCGCGAAGCAGGGCGTGGCGGAAGAAATACTCGCTGTCGCCATCGGGCGAGGCGCTGGCGCTTTTTTCGATGATCTCGGCCTCGCGCAGGATGCGGAGCCAGGTGTCCAGCTCCTCGGGCGAGTCCTGGCCCAGAAGCGGCAGCAGGCCGCGACGCGGAAAGGTCTCGCCAAACAGGCTGGCGGCCCGGACGACGCGACGAGCACCGCGCTCTAGCCCACTTAACCGCGCTTGCAGCATGGCCAGGATGGTGGTCGGAGGCGGAAGCTCAGCGGCCCCATTCCGCGGCGTGCGCAGGAAGGTCCGCACCAGCTCTTCCAGAAACAGTGGGTTGCCGCCGGCCTGCGACAAGATGCGTGGCAGGATGCCAGCCGGCAGCGACGAAGGAGGTCCGTGCTGCGTCCCGCGCAGGAGCTCGCCCACCAGGCGCTCGCTGGCCTTGCGACTGAGCCCGCCGAGCGCGATCTCTTGCACCCGCTCGGCCCACAGGCGAGGAAAGATCGTCGCCACTTCGGGGCGTCCCAGCGCCAGGATCGACAGCGGCAGATCGGCCAGCTCGCGCAGCGCTGCTCCCACCAGATCGACACTGACGCCGTCGGCCCACTGCAGGTTATCGAGGATGAGCAGGATCGGCTGCCGACGACACTCGGCGCGCAGCAGATCTAAAAACGCCGTGCACAGCTCGCGACTCATCACTCGCGGATCGCTGCGCGCGGCGCGCAGGCGAGGGCTGCCCGTGTCTTCAAACGGCACACCGCACAGCTCCCCGATGAACTCAACTACCCGACGCCGATCGGCTTCCGGCAGCTCGCGGCCCAAGCGACGCTCCAGCTTGCCGCGCTGTTCATCGATCGACTCGCCGCTGTAGATCTGGCACAGCGCAAACAGCGCGCTGCTCAGCAGGCCGTAGGGGGCGCCCGCGCTCAGCGCCGTCAGCTGGCCGACCCAGACCGCGACGTCTTCGCCGCGGTTCTCTAGGCGACGCATGATCTCGCGCCGCAGGCGGGTTTTGCCGATGCCTTGCGGGCCTTTGATCAGCATGGCCTCGACCTTGTATTCCTCGCGGCAGCCGACCAGCATGGCCTCGATCATGCTCAGCTCCGCGTCGCGCCCCAGACACGGAGCGAGGTCGATGCGGCCCGGGTCTTCCTCCTGCGCCTGTGCGCTGTTAGGTGCGAGGAGCAGGCGCTCGCCCGACAGGCTCTGGCCGAGCACGAACAGGTTGTCGAGTAGGCCGGCCGAGACCTCGTCCAGAAGAATACCGTCGTCGAGCCCGCTGCTGCGCGCGAGGAGCTGCTCCGCCCGCTGCACCGCTTCGCCATGCGGCAGGGGGGTGTGCGACTCGTCACAGCCCGTCACCAACACCAAGCGGGCCTCGGGCCAGCGCTCCTGCAGCTCTAGGGCCGAGCGCGCGGCCTGCAAGGCCTGATCGGCGGCACTCGCCGCCCCCCCAATCACCGAAAGCAGGCTGCCATCGGGCCGCCAGGTCACGCGCATCCCCAGCCGACGCAGCTCGTCGGCCAGCTCCTCCCGGTAGGCGGACTGCAGCTCATCGCTGCCTGCCATCGCCGTAGCTCCCGACGCGCTTGGTGGCAGCGGTTGAGCCGACGTACGCGGTGCCGCCAAGACGACACTCATCAGCTCCAGCTCCAGCGTGCTCAGGCGGCGACGGGCGGCAGCGTCTGGTTGCAGACCCTCTGACTCCTCGCAGAAGGCTCCACTGGCCAGGATGCGCTCGACGGCCGCCAGAAGAGCGCTGGCGTCGTGCGGACGACGGCTGGCGTCCTTCTGCAGCATCGCCGAAACCAGCTCGGTCAGCTCCTGCGGTAGACCCGATCGCACATCCGAGAGCGGCGCCGCTTCTTCAAACAGCACGCGGGCCAGCTGTGCTGCGACGTGCTCAGCGACGAACGGTGGCTGACCCGCCAGGCACTCGTAGAGCACGCAGCCCAGCGCAAACACGTCCACTGCCGGACCGATCACGCGATCGCCGCGCGCCTGCTCCGGTGCCATGTACTCTGGCGTGCCGATGACGTGGCCGGTCTGTGTCATGTTGCTGCCGACGGCATTGCCACCGCCGGCTCCTTGCATACGGGCGATGCCGAAGTCGAGCAGGGTGACCCGCTCGACGCTGCGATGACGCAGAAACAGGTTCGAGGGCTTCAGGTCGCGGTGCACAATACCCCGTCGGTGCGCCAGGCTCAGGGCGTCGGCGACGCGGCGAATCAGGACCAAGCTCTCGCGCACGCTCAGCGGCGTTCGGGCCAGTCGGTGCGCCAAGTCCTCGCCCTCCAGCCACTCCATCGCGAGATACAGGAACCCGGCCGGGGTGTGGCCATGCGCGACGTACGAGACGATGCCCGGATGCTGCAGCAAGGCCAGCATATTGGCCTCGCGCACAAAGCGCTCCATGTCGTTGGGGTTCAGACCGCGGGCACTCGCCAGCTTGACCGCCACCACCGAGCCACTGTGCCGATCGAGCGCACGGTAAACGGTGCTCATGCCGCCACTGCCCGCCAGCCCCAAGAGCTCGAAGCGCTGCCCAATAATCTGGCCGATGAGCGGCCCATTGAGGGTCGCACTGCCGCCCGGTCCGGCGCCGATGATGGCCAGCTGTCCCGTCGTCCGCGTTCGCGGTGGCCCCCCCGGATCGGTCGCCCGGCTGGCCGCATCGCTCGGCGAGTCGGGCGCGCTCTCATGGCCCGGCGTCTGTTTGAACGAGTCTTTCATCACCCCATGTCGAAGAGCCCGGCGGGCCACCGGCGCCGCGTACAGTTAAGGCGTCAGATTGGCGGGCAATGACAGTCTGTATTGTATTTCAGATTACACGTCCGTAATCCTTGGAAGTCGGAGGTTGTCTGATGTCTAGCCCGTCACGTCGCACTGTTCTGCGCCTGCTTCCCCTCTTCCCCTTCACCGGACTCTTCGCCGCTTCCGAGGCCCACGCCACTCACTACGAGGCCCGGCTGTGCAATCGCTGCGGCTTTGGCAACAAGAAAGACAACTGCGTCCGCTGCGGCAAGTGGGTCGGCAGTCGACGCGTTCCAGCCCGCCTGTGCAGCAACCACGGCTTTGGCAACAAGAAAGACAACTGCGTCCGCTGCGGCAAGTGGGTCGGCAGCTTCCGTCAGCTTGCCTACCTGTGTGGCAGCTGCGGCTTCGGCAACAAGAAGGACAACTGCGCCATCTGCGGCAAGTGGGCGCCCTAGCGTCCGGCTGAGCTGACAGAGGGAAGCGGCAGCCCGTCCCAGCGCTGCGCCCGTTCGAGCATGTCCTGCGCTTCGAGGTGCTTGGCGCCCGTCGGGGCGGTGGCCAGCAGCTCTTGGAAGAACTGGGTGGCCTCGGTGGCTCGTCCCGCCAGCAGGGCGGCCTGTCCACGCAGAAGCTGGGCCTGGTAGCGGAAGCGCTCGTCGGGTAGGGGCTGCGCCGCTGAGAGAGCCAAGCCCAGCTCGGACTGCGCCTCGTCGTATGCCCCGCGCTCGTAGAGCAGGCGACCCAGGATGTAGTGCGGCAGCGCCAAGTCCGGCTGGGCCTGGATCGCATCGCGCAAAAGATAGGCCGACAGCGCCTCGCTTCGACCGTCGCTGGCCCGCAGCCGGCCAGCCCGCTGCGCCAGCGGTTCACCCACCAAGACGCGCAACAGCGAGGTGCGCACGATCGCCGCGGCATCCGCGTTTTCTCCGGCCTCTGCCCCGGTCCCTGCGATGGTCTCTGCCTTGGCCTTGGCTGCGGCAGCCAGCGCGCCGAGCTTTGCGACGAGCTGCCGGCTGGCGTTCTCGTTATCTGGCAGCGCGACGGCCCGCTCGTAGTGCTCCTGGGCGGTGGCCAGCTCGCCCCGCAGCACCGCCAGATCGCCCAGACGCGCCTCGGCCCGCGACTCCAGCACGCGCGTCCGAGCGGGGTGGGAAAGCAGCTGGCTCGCGACCTGAGCGGCCTCGTCATAGCGCTCTGCCGAATACAGCATCTCCAGGCGCTCGACCTGGTGCTGCGGCTCGCCGGGATCGTCGCGACACACCGAAAGCAGCAGCCCGAGCGCACGATCAAGATCCCCCGCCGCCGCCGCCAGTCGCGCCTGCTGTTTACGCAGCGCGAGCTCATGGGCGCAGACCTTGTGAAAGACGGCGGGACGGCGCAGTCGATCGTGGGCCACGTCGCGCTCACTCACCGACAGCGGCTGGGCATCGATGAAGGCATGGTAGTCGCTCTCCAGCTGCGCAAAGGGCACGCCGTAGGCAGCCGCGAAGTCCGCGCTCCGACCGCCCCGACGATGCGCCGCCAAGAGCGGCCCCGCCCCATGCCGCCCCAGCAGGAAGCGGCAGAACGATCCCGCCAAGGCATAGGCCCGACTTGCGGGCAGACGATAGAAGCCCAGGCCGAAGACGGCGCTAAGCGGCGGCTCCAGGCCCGCCTGACGCATCGCTCGCACCGTCTGGTGGGGGTCTAGATCGCCGCTGCCTCGCCAATCAGCAGCGACGGCAATTCCTTCGATCATACCGGGCTGCGGCACGCCGCGGCTCAGCGCCAAGTGCAGCAGCCGATCGCCGGCCGCCCCGGCAAAGATATGCGCCAGCTCGTGACGCAGCACCGGGTGTGGCCAGCCCTCGTGGTGCAGGTACATCTCGCGCCGCCAGGGCTTCGCGATGTAGGTGAAGCCGGCGCCCATCAACCGACGCTTGTCTTCGACTCCGTCGAACAGATAGCTGACGACGCGCGGCGCTTCACTGGCCGACGTCATGGAAGGCGCAATCCCCAGCCGCTGCAGGATCCACGGCGCTCGCCAGTCGGGCTCGACCCCCAGCGTCTCGCGGAGCTGCTGATAGCGAAGCTCGTGCTCACGGGCGAGGAGCCGAATGTCGCGCGCCACTGCCCCGCCGGGACGATAGCGCAGCACGAAGTGGGGCGTCCGCAGCTCGCTCGTCAGGTGGGCCTGCAGCGTCGCCACATCCCCGCGACAACCCCAGCGCGCCGCCGTCAGAAAAAAGAACAGCGACAGCCCCAGAAACAGCACACAGGAGAGCGCTGCCCCCAGCCGACTGCCATCGCCGCGCCGTCGCCCCGCCAGTCGGACATCGCGCTCGCTCAGCCCTGGCAGACGCAGCGACAGCGACTCTCCCTGCAGCCACAGCCCGCACAACGAAAGGGTCAAAAACAGCGTGCAGAGGTGCAGGACCCGCGCGGCCAGAAATGCGCTGCCGATGCTGATGTCTTCGTCGTAGAGCGCGCCAGGGTAGTAGCCAAAGAAGGGATCGAAAGAAAAGATCGCCGGCGAAGCCAAAAAGCGCAGCAGCGACCACAGCAGCGATGCCGCCACCAGCGCATAGGCCAGCCCGTAGGCGCGGGCCCGCGATCGACAGAGCAGCGCCGAAAACAGCCCGGTCCCGACGCCGCACGCTGTCGAGCACAGCGGCAGCATGGCGAAGAACGCCAGCCCCGCGCCATAGCTGCAGTTGCGCACGCGAAAGCCGTTGAGCAGCAGCAGGAGCAGCGGCACCAAGATCGGCAGGCCAGCCGCCAGATACGCCCGCAAAAACAGGCCGAAGACCGTCGACAGCGGTGCGCGCTCAGCCGCCTCGGCGCTGATCTGGGCCCGCGCCGCCAGCGGACGTCCGGACTTGGGCCCGCCCGACCTGCTGGTCCCGCGTGCACGCTCGCGCCCGCCCCGCCCTCGCGACACCGCTCGCACGCCGTGATGTACCCCGGTCAGCGACGACAAAATGGCCAGCAAAAGACAGCTCTCGTAGCCCAGCACGTTGAACAGCGGGACTGCGCACAAGAGCGCTCCAATCGCCGCCCAGCCAACAAAGGTCAGCGCCAGTCGCAGCCGAGTCGCCACTTGCTCTTCAGCAGGAGCGGCCCGGCCCGGCCGGCCACTTGGGACTCGACCACTGGGCACACGACTGCCGACGTCAGAGCCGGACACCGGAGGCTGCGCTGGAGGCGTTGACTTCATCGCGCGGCGCAGTTTAGCCTGCGAGTCCACGGTCGTATAGATGGCAGAGTCCCCCTCCACATCCCTCTCATCGTCGGTCGCCGCCGCAGGCCCAGCCGCCGACTCCCCTGCAGGTTCCTCGTCGGATTCGTCCCCTATCCCGGCCTCCGGGGGGACGGCGAGCGGAGGGGATCTCGCGACATTTCTCCGCTTCCTGGCGCCGAACCTGGTGACCGCCGGCTCGATCGTCTGTGCCGTGCTGGCCATGCAGGCCGCCCTGCGCGGTGACTGGGTCGACGCCTGCTTCTGGGTCCTTTATTCGACGATCACCGACAAGTTCGATGGCCTGGTGGCTCGCGCGCTGAAGGCCAGTACGCCGCTTGGTGTGCAGATGGACTCGCTGGCCGATCTGCTGAACTACGGCTTCATGCCGGCTGCGCTGATCTACGCCTGGTTTGTCGGCCATCCCACGCTGGGCTGGAGCAGCGGCCCGGCTTTGATTGCCCTGCGCGCCATCTGCGTCTTTTACGCCGTTGCTGCCGCCTTCCGCCTGGCCCGCTTCAATGTCAGCAAGGGCAACCCCGACTTCTTCTTCGGCACGCCCACCACGTTCTGCGGCGGCATGATGGCGTCGTTCCTGCTCTGCGCCATGAAGTACGGCGAGCCCGCCTGGAGCCCCGGCTTCGACTTCCCCGGTCTGCGCCTGTTTGGCAGCGTGCGCCTCGATGCCTGGGTGCCGTACATGCCGCTGCTCTTGGTCTTCTTCTCGTGGTCGATGCTGTCGTCCTGGCGGGTCCCCAAGGGCGGCCGCATCGCCAACCGCTTCGTGAACTTCTACATCAGCGCGCTGGTGGTGGTCGGGTGGCTGTTTGCCCTCGTCCGCTGGCTACCCGAGATCGTCCTGTTCGGCGGCACGCAGTTCCTGTTGTGGGCGGTCTACGCACACTTCGCGCAGACCCCCAAAGAGAAGCCCGAGCCGCTGTTTCCCGCCTAGCCAGCGACGGCACAGCCGTCTGCTAAGTGGCGTTCTGGCCAAGCAGCCAGCCCGGCCGCCCAAGATCGCCGCTGGCCGTCAAGGCGCCTGCCCTGCAGGCGTGCGTTGACCCACTGGCAGCATCATGAGATTTTATTGTAAGGCCGTGTACCTTTTGGCGCATCGGACTGCGCCTGGGATCAGGGCCCATTCAATCCATGGCGCCGCGCACACCTCATCGCCTTGACCCGAACTGGACTCCCCCCGAGAAGTTCGACGAGTACCGACTTCTCTGTCCGCTCTCGCAGGGGGGCATGGGCACGGTCTACCTCGGTCACGACACGCTGCTAGACCGACCCGTCGCGGTGAAGTTCATCCACGCCATCGGCGATGAGACGGGCGCGCATGTGCGCGAGCAGATCCTCAACGAGGCACGCGCCGCCGCCCGCCTGCAGCATCCCAACGTCGTCACCATCTACCGCGTCAGCGAGATCGATGCCCACCCGATCATCATCTCGGAGTTCGTGCGCGGGAAGAACCTCGACGCCATCGAGAAGCCGATGGCGTGGCAGAAGATCCTCGACATTGGGCTCGGTGTTGCGCGTGGCCTGGCCGCTGCCCACCGTCGCGGAGTCCTGCACCTCGACATCAAGCCGGGCAACGTCATCGTGCAGAGCGATGGCGAGGTCAAGCTGCTCGACTTCGGCCTCGCCAAGCTCCTTGACCTGGGCATCGGCTGGGGTGGAGCCGAGCTCAACTCCGACGAGATTCGGCGTAGCTCCGCCGCGACCCCAGAGGTCGTGGCGCCCACCATGGACTTCTCTGGCGAGCAGGCTGCTCTGTTGCTGGCGAGCGGGCCGATGCAGACCCTGGCCCGTGGCGTCGCCATCGACGAAAAGACCGCAAACGGCGGGCAGAGCAGCAGCGAGCATCCGTCGGTAAGCGGTGCCGCTGCCAAGGCCGCGCGCGCCGGAGTGGCCCAGCCTGCCGTCGCCACCGCCCCCAGCGCCAAAGCCGCCGGCCGCGCCTGGGATTCCGACGAACGACGCCCTCCTTCGGATGTCGTGCCGGAAAACTCGTCCGACATCGTCCCGGTGGCAGGCGACTCTTCTGATAGCGGCGCCGTGACCTCTGAGCTGCCGCGCCTGCCCCTTCACCTGACCCCGCCGGCCCCCATAAAGCCGCTGCCCACCGGCATCCTGTCGTCGCTGGCCTGGTCCCTGCCCGAAGTCAGCGCCGCCAATCGCATCGCCGGCACACCGCTTTACATGGCGCCCGAGATCTGGCGCGGTGAGCCCGGTACCCGTCGGGCCGATATCTACGCCACCGGCGTCCTGCTGTATGAGCTGGCCACCGGCTCGCCGCCGTTTGCCGACGTGGCGCTGCAGGAGCTGCCGCAGATCGTCAACCAGCGCGACGCCACACCGCTTTACAGCGTCGCGCCCAATGTCGATCCTCGTCTGGCGGCGATCATCGATCGCTGTCTGCGACGCGATCCCGCCCAGCGCTTCGGCTCAGGGGATGAGCTGCGCGAGGCGCTGGAGCAGCTTCGCCCCAACCAGAAAGCCGACGCCCTGCCCGAGGGCAACCCCTACCGCGGCCTCCTCGCCTTCGAAGCCGAGCACCGCGGCCTGTTCTTCGGTCGGAAGAGCGAAGTCGGCACCATCCTCGAACGCCTGCGCACCGATCCGTTTGTGCTCGTCGTCGCCGACTCTGGCATTGGCAAGTCGTCGCTCTGTCGCGCCGGTGTGCTGCCGCATGTCAGCGACGGTGCGCTCGGCGGTGGACGCAGCTGGGTGGTGCGCTCGATGGTCCCCGGCAAGAAGCCGCTGACCGCGCTGTGCAACGAGCTCGCGCCGCTGCTCAACCTGGGCGAAGAGGCGCTGGCCAGCAAGCTGCGCATCGACCCCAGCGAGCTTGGACGCATGATGCACAAGCAGATGGCGGCCGATCGCGGCGTCGTCTTGTTCATCGATCAGCTGGAAGAAATCGTCACCATTGGCACCGAAGAAGAGGCGACGGTGGTGGCCGCGGCACTGGGCTATCTGTGCTCGCGCATTCACAGCGTGCGCATGCTGATGACGGTGCGCAGCGACTTCCTGGCCCGCGTCGCCGCCCTGCCGGGACTTGGTGAAGAGCTGGCGCGTGGCCTGTACCTGCTGCGCCCGCTCATGCCCGAGCGCATCAAGGAAGCCATCCTCGGCCCCGCCGCCACCAAGGGCGTCACCTTCGAGACCGAACAGCTCGTCGACGCGCTGGCCAACGAGACGGCGCGCACCGACGGCGGCCTGCCGCTCCTCCAGTTCGCGCTGACCGAGCTCTGGGAGAATCGCAGCGGCAGCGTCATCACCCAGCAGGCGCTCGACAGCATCGGCGGCGTCTCAGGCGCACTGGCGCGACACGCCGACCAGGTCATGCTCGGCCTGCCCGAGGAGCAGCGGATCGAAGCGCGGCGCATCCTGATGGCGCTGGTCACCGTGGAAGGCACCCGCGCCCGCCGCAGCGACGACGAGCTGGTGCGCGCCGCGTCGGCTCGCCCGGCCCTCGATGCTCTGGTCAAGGCCCGCCTGCTCGTCGCCCGCGACACCGGCGAAGGCGTCAGCTACGAAGTCGCCCACGAAGCCCTGCTCAAAGGCTGGGCCGCCCTGCGCAAGTGGCTCGACGAGCACCGCGAGAGCCGCGCCGTCCGCCAGCGCCTAGAATCCGCCACCGCCGAGTGGCTCCGCCTCAGCCGCCACCGCGACGCCCTGTGGGGCCCCAAGCAGATCGCCGAAGTCGGCATGCTCGAAGCCGTCGACATCGGCGCCCGCGAAGCCCAGTTCATCGAAGCATCCCGCCGCGCCCTACAGCGACGGCAGCAGCTACGCCGGGCCC
Organism: uncultured Myxococcales bacterium; assembly: GCA_937952145.1. Classification (GTDB taxonomy): domain Bacteria; phylum Myxococcota_A; class Polyangia; order Palsa-1104; family JAEUJZ01; genus JAEUJZ01. The sequence continues at coordinate 21,338 of CALFYE010000399.1, forward strand.
TGGCGCTGCTGGTGCCGGTGATGGCTGGGCTGCTTTATGCCGGATACGAGGTGAAGCTGAAACATGACCTGCAGGTCAAGGTAAACGGCCAGCTGGCCGAGGGAATGGAGCAGCTTAGTCGCGCCAACGCGTTAAACGGCGAAATTGATTCGCTCCGTACCCGTGCATTTGCCGCCTTCGAAGCGCAGCAACGCGATGCCGCCGAGGCTCTATGGGCGCAAGTCGTTGAGAAGGCACCGGATCTCGATGCCGCCTATACCCAAGCCGGCAGCACCTTTGAACTAGCGATGCGTCTCGATAGCTCGCGGAATGACATTCGCAATCAGTTCCTGGCGAGCCTGTTTCAACGAGCAATTATTGCCGACCGAGAAAGAAATACGCCTCGACTAAATGATGTTTTGTCGCGAATCAAGATTTACGACTCAGACAATGTTTATTATAAGAAATGGAATGCACCTTCTTCGCTAGAAATCATTACCAGGCCACAGGGGGCCGCAGTTAATATACATCAATATATTAGCGCTAAACGCCGGCATCTTGAGTTGGTGCACCGGCAGGCGCTTGGCATTACACCGATTACCAATTTATCGTTCTCACCCGGTTCATATCTACTTGTCATCAATGCCCCAGGATATGCAGATGTCCGATATCCGGTATTAGTAAAACGAGGCGCTAGCTCGCAGATCAATATCGATCTGCTGCCCGAGTCGAAAATCCCTCACGGGTTTGTCTATATTCCTCCCGGTAAATTCTTGGTCGGAACAGCGGCGGATGAAAGTACCCGCCAGAGCTTTCTATCGACCATCCCGATTCACGAGGCGGAGACAGGCGGCTATTTGATCGCCCGCCATGAGACGACGTTTGAGGAATGGATCGAGCACCTGCAGGCACTGCCAGCCGAGCAGCGCGCTCTACAAGAGCTGACCAGCGCCAACACCGGCGGAGGCGTCGATCTGAAGCTGCTACCCAGCGGACAGTGGCAGCTTACGATCCGCACCGGTGACAAAGTCATCTCGGCAACCGGCGATCAGAAGATGGTCTATCCGCCGCGAAAACACCGAAGAGAACAGGTCTGGCAAAAATTCCCAGTGCTTGGTGTGAGCCTGGCCGCCGCCAAGCGCTACGCTGAAGCGTTACATACCAGCGGTCGCGTCCCCGGGGCCCGCCTTTGCACGGAATATGAGTGGGAACGGGCGGCCCGGGGCGCCGATGATCGCGAGTATCCACATGGGTATACATTGACTGGCGATGAAGCCAACTACGATGAAGCCTACGCTAAAGATCCGCTTACGGTGGGGCCTGACGAAGTAGGTTCACATCCACAAAGCATAAGCCCTTTTAACATACTCGATATGGCTGGCAATGCCGTTGAATGGGTTATGCCGGTCATCGATCCCTCAGAGTCAGTCGCCCGCAGCGGCGCATTCTACATCGCCGCCATTGGCACACGATCTACCACCCGCTTCGCCGTGGCCCCCAACTACCACGATCACGGCAGCGGGGTACGCATCTGTGCCTCTCTGCCCAATAAGTAACTCTTCCTGCCTTTTCCTGCCTGGATATCCGAGCATTCCTGCGCACGCTCGCAGGATTGAGAAGTTTACTTCTCGTTTGGTCAAGCGGCGCGCGAATATTATTAACAATAATCAATAGATACGTTGATACAATTTATTTTCTGGCTATCTTCAAAATCACAATTGATCACTTACGATTGGGTGTATGATCTTTCAAATCTCGCACAATCGGTTATTCTGGTTTAGGTAGAGCGCATGCGAGAGACGCCCACAGGAGGAGAAGATGTGGACAACTAAGCGCCTTGGCTCTCTCATCACAGCTGGCCTGCTTCTAGTCTCTTGTACCGAGACCAAGCAGGACGAAAATCTGGCCGAATATCGCGCTAAAATGACCACCAATGGCGCGCAATGGCATAATGGCACAAAATGGTACAATGGCTCTAGTTGGTACAATGGTTCCAATTGGTTCAATGGGCCAAACTGGTTCAATGGCGGCAATTGGTACAACGGACCAACATGGTATAATGGCGGCAACTGGTTCAATGGGCCAAATTGGTTCAACGGAGCAAACTGGGTTAACGGCTCACCGCAGGGGGCCGTACGCATTGAAAACGTTACCATTGAGGGCAGCCTACTCAAGGGAACCGTCAATGGTCGGCAGGTCTCCGGGCGAGATTTCATTGGTTCTATCCTAGAAGTTCGCGTGCAGAACCCAGTGCAGATCACCTATGTCTTCCGCGTAGAAGATGTGGTGCTTGATACGGCCACGCCGCCGTTCCAAGATGTCTGGCAGTACAAGATGTCGGTGATGACCGACAAAGAGCCAACCTGGCAGCCAGTTTGTGTGGATGACATTTCTCAGGCCGATTACTTCATTCCGCTCACCGGCATGTATTGGAACTTAGAGACCGGTGCCCGTGTTGATCAAGCAGACTCGGTTACACTCGCCTGTCGGGCTGGCGCGATTGGCAAGTGTGTCCGTATCGGCTACCGCCCATGGGCCAGCGCCACCGCCTGCAAGGACAGCGGAAAGGGCAACGACAAGCGCTGCCCCGCCATTCCTCTCAAGGACCACCATCAGGCGTGTACGCGCATGATCCGCGCCGACTATTGTGGTGATGGCAAGGCCTGGACTGTGGAGGGCACGGTCCTCGACATCTTTGACTACCTCGATCCCCCGATTCAGCTGCGCGAAGAGAAATGGACCTTTGAGTCACGCTGGCAGCCGACCGGAGCGATGTGCGTTAGCAAACCTCGCCACCCGGAGCTGGGCTTCACTGGCAAGTGCAAGGACAGCAAAGGCAAGGAGCGCACCCTCAACAAGTGCAATCCGTACGAGGACGACAAGGGCTTGGTGGTCAGCACCTTCAACGGCACCGGGGCGACGGGCGTGAAGAATAACGACAAGTAGCGGCGGGCTCTGGCTGGCCGTCCTTCTCCTCGCTCCGGCCCCCTCCTCTCCTCCCCCGAATCCCCCACCCGTCTGATGCGGCGCCGTGATATGTAACGGCGCGGTGAGTTTTCTTGCCCTAGCTCTGGCTCCGGCTGTGGGTGCTTGCCTCATGGGATGGCGGCGCTGGCTGGGCTGGCTTGCGCTGGGGTTGCTGTTGCTCAGCCCGGGGACGGGGCGGGCGCAGGGGCTGCCGGGGGATGCGCTGGGGTGTCGGCACTCGGTGGGGGTGTCGCGGGGCGGCGGGTCGGGGATTTTTGATCTGCCGCTGGCGAACCCGGGCTGTCCCTACCACCTGCGCACGGCGCTGTGGCTGGCGGGGTTTGTCCAGTATGGCTACCTGCTCAGCGATGATCGGCACCAGCAGCTGGGCGGGGCGATGCAGATTGCGGCGACGCTGGGCTCGCACGTCGAGACCTGGCTGCAAGTGGGCACGCGGTCGAGCCGTAATCAGCGGCCGTCGACGACCGAGCCGCCGGATACTCGCCCAAGCCTGACGCTGGGACGCTCGGCGCTGGGCGTGAAGCTGCACAGTCCGTTTGGGCGCTTCCTGCACCTGGCGCTGCAGCCACAGCTTCGCGTGCACAGCGGGCCCTATGACTTTGGCCCGAACCTGGCGAGCATCGACGGCGGCATCGATGCCCTGCTGGGGCTTGAGCTAGGCAAGCTGCCGCGCTTTCGCGCCGTCCCGCTGCGGCTGTCGCTGCGCTTGGGCTACCTGCACGATCGCAGCAGCGAGATCGTGAGTGCGCTCGACTGCATGGCGCAGGGGCAGAGCGCTTGTCTGGCGACGCGCTTGATCTACAGCGCCTCGTATGACGTCGGCCAGCCGCGCATGGAGTTTGGGCTGGGGATGGATCTGCGATTTGCCATCGCCAACCAGGTCTGGCTGATGCCGGCTTTGACCTATTCGCTATCGTTGGTGACGGGCGGCGGCGATGCGGTGCTGCGCGCTCAGCTGATGGCGCAGGTGCCGGCGGCGGTGGTTGCGGCATCCGAAGATCGCGTCGGTCAGGTGGTGTCGGTGGGAGCACGGCTGCTTTTGCCGTGGCTGGTGTCGATCGACCTGGGCATGCAGGTGGCGCTGTCGAGCTGGGGCTACATCATGGGCGCGAAGCTGCCGCAGGTGGCAGGCTTTGGCGCGCTGAGCTTTGCCTTCGACCTGCAGGGAGCTCGACGGGGCGAGTCGACCAAGGACGAATCCGAGCGCGGCACGACTGCGACACCCGCTGTCTCGACGGTGCCGGCCCAGGGATCGGTGCGCGGCGTGGTGCGAGACCGGGCCAGCCGAGCGCCGCTGCCGGGAGCTATCGTGCGCTTTGTCGGCATGCCGCAGAACGCTCTTTTGACCAACGCGCGCGGCGAGTTTGAAAGCGGCCCGCTGCCCGCCGGATCGGTCGATGTCGAAGCCAGCCGCAGCGATCACCTGACGACTCGCACGACGCTGATTGTCCGGGCCGGCGAAGAGATCGTGTCGGATCTGGATCTGGAGATCGCCGCGCGCGCCCTGCCGGCTCGCGTGCTGGTTTCGGTGCGCGATGAGAGCGAGGCGCCGATCCCAGGCGCGTTGGTCTCGCTGACGCGTACGGGTCATAGCCTGGCGCTGGAGCCTCCGACGACAGCAGCCCAGCCAGCGCAGTGGCTGGCGCGCGTCTCGGCCGGGGCGTGGCGCCTGCGCATCGATGCGCTGGGCTATCTATCGCGCGAGCTTCTGGTCGTGCTGAGTCCTGGCGAAGAGCGGCTGCTGAACCTGCGCCTGCTGTCCCGACCGCGCCCGCCGCGCGTCGCCCTGACCGCCGATGAGATCCTACTGGCTGAGCCGCTGGCCTTCGTCGCTGATAGTCAGCCACTGCAGCTGACGCCGGCCAGCCAGCGCCAGCTCGACGAAGTGATCGATCTTCTGATCCACCACCCCGAGCTACACCAGCTACGCATCGAAGCCGCGACGATAAGCGGCATGGATGCGCAGCTGATCGCCATCCGCGAGTACCTGGTACAGGGCGGAATCGCCCCCGAGCGAGTCCGCGCCAGCGAGCTTCCCAGCGACGGCAGCGGGCGGGCCACCAGCCCGCGCATTCAGCTGAAGCTGCCGCGCTGAGCGACTGCGCTGCGCTTACTGCGCAGCGGCCGGCCGAGCGATGAGATCGCGCAGCACGGTCTGCAGGATGCCGCCGTTCTGGTAGTAGCGAACATCGATCGGCGTATCCAAGCGCGAGCGAGCCTGGAACGAAAACGTACTGCCGTCTTCGCGCTGGACATCGACCTGCACGCTCTGTCGTGGCTGCGGCTCGGCGGGCAGGCGAATGCTGAAACGCTCGCGCCCGGTCAGGCCCAGCTTCTCGGCGTTCTGGCCCGGCTCGAAGACCAACGGCAGCACGCCCATGCCAACGAGGTTCGCGCGATGGATGCGCTCGAAGCTCTCGGCGATGACGGCGCGCACACCCAAAAGCAGCGTGCCCTTGGCTGCCCAGTCGCGCGAGCTTCCGGTGCCGTACTCTTTGCCGGCGAGGATCACAAGCGGGGTGCCTTCCTTCTGGTAGCGCTGCGCGGCATCAAAGATGCTCAGGCGCTCGCCGCTCGGCAGGTGCAAGGTGACGCCACCCTCGACGCCGGGGACCAAGAGGTTCTTGAGGCGGATATTGGCGAAGGTGCCACGCACCATGACGCGATCGTTGCCGCGCCGCGCGCCGAAGCTGTTGAAGTCGACCTTACTGACGCCGTGGCCGCGCAGGTACTCGCCCGCCGGACCCGAGGAAGGGATGTCACCCGCCGGCGAGATGTGATCGGTGGTCACCGAGTCGCCCAGCAAGGCCAGCACACGCGCGTCACGAATCGGCGCAACGGCGTCGGGCCGCAGTCCCATGGTGGTGAAAAACGGCGGCTCTTGGATGTAGGTCGAGCTGTCTTCGAACGCGTACAGGTCCGAGGCGGCAGCGCCCGCTACCTGCTTCCACTCGGGCGGGCCGTCAAAGACGGTGGCGTAGCTCTCTTGGAACATGGCGGGGGTGATGCTGCTTGCGAGCACGCTCTTGACCTCGGCGTGCGTCGGCCAGATGTCGCGCAGGAAGACCGGCTGGCCATCCTGACCGGTGCCCAGCGGCTCGCTGCTCAGGTCCTTGTCGACGCTGCCCGCCAGCGCGTAGGCCACGACGAGCGGCGGCGAGGCAAGGTAGTTGGCCTTCACCTGAGGATGGATGCGGCCCTCGAAGTTGCGGTTACCCGAGAGCACGGCCGCGGCCACCACGCCGCTCTGCGCCACGCCCTTGTCGATGGCTTCGTCGACGGGACCGCTGTTGCCGATGCAGGTCGTGCAGCCATAGCCGACGACGTAGAAACCTAGCTTTTCCAGATAGGGCAGCAGGCCGGCGCGGGTCAGGTATTCGGTCACCACCTTGCTGCCCGGCGCCAGGCTGGTCTTGACGTAGGGCGCGACCTGCAGACCCTTTTCGACGGCCTTCTTGGCCAGCAGGCCGGCTGCAATCAGCACCGACGGATTTGAGGTATTGGTGCAGCTGGTAATCGCCGCGATGATCACGGCGCCGTGCTGTAGCTCGGCCGTCGCTTTCCCGCCGTGCACCGCGACTGTCGCTTTCTTTTCAAGGTCGGCAGCCGACAGCGCGAAGCCCTGCTCTTTGACGGAAGCGGTGAGGGCTTTTCGGAAGGCACCCTTGACGGTGGGCAGCGGCAGGCGATCCTGCGGCCGCTTCGGACCGGCCAGGCTTGGCTCGACGGTGGCCAGGTCCAGCTCGACCAGATCGGTGAACACGGGCTCGGGCGAGTCGTCGGTGCGGAACAGGCCCTGCGCCCGGTTGTAGCGCTCGACCAGATCGATGTCGTTCGCCGAGCGACCGGTCGCTCGCAGGTACTCCAGCGTCGCATCATCGACCGGGAAGAAGCCGATGGTAGCGCCGTACTCGGGAGCCATGTTGGCGATCGTCGCGCGATCGGCTAGCGAAAGCGTCGCCATGCCCGAACCGCAGAACTCGACGAACTTGTCGACGACACCCTTCTTGCGCAAGAGCTGGGTTAGCGTCAGCACCAGATCCGTCGCCGTCACGCCCTCGCGCAGACGACCGTGGAGGCGACAGCCGATGACCTGCGGCGTCAGCATGAACAGCGGCTGGCCCAGCATGACCGCTTCTGCTTCGATTCCGCCGACGCCCCAGCCGACCACGCCCAAGCCGTTGATCATCGTCGTGTGCGAGTCAGTGCCCACCACAGTATCGGGATAGGCGACGGGGTGGCCGTGCGGACCCGCCTTGGTCATGACGCCACGCGCCAGGTACTCCAGGTTGACCTGATGCACGATGCCCGAAGCCGGCGGCACGACGCGGAAGTTGCGCACCGCGTTCTGGCCCCAGCGCAGGAAGGTGTAACGCTCGCGGTTGCGATCGAACTCGACGCGCACGTTGCGCAGCAGCGAGTCCGCCGTCCCCGCGTGATCGACCTGCACCGAGTGATCGATGACCAGATCGACGGGCACGAGCGGGTTGATGCGCTTCGGATCGCCGCCCAGCCGCGCCACCGCCGCGCGCATCGCCGCGATATCGACCAGCACCGGCACGCCCGTGAAGTCCTGCAGGATGACGCGGGACGGCATGAACGGCAGCTCAACCTCAGCCGGCGCCGGGGCGTTCCAGGCACAGAGGCGTCGCACGTCTTCATCAGTGACGGCAAACCCGTCGCAGTTGCGCAGCAGCGACTCTAAGAGCACGCGAATCGAAAACGGCAGCTTTTCCAGCTGCGGGCAGTGCGCGCGCAGGGCCTCAAGGCGGTAATACCCCACGGTACCGTGGGCAGTCGTCAGCGTGGCATAGGCCGAAAACGGGTCTTTGGTGCTCGTCATGAGCGGCATGCTACCACGAATGTCGCGGACTCTCCCTTCCGCGCCGCGGCGGTTTCGTGGCACAAGAGAGCATGTCGAAAACCTCGCAAGCTCCGTCTCAGACTGCCTCTCGATCAGCATCACAGAGCCTGTTCCAGCGAGCCCGCAGCGTGATTCCAGGCGGGGTCAATTCGCCGGTTCGCGCCTTTCGCGGGGTCGGTGGAGATCCGGTCTTCATTGCAGCGGCGGAGGGGGCGTTCCTCATCGATGCGGACGGCAATCGTTACATCGACTACGTGGGCTCCTGGGGACCGATGCTGCTGGGTCACGCCCACCCCGAGATCATCGCCGCCATCGTCGCCGCCGCCGGATCCGGCACCAGCTTCGGTGCCCCGACTGAGCGGGAGGTAGCGTTCGCCGAGCTCCTCTGTCGATCGGTGCCATCCATGCAGCGCGTGCGCCTGGTCTCGTCGGGAACCGAGGCGACGATGTCAGCGCTTCGTCTTGCCCGTGGCTTCACCGGTCGCCACAAGATCGTCAAGATCGACGGCGCCTACCACGGCCATGCCGATGCCCTGCTGGTCGCGGCGGGCTCGGGGGCGGCAACGCTCGGCATACCCGGCTCGGCGGGAGTCACACCCGGGGCCGCGCAGGACACGCTGACCGTCGCCTGGAACGACCTTCCCGCCATGCAGCGCCTGTTCGCCGAGCACCGCGACGAGCACGGACAGAGCACGATCGCCGCGCTGATTGTCGAGCCGGTGTGCGGCAATATGGGCTGCGTCCCGCCACGGCCCGGCTACCTGCAGGCCCTCGCTGAGCTCACGCGAAGCCACGGTTCGCTCCTTATCTTCGACGAGGTTATGACCGGGTTCCGGGTGGCTTTCGGGGGGGCCCAAGCACTCTACGGCATCACGCCCGACCTCACCTGTCTTGGCAAGATCGTCGGCGGCGGTATGCCGCTGGCGGCCTACGGCGGTCGCGCCGACGTCATGGAGCGAATCGCCCCCAGCGGCCCGGTCTACCAAGCAGGCACACTTTCGGGCAACCCGCTTGCCGTTGCAGCCGGCATGAAGCAGATCGAGCTCTTGGCGACCCAGCCAGACCTCTATCCCCGCCTGACACAAGCAACTACGTCGCTGGCCAACGGCTTGGCCGAGATCGTGCGGCAGGCGGGCATTGGTGTTTCGGTAAACCAGGTCGGCTCGATGTTCACCCTGTTCTTCACCGAGCAGCCAGTCTTCGACTACGCCGATGCCAAGCGCAGCGACAGCGCCCGCTTTGCCCGCTTCTTCCATGCCCTACTGGATCACGGAGTCTATCTACCGCCATCGCAGTTCGAAGCCGCCTTTGTCTCGGCAGCGCACAGCGACGCGGTGATTGAGCAGACCCTGACAGCGGCACGGCAAGCGATCCGCAGCCTGTAAGAAACTCGGCGGCGAACAGACGCAGAGCTCCCCCGTCGGGCCGTGGCACCGGCGGGGGAGTTTTTGTTTTTTGGGGGAAGAGAAACGGCGGGGGAACGGCGGAGAAGGGCAGCGCGGAGAGAGTCTCCGCGCTCAGCGGGCCTACTGCTCGACGATGACGAACTCGGTGCGACGGTTCTTGTCGTAGCACGCCGTGGTCTTGTCGTTCTCGCAGCCCGGTACTGGCCGCGTTGGGCCATAGCCCTCAGAGGTCAGGCGGTCGGCGGCAACGCCCTTCTGGATCAGGTACTGCTTCACCGACTCAGCGCGCATCTGCGACAGCTTCATATTCCACTGCAGCGTGCCACGGATGTCGGTGTGGCCTTCGATGTGCACGCGCATCTTCTCGCGGCGCTTCATCACGTCCACCACTTCGTTCAGCAGATCGAACGACGCAGGCTTGATGTCGGCCTTGTTCGTCGCGAAGAGGATCTTCTGAAGCAGCTCGATCTTCTTGTCGGTGACGTTGATGAACTTCCGCGGCGCCGGGCAGCCGTTGTACTCCTTGACACCTGGCTCGTACGGGCACTTGTCGTCGCGGTCGATGATGCCGTCCTTGTCCGAGTCAGGCAGCGGGCAGCCGTTGTTCTCGACCGGGCCGGGCTGATCCGGGCAGCTGTCGAGGCGATCAAACAGGCCATCCTTGTCGCGATCGGTATCCGGGCAGCCTTGGTTCTCCTTCGGACCCGGCTCAAGCGGACACTTGTCTTCCTTGTCGAGGAGACCATCCTTGTCGGTGTCGACCTCCGGGCAGCCCTGGTTGTCGGCGGGGCCCCAGACCGTCGGGCACTTGTCGTTGGCACCAATCACACCGTCGCGATCGGGATCGAGGTCCACCACCGGCGGTGGCGGCTTGACCGGCTCCGCCTTCTTCTGGACGAAGGGCAGGTAGCCAATGCTGGCGAAGACACGCGCCTGCGCAGTCGTCGCGACCGGCGTGAGGCCTGGGCCACCGCCCAGATTCACCGTAATGCCGGTACGATGCACCCAGCGCCCGCCGATAAGATCGGAAGAGCACACGTCTGAACTCCAGTCACGCCAATGTATCTCG